>JAEXBA010000058.1 GCA_023457935.1 Bacteroidota bacterium | reverse complement strand
GGATAAAGATTAACTTCAAAAACTACAAGTAAATTTTTATTTTAGTGAAAATAGTACTTAAATTTTAGCTTTAACAGGAAATAATTAAGTTAAAATTGAGGTTTTGATTGTTTTTGTGAATTTTTTTAGGTTGAGTTAATTGCCACGAATGCACGAATTTTCTGTGTGCGGCATTTTTTGCGGCTTTCTTTCCAGATTATTATCTAAAACCTAGGAAACGTCTATTTTATCTGAGATGAATTTGCCACGAATGCACGAATTTTGTGCGCGGCATTTTTTGCGGCTTTCTTTCTAGATTATTGTCTAAAAACCTGAGAAACGTCTCTGTTATCTGAAATGAATTTGCCACGAATGCACGAATGTTCTGTGCATTGGATTTTTATTCGATTTTCTTTGGAAATTAGTGTTTAAAACCTACGAAACATCTTTTTTATTTGAAAGAATTTGCCACGAATGCGCTGTTAAATTCGTGCATTCGTGGCAAAAAAATATGTTGAAAAACATCAGGCGTTTCTTTGTATCAGTGCCATGTAAAATCCGTCATAGCCTTCGCTCGGCATAATTTTTTCGTCGCGCAGCAGTTTGAAATCCGGATTGTTTTTAAGAAAAGTCTCCACCTGTTCATTATTTTCTGAAGGAAGAATTGAGCAGGTTGCATAAATCATTTTACCGCCTTTTTTCAGAATTTTAGAGTAATCCTGAAGAATCTGCTGCTGTTCACCCTTGATTCTGTTGATAAATTCCTGATCAATTTTCCATTTGGAATCCGGATTTCTTTTCAGAACTCCAAGTCCGGAACACGGCGCATCAATCAGCAGACGGTCTGCTTTTTCATGAAGTCTTTTGATGACTTTATTGTCGGTAATCAGTCGCGTTTCAATATTGTGTGCTCCCGCTCTTTTCGCTCGGCGTTTAAGTTCAGCAAGCTTCCATTCGTAAATATCAAGGGCGATAATCTGGCCTTTGTTTCTCATTAAAGCGGCCAAATGAAGTGTTTTTCCACCGGCTCCAGCGCAGGCATCAACGACGCGCATTCCTTCCTGAACATCAAGCAGCTCACCAATTTTCTGCGAACTCGCATCCTGAACTTCAAACAGACCTTCCTTAAAAGCACTGGTGAGAAATACATTTTTCTTTTCCTCCAACTGAACGGCGTCGGGATAACTTCGAATGGAATGACTTTCCACATTTTCGTGGGCAAGCTCATCAATCAGATGTTTTGCTGAGGTTTTCAGTGTGTTGGCGCGAAGAACCGTCGGAGCCTGTTCATTCAGCGCATTCATTTCCTTTTCCCATTTCTCGCCGAGTTCTTTTTCAAGCGTTTCAGCGAGCCATTCGGGAATAGAGTAGTGTATAGCTTTGGTTGGGACCGATCCTTTTTCCAGTTTTTTCAGGATGTCCGAAACTTTGATTCCCTCAAACTCCTCGAATTTTTTGTATTTGGTTTTGCTCCACAACAGATAAGCAAGAATCAGTTTGTAGATATTTCCGGGTTTCACGCCTTCGCCCATATAATATTCGAGACGTTTTTTCCAACGGATAATGTTGTAGAAAATTTCCGAAACTACCGCTCTGTCCTGGCTTCCCCATTTTTTGTTGGCTTTCAGAAGACGCTCGATTACTTTATCGGCATATTTTTTATCCTGAAAAAAAGTTTCCTGAAGTGCATCGTGAATTCCTATAGCGAGATTACGGTGAATTAATTCCATACTGTTCTTTAAACTTTAAGCATTAGGCAAAAAGTTCTGCAAAAATAAGCAATTTAGGGCAAGTTATGCTTACTGCTTATCGCCCAAAGCCAATTGCAAAATATTATCTTTGCAAAAAACAATACAATGAGCGACGCAATACACTGTCCAAAATGCAATTCCGAATTTACTTACGAACAGGATAATCTTTTGGTATGTTCGCAGTGTTTCCATGAATGGGATCCTGCGGAAGCCGGAAACGAAGACAAGGTTTTTGATTCCAACGGAAACGAACTTCAGAACGGTGATTCTGTAGTGGTGGTAAAAGATTTGCCGGTAAAAGGCGCTCCAAAGCCAGTTAAAGCGGGAACTAAAGTGAAAAATATCCGTCTGAGACCAGATTCCGACCATAATATCGACTGTAAAATTGACGGTTTCGGATCGATGGCGCTGAAATCAGAATTTGTGAAAAAGGCATAAAAAAAGGAAAAATTTGGACAGGGTTCAAATTCTAAAGACTTTGATTGTTCCGATAGAATGAAACTAATTTTCAGTCCGTAAAGGCAGAAAGAGAATTAACCAAAAATTTCCTTCGTTATGATGGGGAAAACTATTCTGCTAAGGAAATTCCAAAATTAATGCCAAATAAAAAGTGGAAATTCGAAAATTATCCACAAACTAACATTAAGCTAAGGCAATTCTGATTTGTTCTTGCAGTGGCTGTTCCGAATACACCACCAAAGGTTTTCCGGCAACCGTTATTTTATTCCAGTAATGGCTTCCTGCAAACCGGCTTTCCAGAACTTTGGCTTCGAGTCCGTTTTCTGTAAGTTTGATTTCATGCGGAAAGAGAAGTTTCTTGTCGGAATTGAGAACGGTTATCTGTTCATCAGTCAGTTCGTTCACTTCACCGAACAGTCTTGCAACATAGGCATTGTAAGGATTTTTGTAGGATTCTTCCGGACCGTCATTCTGAATTAACCTTCCTTCCTGCAGAATAATGATCTGATCAAGCCATGGCATTATTTCCTGAATTTCATGGGTGGAAATAATCAGTGAAATGTTTTTTTCCTTCACGTAATTGAAAAGTCTTTCACGCAGTTCAATTTTTCTCGAAAAATCAATATTGGAGAATGGTTCGTCCAGAAGAAGCAGTTTTGGCATAACGGAAAGTGATCTTGCAATGGCAACGCGCTGCTGCTGTCCGCCACTTAAAAACTGTGGTTTTATATCCGCAAAATCCTCCATTCCCACTACTTGCAGCAGTTCCATTACCTTTTTTCGTTTTTCCTCAAGTTTAATGTTGGACAGAAATTTTCCGACATTGTCGTAAACGGTGGAATAAGGCATCAGATCGTAATGCTGCGCGACAAATTTCATGTTTTCTTCTCCGGGAACAATGTTGCCTTTCGGGCCTTTAAGGTTTTCGCCGTCGAAGATGATTTCGCCTTGCTGCCAGTCTAGAAGCCCGTAAATGAGATTCAGAAGTGTGGATTTTCCGCATCCGCTTTCGCCAGCGAGTGCAATAATTTTTCCTTCATCCACTTTCATATGCAGATTCTGAAAGAGTTTTTGCTCCGGCCGGTGCGAAAAATGCAGCCCTTTAATCTCTAGTAACATGCTGCAAATGTATGGATTTCAGGATTTTTTTTTTGTAACTTCGCTTCTGTAAAATAATAAATTATGAAAAAAACTTTAATTTCTTTTTTTCTTGGCGGAGCTTTGCTTACAGTTGCGGCAGTTTCCTGCGGTAAGGACAAGCCGTTGACCAGCGAAACCAATGAAGTAACCACAACGAAGGACGGAGCAGTTTACAAAGTAGACACGCTGAACAGCAAGATTGAATGGAAAGGCTTTAAAGTAGTGAAAACGGATGCTACCAATCATTTCGGAACTATTAAGTTTGAAAGCGGCGACGTAACGGTGAAAGACGGTAAGCTGGAAAGCGGAAAGTTTGTTGCGGATATGAATTCCCTGGAAAATGTGGATTTGAAAGACGATGCAGAGCAGAAATCCAAACTTGAGGGCCACCTGAAAAGCGGTGATTTTTTCGAAACAGAAAAATTTCCTACCGCTTCCTACGAAATTACAAAAGTTTCTGAAGCTCCGGCGGGCGGTGATTACAACGCTGTTTTAGACGGTAATTTAACGATAAAAGGAGTTACAAAACCGGTTCAGTTCAACGCGAATATTGCGGTGAAAGAGAACGAAGTAAGCATTGCAACTGAGCCCAAAGATTTACTGAGAGAAGATTTTGGAGTGAAGTTTCAGATGCCTGTTCAGAACGGACTGATTAAAAACGAAATCAATATTCAGATTCTGATTAAAGCACTGAAGAACAGCTAAGATCCGCTTTCTCTTATTCATATAATCTGCTTTTTTAAGGCAGATTTTTTGTTTCCGGTATCGGAATTTTGGTTTACTGTTAATCAAAATTTTGGTATTTTTGCAGCTTACAGATATAATAAGATGCTAGAGAAGATTGATGAACTTTTGGTTGAGGTGGATAACTTTAATTCTTCCAATAAAGAAGAAATAGAGCAGTTCCGGATTAAATTTAACGGCAAAAAAGGGATTCTGAATGATTTTTTTGAAAAATTTAAAGAGGTTCCCAATGAGCAGAAGAAAGATTTCGGCCAGAAAATCAATACGCTGAAACAGCGCGTTGCGGGTAAACTTGATGATCTGAAAAATGCCGGTCAGTCTGCGTTAATTCTTGAAAAAGAAGACTTAACAAGGCCAGGTTTTCCTTTGGAATTAGGGTCAAGACATCCGATTAATGCTGTAAAAAATAAAATTATTGAAATCTTCAAATCTATCGGTTTTGCTGTAGCAGACGGGCCGGAAATTGAAGACGACTGGCATAATTTCTCTGCACTGAATCTTCCGGAATACCATCCAGCAAGAGATATGCAGGACACGTTTTTCATCGAAACCAATCCTGATATTCTGCTTCGTACGCATACTTCTTCAGTTCAGATCCGTTACATGGAACAGAATGAACCGCCGCTAAGAATCCTTTCTCCGGGAAGAGTGTTCAGAAATGAAGCCGTTTCTTCGCGTTCGCACTGTATTTTCCATCAGATTGAAGGTCTTTATATTGATGAAAACGTAAGTTTTGCCGATTTGAAGCAAACCATTCAGTATTTCACCACGGAACTTTTCGGTAAGTCTAAAATCAGAATGCGTCCTTCGTATTTCCCTTTTACAGAGCCAAGTGCAGAAGTTGATGTTTATTGGGGACTGAATTCCGAAACCGATTACAGAATCACCAAAGGAACCGGCTGGCTTGAAATTATGGGCTGTGGAATGGTAGATCCTGCTGTTCTACAGAATGTAAATATTGATCCTGATAAATTTTCGGGTTATGCATTCGGAATGGGAATAGAGAGAATTGTAATGCTGCTTTACCAGATGAGCGATATCCGGATGTTTTTTGAGAACGACATACGTATGCTGGAACAGTTCAAGACACTGTAAAACCACGATAAATTAAAAAGCGGAAAAGATTTCTTTTCCGCTTTTTTTTCCATTATTAAGTTATTTCGTGAATTTCAGTGGATATTTTACGTTCTTGTAGCTGTCGATATCTGCTTTCAGCGATCCCACTGCCAGTTCGGCTTTTATTGAAATCGGCACATGGTTACGGTCATTGGAAACCCAAAGCGTAACACCTTCCTTGGCTTTGAAAACCCGGCCACTCTGAACCAGCGGTACAATTTTCAGACAGTTGATGGTTCCGAATTTTGTGCGGACATTCTCGGTGCCAACCACACGGAGCTGAAAAGGAAACATTTCATCATCGATCCAGACGTTGAGGTTTTTTACCGATCCAACACGCAGTTCAGAAGAGTCCAGCGCTCGTAAATAGTAGAACGCAGAAAGCATATCCTGAACTCCTTTTACCGACGGCAGCACTTTCGAACCGTTTGCAGGCGTTTTCTTGTCTGTAAGAATCAGGGTTTGGTTACTGTGATTAAATACAGTCTGAAGATGCTGGCTGTAACCGCCTTCCTTCACATTGCGGACGTAGTAACTAGGCAAACCTGTATTGTAATTGATAAAACTTTCGTACACATCTTCAACCTTAAAAAAAGTTCTTACCGCGCCGGTTGTTCTCCCTACACCTTTCACATAAAAATGAGGTTCACCCTGGAAATTGGTTTTCAGAGTGGTAAGTGTGGCAGTACCGGCATTCAGAACACCATAATGAATACGGTAATGCAGACTTTCGCCCGAACTGATGTTGTCGAGCTTCTGCGCAGATAAAAGAGTTATAAAAATGAGTGCAAATGCACTTAAAATTTTCTTCATGCTTATAGTTTTGCAAAAAATTTGCCACAAATATAGGAACGCTGCAACTGACTTTTATCAGAAGCCTCATTACTTTTTTGTAATATGGATTACATAAGGGTTCATATAATTTTTAGTACTTTTGCAAAGTTTATTTACCAACGATTCTGAAGATGATTACAACAGATTTATTGATTATCGGAGCCGGGCCAACCGGACTTTTTGCAGTTTTTGAAGCCGGGCTTCTTAAAATGAAATGCCACATTATTGATGCATTGCCGCAGCCGGGCGGACAGCTTGCCGAACTGTATCCAAAAAAACCGATTTTCGATATTCCGGGTTATCCTTCTGTAAACGCAGGTGAACTGGTTGATAATCTCATGGAACAGATCAAACAGTTTCAGCCGGGCTTTACGCTTGCAGAAACAGCCGTTACGCTAACGAAAGTGGATGATGAATGGTTTGAAGTAGTAACCAACAAAGGTACAGTTCACAGGGCAAAAGCCGTTGCAATTGCAGGCGGTTTGGGAACGTTTGAGCCAAGAAAACCGGAGCTTGAAAATATCGCAGAGTATGAAGAAAACGGTGTTGAATATTTCGTTAAGGAACCGGAACATTTCCGCAATAAGAAAATTGTAATTGCCGGCGGTGGAGATTCCGCACTGGACTGGTCGATTTTCCTTTCGGATGTTGCGAGTGAAGTTACACTGATTCACAGAAGAAACGAATTCCGCGGCGCACTGGATTCTGTTGAGAAAGTTCAGGATCTTAAAAACAAAGGAAAAATCAATCTTATTACGCCTGCTGAGGTTGTAGGACTTAAAGGAAACGGCAAAATTGAAGCGATTACTGTAGATCAGGAAGGTACAGTTTCAGATATTGAAACGGATTTCTTCATTCCGCTTTTCGGTCTCACACCGAAATTGGGCGAACTGGGCAACTGGGGACTTGAGATTGAAAAAAATGCAATCAAAGTTAACAATGCTCTTGATTATCAGACAAATATTGAAGGTGTTTACGCGATAGGCGATATCAATACTTACCCCGGAAAACTGAAACTGATTCTGTGCGGATTCCACGAAGCAACGCTGATGTGCCAGAGTGTTTACCAAAGACTGAATCCGGGCAAGAAATACGTTCTGAAATACACCACAGTGAGCGGAGTAGACGGTTTCGACGGAAGCCGTAAAGAAGCGGAAAAAGCGGTGGTGAAGAAAATCGATTAAGTTTCGACCACGGTAAAGTTTCAAAATTAAATTACTTTTAGAAGATGTCCGATATCAATATAAAGATTACTGACAGGGAAGGAATTACGCACGATTTGGCTGCTCCAACCGACATGTCGATGAATTTAATGGAAGTTATCCGTTCCTATGAACTGGCTGAAGACGGAACCATCGGAGTTTGCGGGGGAATGGCGATGTGCGCCTCATGTCAGGTTTACATTGTTGCCGGAGCAGAAAAGCTGGAGGAAATGGGCGACGAAGAAGACGCGATGCTTGCGGAAGCTTTTCACGTGAAAGACAGTTCCCGTTTAGGCTGCCAGATCCGAATTACTGAAGAAATTGAAGGTTTGGAGGTAGAAATTGCGCCTTATCCATAGATAGAAAGCTTTTTAATACACTGAAATTCAATCAGTATTTTGTTTTCGGAATGTAGTGTGGTTTTTATCTTTTTACATCAGGTGAAAGGATAACTGTTTTACTGCGCTGTATATTTCACAATATCAATCCCGATTCCGTTTGGATCCTGAATGGCAAAATGCCGGTCGCCCCAAGGTTCATCGCGGATTTCAATCCTGATTTCAACATTTTTGTTTTTCATGTCGTTGTAGATTTCGTCAACGTTTTCCACTTCAATCGTCAGATATATTCCCTGACCTGAAAATTCACTCTGAAAAAGCGGCTGCTGGCTTGGGTGATTCGGCAGCAGAAAACTGATTTCTGCGGACTGATCCGGAGTATGCATCAAGAGATAGAACTCGTTCTCAAAGGTAATTCCGAAGTCTAAAATTTCGGTGTAGAACTTTTTCGTTTCTTCCAGTTTTTCGGTGATGATTCCGGCGTTGAGTTTCATGTTGGTTTGTTTAGAGTTTGAAAATTCATTTACCTTTTCCGAAGGTAATAAAAAGCAATGAATTTAATGTGATAAAAATGCAACTTGTTAATTGCAGTTATATTTTTCTTCAGTTTGAGATTTTACCGTGTAAATATAATTTTCATTTTCATCATCACTTTTCATATCAACCGTTTTTACCAGCTTAATTTTCCTGTAAATTTCTTTTTTTCTCTTTTTGAAATCCAAAACGTAGACTGAATCTTTTTTTATGTTGTACCAGTTCATTTCTTCTTCATTTGCATTGATCTTTTTTCTGTAAGTGGTTTTTCTTACAGTGATCCGGTTAATAGAATCATTATCAAACTCAATCAGTCTTTCCAGACCGGTTAGTTCTTCTCGACCCTTCAAAATCATGTATTTAACTTTGCAACCCATCAGAAATGATTTTTGAGCGTTTCTCGGGTCGTAATGAACATTTTCAGCAGATCCTGATCTGAGAACCGAAAGATTAAATTTCGCTTTTAATAAAGTGAAAGTTTCTTCCTGATTGGTATTTTCTTCCAGACATTTTACCAGAATATAGGAAAAACAAACTATTAAAATAAGAGCTGAAAGTATTGGTTTGATTTTATGACGTAATGTGCTCATATATTACAGACAATGGAAGTATCGGCAGTATGATTTTTATCTATTTATTTCCGAGTTTAGGATTTGATAATTTTCATCATCAAAACTTACAAGAATGATTCTTTCGAGTTGATTGTTTTCCGATAAAAAATCAGAAATAGTATTTATTGCAATTGCTGCAGCTGCTTCTTTTGGAAATCTATAAATTCCAGTACTGATAGACGGAAAAGCAATTACTTTACAATCATTTTCAACGGCTAATTTTAGAGAGCTTGAGTAACAATTTGCTAATTTTTCAGATTCATTTTTATTCCCATTGTTCCAAACAGGACCAACGGTGTGAATGACATATTTAGCATTCAATTTTCCGGCAGTTGTAATAACTGCTTCTCCAACTTTGCATCCGCCTTGTTTGGCAATAATTTTTCTACACTCATCTAAAATTTCCTTTCCACCAGCACGATGAATTGCTCCATCAACTCCGCCCCCGCCTAAAAGTGACGTGTTTGCAGCATTTACAATTGCATCCGCTTTTATTTTAGTGATGTCTCCTTTTATGATTTCTATTTTGCAGTTTGTTGGTTTCATATTGCCAATAACGGTTTTCGGCTTTGCGTTCGGGCTGGATTATTAACACAGAACTTGAAATGAAGCCGAAAACCCAAATATAGCAAAAAGCGTCAAACGAAGCACCTTACCCCGTCTGACGCAAACCGTTGTTAGTGGCTGCTCATTTGTCGTTCGTTTCAGTTCTTTATTTCCGTCAACAGTTTGTTCGTAATTCCGTAAAGCTTTTGGGCATTATCTTTGTCAAAAGTTGGTTTTGTCAAACTGTTTTCTTTGCGCTGTGTGTATGAAATTAGTTGTTGTGTCGGAAGATTGTTAAGTAAGTCTGTTATAGGAATAGTTGCTTTGTCAATGGGTTTCGCAATGAGATTAAAAATCGTTTTCATTAAAAAACCACCACTACTATTGTCCATTCCCGGGGTCTTTACAGCCATAGGATTGTATAAAACATATTTTATTTTGTTAGCGGAGTCATTTTTTGAAAACTCAACCGCTAATAAATCATTCAACCTACTGCCATGCATCATCACTTTCATTGGAACAAAACTGTTTTTGTGTTGCAAATCTTCCCAATTAACTTTTCCGTTCATTCCTGTTCCGCAAATATTCAGAATAACCGGATGGTTTGTTTTTTCTAAAACTTCTTTGAGTCCGTAACTTAAAATAAACCTGCTTAAATAAGCTAACGCGAATGTAAACTCTAAACCTTCCGCAGTTTCAATGTATTCTTTGTTGTGTTTTGCAGCGCAAAAAATGAGTGTGTCCAACACTGGAAAATCATTTTTAATCAAGTCAATGATGCGGTTATTTTCCTTTACTAAGCTTAAATCCGCTTGTATAAAAATTGCATTTTCGGCTAATCCCTCCTTTTTTGCTTCGCTTATAAAAGTGTTAGCACTTTCTTGTGAACTACTTACTACGATTACACGATTTCCCTGGTTTAATTGGCTCATTGCGATACCTTTTCCAATGCCTTGTGTTCCACCTGTTATTAAAATTGTTTTCATCTTACTAAATGCAACGAGTTTTTCTATTATATATTCAAACCCGCCTTTTGCAAATACACTGTT
>JAEXBA010000057.1 GCA_023457935.1 Bacteroidota bacterium | reverse complement strand
AAACTGCAGGTTTACGGCTACCTGATCCGAAGAAAGATTGACTGAAAGAAAGTTTAAATCCTTGACATTCAATTTATCCTACCTACTTACCTAAGTGGACTTACAGAACTCATTTTCAAATTTTTATCAAGGTAATAAAATAGATAAGACTTTACCTAAACTACTATAGTTAAAGAAGGGATCCAATTAACAGGTAACAACAAGGTAAGTCATTAATTGATATAACTAACTGATATTCAATATTTAGGTAGGCAGGTATGGAAAAACGGTAAAAACATAACTGGATATAAAAAGATAAACTTTAAAAAACACAAAAAATGAACTGCAAACAAGCTAACGAAAATATCAGCATCCGGGAAATCCTTGAGAGTTTTTCTCTTTTCCCGAGCAAAGAGAACGCTAAGTCCGCATTCTATCATGCTATAGACCGCCAGGAGCGCACACCGAGCTTAGTCGTAAATTTTACTAAAAATACGGCCTTCGACTTTGGAACGGGAATGATGTACGACAATGTCTCCATCGTCCAAGCCATTAAGCGATGCTCGGTATTGGATGCGTTGGAATATCTGGAACGCTTTAATTTTTCTTTTAAAAAGCAAAACCCAGAGGAAACGATTACTGCTGAAAAGAAAAACGAGATTCTTGAAGTAAAAGAAGTTAGTCATCCGGCATTGTTAGATTATTTGAAATCAAGAAAACTCGAGTCACAAAAATCGGCATTGAGCGAAGTCCACTACCGGATTAACGACAAGAGATATTTTGGGCTGGGTTTCAAAAACGATTCGGGAGGCTACGAGATCCGCAGCAGGTTTTCCAAAATCTGCCTAGGAAAAAAGGATATCACCACGATAAAAAATAATTCTGAAAACCTAAAGGTTTTCGAGGGCTTTACCGACTACCTCTCCCTTAAAATTTTAGCACAAGAAAAGACACCCTCCGACTATCTAATTCTGAACTCTGTCGCCTTGGTTCACAAGACATCAGGGCTTTTTGGAAATTATAAATCTGTCGAAATGTACTTGGATAACGACCGCGCCGGCGAACAGTGCAGGGATTCAATTTTGAAAATATTCCCGGAGGCAGATGACCGGTCGATTGAATATTTCCGTCATCAAGATCTGAATGATTTCCTGATATCACAGGAAGAAAAGACACTTGAAAATAAGCTTGAAAAAAATCAAACAGCCATACACGAGTCCGAGGAAAGCCGGAATATTTACAGGAGAAAAAGATGAAAATTCATACAAGCCGGCCTGCGCAAAATAAGCACAGGTGGAATACTCTAATTAAGCTGGGTAAAAACTTGCCATGTATTTAGTGAGTGCAAAAAGTACCCAATGTTTACAACAAGCGTATGCTTGCCGTAAAAATCGGGCTTTTTGGTTTCCTCCTTTCGTCGGAAACACTTGTTTGGAAATGGAATTCAAGCCAGTAATTTATAATCATAAAAAATTTAAACACCACATAAACACAAGATGAAAAATGACTTTTTAAAACAGTTTGTAAGACAGGTTTCCGAGAAGCAAATTGCAAAGGTTGCCGAAGAAAAAAGAAGGAACCGCTTTCGCGAAATTGGTAGAGAGGGAGGTTTGAAAAAGAAGACGGCGAACCACTTTTCAAAGGTAGTCTCAGTTCGTTTTACCGAAAAGGAGTTTGAGAAAATTCGAAAGGAAGCAGAAAAATATAACCTGAAAATATCCAAATATTTAAGGTTGATTTCTACCGAAAAGGAAATTAAAGTTAACGAGTTTCAAACCGACGCGGTTCTGTTGAATTACGGCAACAATTTTATAAGGATATCCAATCTGCTCCGGAACAGAGAATGGAACGAGTTTGAAAACAAGAAAGAGATCCTTGAAGAAATTCACACCGTCACCAAATTAATCAGAGAATACCTCTACCAACAAATTATCAAGCATGAACAATTCGGCAACGACAAGGAGGATCAGTAAGATAGCGATTGAATACAACGGCAACGACAAAGGCACGGCGGAATGTGTTTATTCCAACAACCTGCTTTCAACAACACCGGAGGAACAGTTTGCGGAAATGAAGTTTATTGCCGAGAGAAATCCGAATGTCAAGAAATGGGCGCTCACAGGTTACATTTCTCCGGCAAAGGAAATTGGCGACATACTGACCAACGACGAATTGAAGGAACTGGCTTTAAAATCATTGAAGGATGTGGGACTTACAGAAAATAACCAAATCGTCTTGGATGTCCACAATTCCACGAAGCAGAAACATATCCACTTCATCGTGAACCGCATAGATGTTTATGGTAAATGCACGGTAAAATCTGCCAATATCGGAAAGCGCTTCGGTGAATCAGTGAGAAATGTCTGCAAAGAGATGAATCTCAAAACAGATGTGGAAATCGGAAAGGAGAAAAAGCAGCAGATGCTGAAAGTGCTGCAAAACTGTCTGAAGGTCTCAAGAAATTTTGATGACTTGGTCGATTATATGCGGCGATGTGGTTATAGAGTGACGCTCTCGCAGAATGTGAAGGACGGTATTTCGGGGATGCGGATTGTTAGATTAAAGGACATAAACGACCAAACCCAGAGGCAGTACCATCCCGGTTACAAACTTTCGGAGATCACCAG
>JAEXBA010000056.1 GCA_023457935.1 Bacteroidota bacterium | reverse complement strand
CCCTTTATCTAAGGGGGTTACGTGATATTTTAGATGATGAAATAGATATAAATCAGTGGTTAAAAAATTTTGATTTATCCCTTTATTTACCTAATTTTCTATCCTTTTAATTACCTAAGAAGCTTTTATGGAATATAATTTTATTATGGTTCTGCTAAAAAATAAATATATGCTTTTAGCAATTTTTCCCCAGCTTTAACATCCCTTTCGGACAGAAATTCTTTTTCGCTGATTAATGATTTTAAGAATTCATCATCATCAATAATATTACTTTCTTCTTGCGGAGTAGGTGAATATTTTAGATTAAATATTTCATTCTCAATTTCACTTTTTGTTCGAATTAATTGTTTAGTGGCAGAAGTATTGGTTTTTATTTTTTCGAGAATCTTTAAACTCATATGGTAGATAGGCTCATATTTTTTATGTTGAAAACGTTTCTTTGAATACTGCAATAATTAACTTTTTGCTCATAAAAAGTTTTTAATAAAATTTCTTCTAATGCTAAAATCCAATATCTTATTGGTAGTCTAGTATGAAACATTAGAGTATTAGCTTTCAACGTACTTCTTTTCTTGCATTTTTTGCATTCGAATTGATCTTTATCTTTCTTATAATAGCATATTTTACTAGAACAATTTGGACAACTATATTTTTCCATAATAATGTTTCGCAAAGTTGATATACAATGCTCTTCATCAATTGAGATGAATTTTACTTTATGATTCTCGTCCAAATCAATCATTTAATTTGTATATTTTACTTAATGTTTTCCTTTTTTCTTCTGTATCAAAACCATTCAAATAATTATAAGTTGTTTTAAGATCTTTATGTCCAAGTGCATCCTTTATAAATTCAGCTGAAGTTCCAACATTCAAGGCTATTGATGAGAAAGTATGTCTCGCCCAATTGACTGATATATCCTCTGTAATGCCAACCGTTTTCGCAAGTTTTTTTATATGCATATTAATAAATCGTATAAAATTGCCTTTTTTTCTTTCTATTTCTGTGGCGGAATCAGAATCAGAAATAATATCAAAAATATATTTGTTAGGTTCAATTGTTTCAACTTTGTATTTATTGATAATATCTAGTGCTTGATCATTTAAAACCACAGTAACTTTTCTCAAATTAGATTTGGTTGATTTGAATGATTTATTTCTATAGAACTCGAGATAGGATAATTCAAAGTTTAAATCTTTACCCTTTATTCTAATGATATCTGAGATATTCATACCCGTACAGTAAAAGGACAGAAACCAAAAATCCTTAGCCTTTTCCTGATAATAATTTTCAGGAGTAGCGTTAATTAGTTTTTCTAAATGCTCCTTGTCCAAAGCCTTCTTAACTTTAGTTGAGGACGGTATGACAAATTTCCCATAACCAAAAGGTGAAATTTCGGGACTAATATTGTTATCCAACAACGCCTTATTATAAATAGCTCTTAATGGTCTTAGATGAGTTCCCACGCTTGAAATTGCCCCACCGTTCTTTAAATAATCCCTTTCAAAGTTATCTAACCATTTTACCGTAATATCATGTAAATTTATTGAAATAACACTTTGTGGATTTGCGGAATTTAGGTATTTCGTGATTGCAGTTAAACTACTTGTATAACTAGTAGCACTAGCGATTTGTGCGTTTGATTTGAAATTTTCAATAGCCTCATCGTAGTATGAAATTAAGTTAGTATTACTAAAGTTATTATTATATCTCTTTTCAAATACTTCAAAGGAAAAAGGAACAATATTGCTAGCAATTTCATTTGCTGAATTTAAAATGCCATCAAGATAAAATTTCACTTCTTGAAATTCTTTTTTTGGTCGCCTTTTGTGTATTTCCTCAAAATCACCAGTAGTAGCTGAAATACCTGTGTTATACATTTTCTTTTTTTTAGTTAAAGCGTTATAGACACAAAGTTTAATAGGGGAGGTACCATCTTTCTTTGGCTTCCGTTCATCCAGATATAAATACGTATTATAATTCATATCTCAAATATAAAGAAAATTGCACAAAAATTGCACAAAGAATTTGTAAATGACATGTAAATTTAACGTAAAGATTATGTTAATATATTTCTTCCATAAATATAAAATATTTATTATGAGCGGTTTAATAAATATTAACATAAATAAACGAAAGCTAAAGTAAACTTTGTTTTTGACTGGCAGTCAAAAGGTCACGGGTTCGAATCCCGTATTCTCCACCCGAAAAGCTGACGGCTCCGTCAGCTTTTTTTGTTTTCTTTTGAGATCAAAAGCCGGAAGTTATTCGTCAATTCTTAACGCTAGCATGGGCATAAAAAAACCTCCAATTTCACAATTGGAGGTAAAAACTAATAACCATGAAAACTCAAATTAAACATGAGAATCGAAATCATAATAACAACATGTGTGCCAAAAATTTCAAAGTACTTCTCTGTTCGAATTTTCGGTACAAATATAAAAAGTATTTTGTAATTTTGCAGCACTTTAAAATATAACATATGTCAGGTAATTTAACTTTTACAATGATTAAGCCCGATGCTGTAGAAGACGGTCACATCGGAGCAATTCTTGGAAAGATTTCAGAAGCAGGTTTCGGTATCAAAGCAATGAAGCTTACGCAACTTACAGTAGCGGATGCTCAGAAGTTTTACGAAATCCATAAAGAAAGACCGTTCTATGGAGAACTGGTTGAATTCATGAGCAGAGGCCCGATTGTGGCTGCAGTTCTTGAGAAGGAAAATGCGGTGGAGGATTTCAGAACGCTTATTGGAGCTACAAACCCTGAGAACGCTGCAGAAGGTACCATCAGAAAAATGTTTGCAAGATCGGTAGGCGAAAATGCAGTGCACGGTTCAGATTCTGACGAGAATGCACTTATCGAAGCGCAGTTTCACTTTTCCGGAAGAGAGATTTTTTAAGCGTACACAAAAATTATCGATAAAATATAGAATGTTCGGGAAAATTCCCGGACATTTGTTTTTAAAGTAAATGAAGACTATGAAAACTATGAAAAAACACTTTCTTATTGCGGCCTTTTTCATGCTTGCAGGAGGTTTCGCCACAGCGCAGACACAAATCGACAGCATTGATACCGTTGATAATCCATTGGTTCCTGAAAAAAAACTGAAGTTTGGTTTAGGTTTCGGACTTAATTTTGTTGGTGGGACCAGTCTCAGCCTATCTCCGAACCTTACTTACAGAATCAACGACCAGATGTCTGCGGGAGCGGGTTTGCTTTTCAATTACAATGCTGTAAAAAATCTTCAGACTACGACGACAGCCGGTTTTAATGTTCTGTATTTCTATTATCCGGTTGAAAAACTATTAACTACAGCTGAGTTTGCTGAGATGTATGTTGCGAGAAACATGAAATATACCGGTGTAAAAGAAAATTTCTGGGATACTGCACTTTTCATAGGCGCAGGATATCAACTGACACCAAAAATATCGGCCGGTGCCAAGTATAATTTACTGTATAATAAGGATAAAAGTGTTTATAGTAGTCCGTTCGTACCGTTCTTGAATATTGTTTTCTAAGGAAGCAGTCTGAAAAGAGCTTACTTGCCTCTGTTTTTCATATATTCGGTTATATCTTCTGAAGCATCAACTCTGCTGATAAAATGTGTGGTTCCGTATTTTTTCTTAACGTGGTTTGCCCATGTAATTCCCAGGAGTATTCCAACAGCAACCATTCCGCCAAAGATGTACAAACCTAGTTTGTCGTCCTCCATAGACAGCATCAGCGCCAAGCCAACCGAACCCAGCAAAAGAGTCGGGGACAGCGCTACTTTTATCCAGTTAATCAGTTCGATGCCTTTCATAAACGGTGAAGGTTTTTCCATAAAGTTGCTTTATTAATAAATACGTCATTTGAGGAATAAGGTTACAGATATTTAAAATAATTGGGTATTTTAATAATATAATTAAGCGGAATAATACTTTTAATAAAACAATAATAAAAAGGGTGTTTTTCCTGTAGACTTTTAGTGCGTACTGTTGTATTTTTGATTTATTAATCACAGTAAACCATGGGTAAAAACTATTACCATTTATTACAGAAGGGAACAGTATTCAGTACTGTTCTTTTTTTATGAATAAAATAATAAGAAAGGGGAAAAACACCCTTAAAAAAACAGGAAAAAACCTGTGTATTCAATAATGGTTCTTACAGAAATTTGCTGAAGTAAAACAAATAAAATTTTAACCATGAAAAATTTAATCTCCAGAAGGATGTTACATCCGCATTTCGCAACTGCTCTTATTTTAATGCTGACCCTTTTTATCTTTACCGGCTGCCGTAAAGATGATGATCCGGAACCGCCAAAAGTTTACCAGGAAGAGTCTCCTATGCAGGGTTTTCTCAGCACAATAGGGTACAATACCCAATATACTAAAATTAATGATTTTGTCGCCTGGAATTTAGGCCTTAATTTCACCCCTTTGGTAAAAGGTAAAATTAACGGTGTTAAGGTAAAATTACCGGCTGCTAATCCTGCACTGAAAGTTACGATATGGGATGCTGCATCAGGAACAAATATACGTACGGAAACAGTAAATGTTGCAGCAGCCAGTACTTTATATACGTTTACTTTTTCACCGGTAGAGCTGGAAAAAGACAAAAAGTACATCATTTCTTTCCTTTCCGATGATTTTTACGGATATAAAAAATCCAACTCTGCAGATGGTGCATTCCCCGTAACAGTTGGTAATATCAGGATTGACAAAACATCATATAAATCAGCAGGCACTGGAACCAATCCCGTTTTTCCGGCGGAGAGCGAATCGTATACTGCTTACGGTGACCTTGATATGATTTTCCAGCAGATACCGTAGTCTGCAGTTGTTATACATAAAAAAAGCAGCCCATCGGCTGCCTTTTATTTTTCTAGATTTTCAGCATTTCAATTGTCCTTTCCGGGTCTGCCGCGCTGAAGACAGCATTGCCAGCAACTAGAACATCAGCGCCGGCATCAAACAGTTTTGAGGCATTTTCAAGGTTTACACCGCCATCCACTTCAATTAAAGCAGTGGAGTTATTGGAAAGAATCATGTCTTTCGTTTCAGCAATTTTTTTATAGGTATTCTCGATGAATTTCTGGCCGCCAAAACCGGGATTTACACTCATTAAAAGAACAAGGTCAACTTCTGAAATAATATCCTCCAGCATTAAAACGGGCGTGGAAGGGTTTAAAACCACCCCGGCTTTTGCGCCTTTATCCTGAATGAAACTGACGGTTCTGTGAAGGTGTGTGCACGCCTCATAATGAACCGAAACAAGATCAGCGCCTGCATTGATAAATTCTTCAACGTATTTTTCCGGTTCCACAATCATAAGATGTACATCCACAAACTTTTTTGCATGCTGCTGTATGGTTTTCATCACGGGGAAACCAAAGGAAATGTTCGGTACGAATCGTCCGTCCATTACATCAATATGAAACCAGTCGGCCTGGCTGCGGTTCAGCATCTCAATATCGCGCTGAAGGTTTCCGAAATCTGCCGAAAGCAGGGAAGGAGCGATTAATTTATTTTTCATGTTTTTTATCAGAATTTTATTTGAAAATATTTTTGCTGAGCCGGAGATTAATGGTATTTAAGTTTCATATCTGGTTTTATCTTCAGCAAAGTCTCGTAAATCAGCTGAATTACATTGCCCACATCTTCTTTGGAAACCATTTCTACAGTAGTGTGCATATAGCGCAGCGGCAGAGAAATCAGCGCACTTGGAACTCCGCCGTTTGAATGCGCAAAGGCATCGGTGTCGGTTCCTGTTGCGCGGCTTGCTGCAGCTCTCTGATATGGAATTTTCTTGGTTTTGGCGGTTTCAACAATCAGTTCACGGATGTTATGATGAACACTCGGAGCGAAAAAGATAACCGGGCCGTCGCCACATTTCTGGTCGCCTTCTTTTTTCTTCTCAATCATCGGAGTGGAAGTGTCATGCGTAACGTCAGTTACTATTGCAATATTGGGTTTTATCGTGTCTGCAATCATGTCTGCACCGTAAAGCCCAACTTCTTCCTGAACCGAATTGGTGATATAAAGTCCAAAAGGAATTTTCTTTTTGTTTTCCTTCAAAAGCCTTGCAACTTCAGCAATCATGAATCCGCCGATACGGTTATCCAGTGCGCGGCACACAAAGTAGCGGTCGTTAAGTTCAAAGAATTCGTCGGGGTATGTGATCATACAGCCCACCTCAATTCCTAAGTCCTGAACTTCTTTCTTTGATGTAGCGCCACAATCAATGAAAATATTTTCAATTTTCGGGACCGGTTCGTTCTGATTGGAACTTCTGGTATGAATGGCCGGCCATCCGAATACGCCTTTTACAATGCCTTTCTCACCATGGATATTCACGGTTTTGGAAGGGGCAATGGTTTGGTCGGAACCACCGTTTCTGATGACATAGATTAAACCCTCATCGGTGATGTAATTTACATACCATGAAATTTCATCGGCATGCGCTTCAATCACCACTTTAAAGTCTGCATCGGGGTTGATGACGCCGTAACAGGTTCCGTAATGATCAACTTCGGTAGTGTCTACATAGGGTTTAATGTAATCCATCCAAAGTTTCTGTCCGGCATGTTCATATCCGGTTGGTGACGCTGTGTTAAGATAATCTTCTAAGAATTTAAGGGATTTCTTCGTAAATTTCATATTAAGGAACGGTTTTTGCCGCTACAATTGGTTACAAAAAGTGAGTAAAAATAATGAAATTATATAAGATTGTCTCCATTTTGGTTCTGTTTTTGGGGCTTTCTGCAAATGCACAGATCCAGGATACTGTAATCGCAAGACCTTTGAGCCAGTATCCGCCCGAGCTTCTGCAGACTGATGAATACGGAAACAAATTCTATTACGACGAAAGACAGAAAGCTAAAATCTACGAAATAAACGGCGAAACGGTGGTGGTGATGGATGAACTCGTTTTGGCGAATAAACCGCGTTTCAACAATCAGCTGGACCGCAACTACTTCTATTTCCTCAATAAAAAACTGGCACGGGTATATCCGCTTTTCCTTACAGCGCTGGAGCAGTACCGCGGAATTGAAGCCGATTTGGCAAACCTCAACCGATCAGATCAGAAAAAATACATCCGCGAAAGGCAGAATAAACTCGCAGACCAATATGAAGCGCAGCTTCGGGATTTAACGACAACCGAAGGACGCGTTTTTGCAAAACTGATGAACCGCGCAACGGGAAAAACGGTCTATGAAATTGTTCGTGAGCTTCGCGGCGGCTGGAGCGCATTCTGGTGGAATGTGAAAGGAAACATTGCCGATGTGGACATTAAAACTCCATATAATCCTCACAGAGACCGTACCGACCAATTTTTGGAATCGCTCTTGCAGTCTAACTGGAATTTAGGATATTTGCAACCGTATCCCGGATATCAGGATTTCAGGGTAACGAAATAATTTATGAAAAATATACTTAAAAGCTCAATAATTCTTTTTGCATTGTTGAGCTTTAATTTTGCCTCAGCATGGGGAACGACAGGGCATCGTGTGATCGCAGAAATCGCTGAAAACAACCTTTCCTGCAGGGCGAAGATGAAACTGAAGAAGCTGATTGGTAAGCAGAAACTCGCGTATTGGGCTAACTGGCCCGACTTTATCAAGTCCGACACCACCGGTGTCTGGAAACATACTGAGCAGTGGCATTATGTTAACATCTCTCCGCAGAACGGCTTTCAGAACTTCGAGCGTGAACTGAAACTTCAGAAATCACCAAACCTTTATACGGAAATTAAGAATCTTGAAGCCAAACTTAAAGACAAAAAATTACCAAAACAGGAACGCGAAACGGCTTTGCGTTTTCTGATTCATATGATGGGTGATCTTGCGCAGCCGATGCATGTTGGAAGAGCCGAAGACCTTGGAGGAAACAGAATTCAGCTGAAATTTTTCGGTGACAATACCAATCTTCACAGTTTGTGGGACAGCAAGCTGCTGGATTTCCAGAAATACAGTTATACTGAATTTGCCGAAGTCCTGGATATCAGATCGAGGAAAGAAATTAAAGAAATTCAGAACTCAACGCTTGAGTATTGGTTTTACGACAGTGCAGTTCAGGCCAACAGAATCTACGCGAACACCGTTGCCGGAAATTCCTATGCTTACGACTACAATTATAAGTTTAATGCGCTTCTTGAAAGACAGCTGCTCTATGGCGGACTGCGCCTTGCAAAGGTGCTGAACGAAGTATTATAGCGTCCGTTCCTTCAGTTTTTCGAAAGCAATTCTGTCAATAGGCAGCTCAAAAGGATTGCCGGGAGAATCAATCGGAATCCAGTCGGTTTTTTCAATGCACGGATCAAGAATCAGGAATTCGTTTTCGTCCACTATTTCCGCAGTGTAGTAAATTGTCAGCAGCTGTTCGTTATCACGGAAGCGTGAAACCAGGAATTCTTCCTGAGTGTAAAGATGTCCTGTAATCCGGATTTTTGCGTTCAGTTCCTCTTCAAACTCGCGGTGAAGACAGTCCAGAACACCTTCGCCGTATTCCAGTCCGCCGCCGGGTAATTTCATCAGCTGTTCACCGGCGTATTCCTCATGAAGAACAAGGACTTTACCGTCTTTAACTACGGCTGCATAAACACGGATATTGATTTTGTCTACCATTAAGAGTTATTACGGAACTAAAAATAGGAAAAAATACTTAAACCGATAGCGGGTTCTTCCAGGCATTGATCATTTCCCGTTTTCCTGGTGGCCCGGGCTTTTTCTCAACACTGAAGCCGAGTTCCTGCAGAATCCTGCGGACGCTTCCCTTTGAAGAATAAGTGGTTAAAAGTCCACCTGGGGCCATTTTGTCCGCAACCATAGCGAAAAGCGGTTTTTCCCACAAATCGGGCTGAACGCGCGCGCCGAAGCAGTCGTAGTACACAAGATTCATAGGTGGAAGCTTGATATTTTCCAGTTCAAAAAAATCGCATTTTATTTTAGTAAGGAAGAAATCAGGGATGATTTCATAAGGTTTTTCCCAATCAGTTTCGTGAATTCTACGATAAATTTCCTTTAATTTTTCGTCCTCAAAAAGTTGATCGTATCCCAGTTCGGAAATTTCAGAAGGCAAAACGGGATATTTTTCAAGGGCAAAGTAATGAAAAACATGATTTTTGTCAGTTTTTAATAGTTCATTAATTGTTACCAAAACATTAAGACCCGTGCCAAAACCCAGTTCAAGAATGTTAATTTCGTAATTATTTACTAAATTTAATCCGTTTTTAATAAAAACATGTTCCGCTTCCTGTAAAGCGCCGTGATGCGAATGGTAACCCTCGTTTAATTCGTTGATAAACAAAGTTTTACTTCCGTCATTTGTCGTTCTGATTTCTCTTTTCAAACCAATTTTTTTCAAAATTAATCTAAAATTTTGATATCTAAAAAATTATGTTAAATTTGTAGAATATCAAACAAAATTCAAAAAATGATAATTCAAAAATCAAGCAATCCAAAAATTTCTACTTTCGATGAGAATAATTATTCTTTTGGAGATCATTTTATAGATCATATGATCATCTGCGAATACGAAAACGGTAAATGGGGCGATGTAAAACTGATGCCTTACGGGCCGCTTCCTTTCTCACCTGCAAACATGGCATTCAATTACGGGCAGGCATGTTTCGAAGGTATGAAGGCGTATAAAGACAAAGATGGGCAGGTTTTTCTTTTCCGTCCGGAGAAGAATTTCGAAAGAATCAATAAGTCGGCTGTACGTTTGGCAATGCCTGAAGTTACCGAGGAAATGTTCATGGATGGTTTGAAGGTTTTAATGGATATCGACAGAGCATGGGTTCCTCACGGTGAAGGTAAATCCCTTTACATCCGTCCGCTGATTTTTGCTACTGAAGAAGGACTTAAAGCAAGAATTTCTAATAAATATATGTTTGCCATTGTTGCCAGCCCAGCGAAAAGCTATTATACAGCGCCGGTTTCTGTTAAGATTTCCGATTACTATTCGCGTGCGGCAAACGGTGGAGTGGGTTACGCGAAAGCAGCAGGAAATTACGCCGCTTCTTTCTATCCTACGCAGCTTGCAATCAAGGAAGGGTATGAGCAGATTATCTGGACCGATGACAGCACACACGAATATTTTGAGGAAAGTGGAACAATGAACGTTTTTGTAAGAATCAACGATACGATTTACACACCACCGACGTCAGAAAAAATTCTTGACGGTGTTACCCGCGACAGCTTCATTCAGCTGGCAAAACACAAAGGAATAGATGTAAGAGTAGAGCCGATTGCGGTTAAAGACGTGCTGCAGGCGCAGAAAGACGGTACACTTAAAGAAATCTGGGGTGTGGGAACCGCCGTGGTAACTTCGCTTTTTGAATCTTTCGGATATAAAGACGAGCGCTACGAACTTCCCAAACTGGCTGATGAAGACAGCTTTGCACTGACGCTGAAAAAAGCTTTGGTAGATATTCAGACCAATGCAGCTGAAGATCCATTCGGATGGAGAGTTTTGGTTGAAAAAAATGTAATGGAAACTGTTTAGTCAGTTCTAAATAAAATTGATGGCCGGATTTTTTATCCGGCTTTTTTTTGTGCTCCGAATTGCTTATTTTCGCACCGTTTATGAAATATTTTCCGCTCTTGTTACTCATGGTGTTCAGCTGTACAAAGGAACAGGTGGTGTATGCGCCTGCCGGCAGCAAACCGCAGGAAAAACAGGTGGATATTTCCAAAGAAAGGGCAAGGAAACTGAATGAAATGGAGAGACGCCAGATTGAAGAGTGGGTTTCCGGACAGAAGGAAAGGTTTTTTCCGATGCCGCTGAATTATTGGGTAAATATTGAAAACCTCAACAAAAGAAACAGAAAGCCGGACGAAGCGTTGGTGACGTACCAGTACTTTGTGGAAGATTTTTACGGAACGCAGATTTATAATCAGCCGAAAGGGTTTGTTGATGTTAAATTCGGGAAGTTTCCCAATGATCTGAAAGCGGTGGAAGATGCGCTTCGGTACATGAAGACAGGCGAGGAAGCAACTTTACTTGTACCGTCGGTACTGGGTTTCGGAACCTATGGAGACGGCGATAAAATTGGAAGCGATTTGCCTTTAATCGTAAAACTAAAATTACTGAGATAATATGTTGAAAAAGAACTTAATCTTTGCAGCCGTAAGTATGGCACTTGTAAGCTGCACACCAATTTATAAAAAAATGAATGTAGACAAACAGACGTATGAAGGACTGAACGACGGTCTTTATGCAAATTTCCAGACTTCAAAAGGGAATATGATCGTGAAGTTTGAAGATGAAAAAGCTCCGGTTACGGTAGCTAATTTTGTTGGACTTGCAGAAGGAAAAATCGACAACAAGGCAAAAGCGAAAGGGGTTCCTTTTTACGACGGAACTATTTTTCACCGTGTGATTGATAATTTCATGATTCAGGGTGGCGATCCGCAGGGAACAGGAATGGGCGATCCGGGTTACAAATTTGACGACGAAAGAAACGACCTGAAGCATACCGGAAAAGGAATCCTTTCCATGGCGAATTCCGGCCCGAATACGAACGGTTCTCAGTTTTTCATCACGCAGGTAGCAACTCCCTGGCTGGACGGCAGACACACCATCTTCGGAAAAGTAGTAAACGGTATTGAAGTGATCGACACGATTGCAACAGTTGAAAAAGGCGCTCAGGACAAACCGAAAACCGATGTTGTGCTGGAAAAAGTTTCCGTGTTCAGCAAAGGAGATCAGTATAAAAACTACGATCCTGCAAAAATCTTCTCTGAAGGTAAAGGAAAACTGGCTGAGCAGAACAAAGCGTTTGCAGCAAAGGAAGAAGCAGAGAAAAAGAAAAAAGAAGAAGAGTTTAAAGCCAATCAGGAGAAAATGGCAAACGAAATGGCAGCAGGAATGCAGAAAACCGCGTCCGGACTGTACTATAAAATCACGAAAGCCAATCCTTCCGGAAAAGCTGCAAAAGCAGGCGACAATGTTGCCGTGCATTACGCAGGAAAACTGGTGGACGGTACCGAGTTCGACAACTCCTTTAAAAGAGGCGAACCCATTGAATTTCCTGTAGGAACCGGAAGAGTAATTAAAGGTTGGGACGAAGGAATCCTGATGCTGAAAGAAGGCGAAACCGCTACTTTCCTTATTCCATCCGAACTGGGTTACGGTGCAAGAGGCGCGGGAGGCGTTATCCCGCCAAATGCATGGCTGGTTTTTGATGTTGAAATGGTAAAAATTAACTAAGATTTTTTCTATACAGTAAAGACCCGGATTTTTTCCGGGTTTTTTTGTGGATCAAACCGGTATTTTGTAATTTTTTTCATTTTGAATTCCGTTAAACCTGAAAGCTATGAACCTTGCGGCGGTTCGTATTATTATTTCTGATATTGATTTCAAAATAATAAAACCCGGCAGGTTTTCCCTGAAAAAATCCGTATTTTTGCCATTCTGCAGAAATCAAATTCTGCGGATTTAATTATTTTAAAAAATATGTATGATAGCGGTTTCAGAAAGAAAATCGCCTACTCTGCAAAACAATAATGAGCAACGAAAAAGAATATATTGAAGTTTACGGCGCCCGAGAACACAATCTGAAAAATATTGATGTCAAAATTCCGCGCAACGAACTTGTCGTAATTACCGGACTTTCGGGTTCAGGGAAATCGTCACTGGCTTTCGATACCATTTTTGCGGAAGGTCAGCGCCGCTATATTGAAACATTTTCGGCGTACGCAAGACAGTTTTTGGGCGGTTTGGAACGTCCCGACGTTGATAAAATTGAAGGGCTTTCTCCCGTAATTGCCATCGAGCAGAAAACCACCAACAAAAACCCGCGGTCAACTGTTGGAACCGTAACCGAGCTGTATGATTTTCTTCGTCTGCTGTACGCAAGGGTTTCCGATGCCTACTCGCTTACCTCAGGAAAAAAACTCGTCAGCTACACCGAAGATCAGATTCTGGAAACCATTAAGGAAAATTATAAGGGAGAAAAAATCATGCTTCTGGCGCCGGTTGTACGTTCCAGAAAAGGGCATTATCACGAACTTTTTGTCCAGATGGCGAAGAAAGGGTACGGGCAGGCGAGAATCGACGGTGATCTTCAGGATATTGAATATGATCTGAAACTCGACCGCTATAAAACCCATGACATCGATATTGTAATCGACCGCTGGATTATCGGTGAATCTGCCACAGAAAGCCGCATGGAGAAATCCCTGAGAACCGCAATGGAAATGGGAGAGGGAATCATCGGTATTCAGAAACTGGCAAGCGATGATATTGAATATTTCTCAAAAAATTTAATGGATGACGACACCGGAGCTTCAATGGCTTTGCCGGAACCGAACACGTTTTCTTTCAACTCACCCAAAGGTAGCTGCCCGAACTGCAAAGGTTTGGGAACCATTAAAAAAGTAAACACCGATTATTTTGTTGACAATCCGAAACTGTCCGTCAATCAGGGTGCGCTGCTGCCTTTGGAAGACATAAAATCCAATAAATGGATGGTGGCGCAGATTAAAAATATACTGGAAATCTTCGACAAAGATCTGTCGACTCCGTTTAAAGATATTCCGAAAGAAGCGCTGGAGCTGATGTATTACGGAGCCCAGAAAGAAATCGTGAAAGAACTGAAACACGCGGGTATCACGAAGAAAATTAAGGTGAATTTCGACGGTTTGGTTTCTATCATTGAAGAGATGATTGAAGATAAGGAAAGCTACGATGCCATCCTTCTCGAAAGGCATTTCACTACCGAAGAAACCTGTCCGGAATGTAAGGGGACACGGCTTCAGCCTTCCAGTTTAAGCTTCAGAATTGACGGGAAAAATATCGCGGAAATCAATGCGCTGAGTCTTTCTGATCTGAAAGAATGGCTTCATGATGTGAAAGATAAATTCTCCGAGAAAAATTCAATCATCGCGAAGGAAATCCTGAAAGAAATTGAGTCCAGACTGCAGTTTTTGCTGGATGTCGGCCTGGATTATCTGAGTTTAAGCCGCAGTTCACGGACACTTTCCGGAGGTGAATCGCAGCGGATCCGTTTGGCAACGCAAATCGGTTCACAGCTGGTGAATGTTCTGTATATTCTGGATGAACCTTCCATCGGGCTTCATCAGAGAGATAACGAACGGCTGATTAATTCCCTGAAAAATCTTCGCGATATCGGAAACTCTGTACTTGTTGTTGAACATGATAAAGAAATGATCCTGGAAGCCGATGAAGTGTTGGATATCGGTCCAAGAGCCGGAAAATACGGCGGCGAAATCCTGTGGCAGGGAAAACCGCAAGATCTTTTGAAAGCCGATACCATTACAGCAGCTTATATTTCAGGGAAAAGAAAAATTGAGATTCCGGCAGAAAGAAGACCGGGAAACGGCAAAAGTATCGTTTTAAAAGGCGCTTCCGGCAATAATCTGAAAAATGTAAACCTGGAAATTCCACTTGGAAAACTGGTTGTCGTAACCGGAATTTCGGGCAGCGGAAAATCTTCATTAATCAACGGAACGCTGTATCCGATTCTCAACAAACATTTTTACAGAGCGGTTCAGGAACCTTTGCCGTACAAAAAAGTGGAAGGTCTGGACAATGTTGATAAAATCGTTGATGTAGACCAAACACCGATTGGAAGGACGCCGCGTTCCAATCCGGCAACCTATACTGGAATGTTTACCGATATCCGAAATCTTTTTGCTGAACTTCCCGAATCGAAAATCCGTGGTTACAAACCGGGACGTTTTTCGTTCAACGTAAAAGGCGGAAGATGCGAAACCTGTCAGGGCGGCGGTTTAAAGGTAATTGAAATGAATTTTCTTCCCGATGTGTATGTTCACTGTGAAACCTGCAACGGAAAACGCTTCAACCGCGAAACGCTGGAAGTGCGTTACAAAGGGAAATCCATTTCCGATGTTCTGGAAATGACGATTGATGAAGCCGTGGATTTTTTCGCTCCGATTCCTAAAATCTTCAACAAAGTGAAAACTTTGCAGGATGTCGGTTTGGGTTACATCACGCTTGGGCAGCAATCGACAACACTCAGTGGAGGAGAAGCGCAGCGTATTAAACTGGCAACAGAACTTTCGAAACGCCAGACAGGAAACACGCTTTATATTCTGGATGAACCAACCACTGGACTTCATTTTGAGGATGTAAAAGTCCTGATGGAAGCCATCAACAAACTCGTTGATTTAGGCAATTCATTCATCATTATTGAACATAATATGGATGTTATTAAACTCGCCGATTACATTATCGACATTGGCCCGGAAGGCGGAAAACACGGCGGAATGATCGTTGCAGAAGGAACTCCGGAACAGATTGTTAAGAGTAAAAAATCGCTGACGGGTAAGTTTTTAAAAAACGAACTGTAATTATTAACCCAGAAAAACAATTCATCAATGAACTACGTGATTCGCGAGATGCAGCCCGAAGACGCAACCGCAGTACTGAATATTTTTCTTGAAGGTATCCAGGGCGGAAACGCTACTTTTGATAAAAAGCCGCCGGCGTGGGAAGTGTGGGATGTCAAGTTTCTGAAAAACTGCCGCTGGGTTCTGGAAGACGCAGACGGCAATACAGTAGGTTGGGCAGCGCTTCAGCCAATCAGTCCGCGCGACTGCTATAAAGGTGTTGCAGAAGTGAGTATTTATTTAACCGGTTCCGTGCAGGGAAAAGGACTGGGAACAATGCTGCTGAAAAAACTGATCCTTGACAGCGAGGAACATGGTTTCTGGACCTTGGAAGCCGGTATTTTTCCCGAAAATAAAGCCAGTATCGCTGTGCATCAGAAACTGGGTTTCAGACTCGTAGGTACACGGGTAAGAATTGCGGAAATGAACGGCGTT
This sequence comes from Bacteroidota bacterium, assembly GCA_023457935.1. Lineage (GTDB taxonomy): Bacteria > Bacteroidota > Bacteroidia > Flavobacteriales > Weeksellaceae > JAEXBA01. Next base: position 62,148 of record JAEXBA010000056.1, on the reverse strand, counting down.
TGGCGCGACGTCATGCTCGTCGAGCGCAGAAGCGATTTTACCGGTAAATAATAATTGCCTTTTTTTCTGTTTTATTAATGAGTTTGGCATTATGATTGGAAATGTATAATTAATTCATCAAAAAAATAGAAAAATGAAAAATTTGTTTAAAATAATGCTTGGAGCGGGTTTGGCGATTACGTTAACCTCATGCGCATCAAGCAATCCTTACGGAAATAACTATCCGAACCAATATCCAAATCAGTATCCTCAAGGCGGCGTGTACAGAGCCGGTGACGGTACAGTTTACCGTCAGGGTGAAGTGTACCGCGACAGAAACGGAACCGTTTATCAGAACGGCCGCGTGTTAAGAAGAGGAGATGTGGCCGGCAGACCGGGCATTCTTTCCAGAAATGGTAATTATCCGGTATACGGTAATAACGGCAGAAATCTGCCTCCGGGACAGGCCAAAAAAGTGTATGGCGGAAGAGCAACCGATTACGCCAAAGGTCAGCAGAAAAAACGCGATAACAATTACAGAAACCAAAACGGTAATTGGAGAAACAACGACCGCGACTGGGATGATGACGACCGCAAATGGCGAAACAGCAATAACAAGAGCGCCGACCGCCAGTTTAAGGACTGGAAAGACCAAAGATACAAAGGCAAAAAAAGCAAAAAATAATTTCTGCCTAACAGAAAAGGAAACCGCTTCACTGAAGCGGTTTTTTTATGGTCTGGTTTTTTTCGGATTCAGGTAAGTAAGAAAAATCATCACTTCCGTTCCGAATTTGGGCTCTATTCTGTCCCTGATGTTTTCCAGTTCGCTTTCCACAAACTGTTCGCGCAGTTCCTCATTCGCAAAAACAAGCAGGAGGTTGTAGTTTTTTCCTTCATTCACCATTTCGCTCTGTACTTCCGAAAGAAAATACCGGTCTACGTCCATCAGGTTATCGGCCAGTAAAACCAGTGTTTCGTCCACGAAAATTTCCCATTCTTTCATTACGCTGTCGGTTGCGTGAAAAGTGATACTCAGAAGGCTCATTTTTTATGAATTTTTTAAGATTTTGTTGATAAGTTTCGGGGCAAAAATCGGCAAAATTTCCGTAAATTCGTGCGTTATTTGGTGTTGAAACATGAATAATTCGGCAGTGTAATTTAAGCGGCTGATTTTCATATAATTAAAATTGATTTATGCATAAAGAAGGAGAGAGGTTAATACCTATCAACATTGTTGATGAAATGAAGTCTTCTTACATCGATTATTCGATGTCGGTAATTGTCTCCAGGGCATTGCCAGATGTAAGGGATGGTCTGAAACCGGTACACCGAAGAGTTCTGTACGGTATGTATGGTTTGGGCGTTTTTTCTAACAGAAAATATTTAAAATCAGCGAGAATCGTCGGTGACGTTCTCGGTAAATATCACCCGCACGGAGATTTGTCCGTATATGACGCTATGGTGCGTATGGCGCAGCCGTGGAGTTTGCGTTATCCGCAGGTGGACGGGCAGGGTAACTTCGGTTCGATGGACGGTGACCCGCCTGCAGCAATGCGTTATACCGAAGCAAGGCTGAAAAAGATTTCCGATGAAATTCTGGCCGATCTGGATAAGGAAACCGTGGATTTTCAGAATAACTTTGATGATTCATTAACAGAACCCACTGTACTTCCAACGAAAATCCCGAATTTACTCGTAAACGGAGCTTCCGGAATCGCAGTAGGTATGGCTACCAATATGGCGCCGCACAACCTTTCTGAGGTTGTAGACGGTATCTGTGCTTATATTGATGACAGAGAGATCACCATTGATGATCTGATGAAGCTGATTATCGCACCGGATTTCCCGACTGGCGGTATTATTTACGGTTACGATGGTGTGCGTGATGCTTTCCATACTGGAAGAGGAAGAATTGTTCTTCGCGCCAAAGTAAATTTCGAAGAGATTGGCAACCGAAACGCAATTATTGTTACCGAAGTTCCTTATCAGGTCAACAAAGCCGAAATGATTGCGAGAACCGTGGAACTGGTGAAAGAGGAAAAAATTCCGGGCATCCACGAAATCCGTGACGAATCGGACAGAAGAGGCCTGCGTATTGTTTATGAACTGAAAAACGATGCGATACCGAATGTTGTACTGAACCTTCTGTACAAATATACTGCGCTTCAGACTTCATTCAGCGTGAATAACATTGCACTGGTGAAAGGAAGACCGGAGCAGCTGAATCTGAAAGATATTATACATCATTTCGTAGAACACCGCCATGAAGTAATTGTACGCAGAACGGAATACGAACTGAAGAAAGCCAAAGAAAGAGCGCATATTCTTGAAGGATTTATGAAAGTAATTGCAAGTCAGGATTCCCTGGACAAAGCAATTGCCATTATCCGTAAAGCGGCAACACCGCAGGAAGCGAAGGAAGGTTTAATTGAAGAATTTGAACTTTCTGACATTCAGGCGCAGGCCATTCTTGATCTTAGACTTGCCCGTCTTACAGGAATGGAGCTTGACAAGATCCGTGCAGAATACGAGGAAATCATGGCCTTGATTAATGATTTGCAGGATATTCTTGACAATGAGCCAAGACGTTACCAAATTATAAAAGACGAACTTCTTGAAGTAAAGGAAAAATACGGCGATGAAAGAAGAACTGAAATCGATTACGCCGGTGGAGACATGTCCATCGAAGATTTCATTCCGAATGAAACTGTAGTTCTTACCATTTCTCACGCAGGTTATATCAAAAGAACATCACTTTCCGAATACAAAATCCAGAGCAGAGGCGGAGTAGGAAACCGCGCCGCAACGACAAGAGATGAGGATTTCCTTGAATACATTGTTTCTGCAACCAATCACCAGTACATGCTGTTCTTCACTGAAAAAGGAAAATGTTACTGGCTGAGAGTCTTCGAAATTCCTGAAGGTTCAAAAACCGCAAAAGGGCGTGCTGTTCAGAATCTGATCAACATTGAGCCGGACGATAAAATTAAAGGTTACATCAGAACCAACGATCTGAAAGATACCGATTACGTGAATTCCATGTCGGTTGTGATGATTACCAAAAACGGTACGGTGAAGAAAACTTCGCTTGAAGCTTACTCAAGACCGAGAACCAACGGTATCAATGCAATTGAAATCCGCGATAACGACCATTTACTGGGCGCAAGACTTACCGACGGAAAATCACAGATTATGATTGCGACCAAAAACGGTAAATGTATCCGTTTCGAGGAAGAGAAAGTGCGCGAGGTTGGCCGTGGATCTATCGGTGTAAGAGGTATTACGCTTGAAGATAACGACGAAGTTATTGGTATGATTGTTGTGAATGATGTGCAGAATGAAACCGTTCTGGTAGTTTCTGAACGCGGATACGGTAAGAGAACTGCTGTTGAAGACTACAGAATTACCAACAGAGGCGGAAAAGGTGTTATAACTTTGAACATCACTGAAAAAACAGGTAACCTGATCGCCATTCAGAATGTAACAGACGAAGACGGACTGATGATCATTAACAAATCCGGAGTTGCCATTAGAATGGGAATGGATGAAATGCGCGTAATGGGCAGAAATACTCAGGGTGTACGAATGATTAATCTGAAAAACAACGATGAAATTGCCGCAATCGCCAAAGTGGAAATGGACAAAGAAGTGGAGGAAGGGGAAATTGATGGAGAAGATGCAGAAAACTTTCCGGGAGCCGTAAATTCTGACGTTGTTGAATTCAAGGATGCGCCGCAGTCCGGTGATAATGCAGTGAGCAATATGGGCGATGAAGCGTATCTGAAAAAAGTGGAAAAGGAAGAGGAGAAGGAAAACAAACGCATCGAGGAAGATAAAGATTCCGAAGATGAAACAGAAACAGAAGAATAATTTAACCAAATTATAAATCCAATGAAAAAAATATTTTTAAGCGTTGCAACGGTTGCTGTAACTTTTGCGTTCGCACAGAAAAAGGAAGTACAGGCGGCGTTTAAAGCGGCTGACGCAGGTGACACTGCAACAGCATCCGCACAGATTGCTGCAGCAGATGCAATTCTTGGAGGTAAATATTACCTTCTTGAACCGTCTTTGCAGGAACAGTATTATTACGCAAAAGGTTTTACACTGATCAAACAGGGGAAAACAGCAGAAGGCGCTGCAGAGCTTGCCAAAATCAATGATCTGGCAAAATCCAAAATCTATACAGGAAAAGATGCCAATAAAGACAGAGTTTATTTTGTAGGTAAAACTGATGCTGACCTTTCCAAAATTGCCGGTCTGAAAGAAGAAACTTATACTCTTACGACAGGTGCCAGAGTCGGAAACCTTATCAATCCTTTGCTTCAGGCAACCAATCAGAGTGCCGTGGATGCTTACAATGCAAAGAATTATGGCGTAGCTGCAGATAAGTTTTTGGAAACCTATAATCTTCTGAAAGCCGCCGGACAGGAAAACGGACAGATGAAATATAACGCAGGTCTTACCTATGCACTTGCAAAAAACAACAAGAAAGCCATTGAGATTTTCGGATCGCTGATCAATTCAGGTTACAACGGTGTTGAAACTACCTATACTGCTGTAGATAAGAAAACTGGTCAGGTTGTTACTTTGGACAAAACCTCATGGGATCTGTCTAAAAAAGACCCTAATTATTCCAACTTCCAAACAGAAACTTCGCCAAGCATAGAAAAAGATATTTATCTTACGCAGGCACAGTTACTGGCAGAAAGCGGTACACCGGAAGAGGCACTTGCTTTTGTAGATAAAGCAGTGAAGAAGTTTCCTACAGACACAAGATTTTCGCAAATCCAGGGAAATATCTACTTCAAATCCGGAAAAATGGATCAGTATATCAAGAATCTTAAAGACCAGCTGGCAGTAGATCCTACAGACGCTGTAAACTGGTATAACCTTGGGGTTCTTCAGAGCAAAGATTCAAACACAGTGGCGGATGCAGAAGTATCATTTAAAAAAGCAATTGAGCTGGATCCAAAAATGTCCAATGCCTATCAGAATCTTGTTTATTTAGTTATGGGAGATGACGAGAAAGCTTTGGGTGAATACGAGACTCTGAGAAAAGCCGGGAAAATGGATCAGGCCAATAAGGTTCTGGATGCCAGAAGAGCAAGATTTGCAAAAGCCCTTCCTCATGCAGAAAAATGGTATGCTGTAGAACCGAATAATCTGGACCTGGTTACTTTGATGAAAGGTTTGTACCAGTCTACGAGAAACGAGTCCAAAGCAGCAGAATTCAAAGCTAAAGAAGCCGCTTTGAAAGCAAAGAAATAAATTTCTGATTTTAAATAAAAAGAGAAGCAGCGCGATAAGTGCTGCTTTTTTATGTTGAAACAAGAATCCGGTCGGTAGCAGTTTTGCTGAGCGTTTGTGCATTTTTTCCCGACAGAATCTGCATTGAGCTGTCAAAACTTTCTATTTTAACCACTTCAATCTTTTGGCCGAGTGTGAGTTTCCGGGCATTCAGGTAATTCAGAAAATCGTCATCGGAAATGGTAACCGACTTGAACACTACCTTTTCGCCTTCTGCGCATGAACTCAGTTTCTTCAGATCCTGTGTGATGATGTTTCCGTCGCGGTCCGGAATCGGTTCTCCATGCGGATCGTATTTTGGAAAATTCAGAATCTCATCCATTTTATCAAAAAATACAGTTGAATGAACATGTTCCAGCTGTTCTGCAATTTCATGCACATTTTCCCAGCCAAAATGCATTTTTTCCACCAGAAACATTTCCGTAAGCCGGTGTTTTCTTACCACCAGTGCTGCTTCTTTTTTACCTGACGCAGTAATTTTTACCGGTTTATACACCTCGTATTTCACCCATTTTTTCTCGGCAAACTTTTTCATCATATTGTTTACAGTGGGCATCTTCACGTCAAGAAACTTACTCAGTTCGTTGATGGTAACTTCATTATTCTGATCTGCAGTGTGAAATATGGCTTTCAGATAATTCTCTTCGGTTAGGGTATTTCTCAAAATGTTAGATTGATTTAATTACAAATCTAACAAATTAATCTGATAACAGGAAATGCGGATCAGCTTTTATGGAAAGTATAAAGATAGGGCGCCTTATTGGCAGAACCGTCGAACAGTTTCTCACGGCGTTCCAGAATACTCATGCTCAGTATTTTGCGCTGAAAGTTATTCCTTCGGAAGGATTCGTTAAGGATAATTTCGTGAACTTTCTGAAGTTCGTTCATGGTGAATTTTGTCGGAAGAAGATGCCGCGCTACCGTCAGAGTATCAACACGGTTCCGAAGAAACTCAATTCCTTTGGAAATAATGGTTTCATGGTCGAACGCCATTTTCGGGAGTTTTTCAACATCAAACCATTTGCATTCCTCGGTAAATGAATCCGGAAAATCTTTGGCCTGAGTAAAATCAATTAGTCCGCAATAACCTACGGTTACAAAACGCTGAAAAATCCAGTGGGTCTTCGGAACTTCAATGCCTTTGTTCTGCAGGAGAATCTGGTGTACGTTGTTGTCGGTACGGTTGATTCCGCCGAAGGTATAAAACTGCTGCAGAAAAAGGTTTTCTCTGTGAGTGCGTTAATACAGAACCCTTTCGGCCGCCGCATCAAGATCTTCATCTTCAAAGACAAAGCCGCCGGGCAAAGACCAGCGGTCCAGTTCCGGATATTTAAGCAGAAGTATTTTGAGTCTGTTTTTGTTGAAACCAAAGATAGCACAGTCCACAGAAATGTGTTCCACGAAATTCTTGGTTTCCAGGAGTTCCTGTAGATTACGTTTCAGTTTACCGCTGCTGATCTCCATGAAAAAAGTCTGCTGTTGAGAGAGATTTTATCAGCTCTTGCTGCTTTCTTCAGAACCAGTGGAAAGCAGAGCGGCAGTTTTGTTGAAATTTTTCTCAAAATTTTTACATTCAGCGGGTGCAAGGGAATGACCGCCCTCAAATTTTACCGTTTTAGGATCTTTATAACGCTCACCGGTTTCATCATATTCGCCGATACCTTCAACAAGATTACCGTTCTTTTTCAGAAACCAGATTTCGCGGGTTGATGTTGTTCCTTCAGACTGAAACATGTAATCCACCTTAATGGTATCGCCAATTGACATTCCGCTGATATCGCCGGAAGAGCTGTCTTTCTGGTAATTTTTATAATAAAGTTTGCCGGTAACGGTTCCCAGATTATCGTCAATCATTGCAAAAAGTGAGTCGTTTCCTTTCGCTTCAAGCCAGCAGGAGTGGGGGATTGCCTCAATTTCGATGTCACTTTCGTTGATGGTTAAAGAATCTTTGGTTAGGTCCTGGAGTTTATTGTCGGTTTTCTTCTCGCATGAAACCATAAAAACAAAAGCTGCAGCCGCAAAAATCAGTTTTTTCATAACACTTTTTATTTTCTGCAAGTTAAGAAAAATAGAAAAAAGACGTTTATATTATGTTAAATTGATGGTTATTTGCAGTCTCTTGGGAAAAATACAAAACTCTGCGAATAGTCAATTTTAGCAGGTTCTACAAACGCGAAAGTAGAATCGTTAATCTGCTGAACTTCCCCAACGCCTTCGTGAAGTTTGCCGTCTTTTTCAAGAAGGTTTACATCGGTGTATGTTGTTCGACCTTCACCCAAGGTTTTGGTCTGAAGTTTCAGAGTGTCGCCGGAACGGATTCCGATAAATGTCCCTGAGGATTTGTCTTTTTCAAAGAAGTTATAATTAATCTCACCGGAAAGATCGTCGCCGGACTGATTCAGACTTAACGCAACAGAATCTTTCCCGATTACAGCAAGATAACAGCTTTTGCCTTTGTTGATTTCCGCAGAAGGGTTTTCGGAGATTTTCTGAACATTTTCTTTCTTACAGCTAATCGCTGAGAATGCGATAAAAATAAATATCACGGAGTATTTCATAATAAAAGGATTTTCAGTGATTTTGATTTTTCTAAAATATAACAATTTATAAAAATATGTTTTACAGATTGTTCAGCAGAATTTATGAAGTTTACGGATTAGGGTTTTGAATTATGAATTATGAATTATGAATTATGAGTTATGAGTTATGAGTTATGAGTTTTGAGTTATGAATTACGATTTATGAATTACGATTTATAACTTACGACTTACGACTCACGACTCACGACTTTGCAACTCACGACTTTGCTTCTAAAAATTGAGTTCAGAATAATTCCTATAATTTATATTATGTTAAATTAGAATTGTTTGAAGAATTCTGCATTACTAATTATAAAACTAAAAATCCGTTCCCCTTTTCGGAACGGATTATTTTGTTTTTATTTGATTCTGAATTCAAGCTTCACATTGAAAAATCTTCCCGTGAGGTTTACCGGAACCGGATAAATATAATTTGTACTTACATCTGTAATCCATTGGTTGGCCACGGTGTTGTAAATGTTAAAGGCGTTGAACACCTGAAGCCCGAGCGTCAGTTCATCAAAGTTGCCCAAAAATCCCCAGTGTTGGTTTTTCTCTTTCGGATCAACAAAAACGTACGAAAGTCCGATATCAACGCGCTTATAGGAAGGCAAAGTTTTTCTGTACTGGTAAGGATCGGTAAAAACTGGCGCGCCGTTCGGAAGTCCCGATGCGTACACACCTGTCAGATTCACACGCATTTTTGGAAATTTCGGCATGTAATCCTGGTAGAAAACAGCAAATCTGAAACGCTGGTCTGTCGGTCTCGGAATATAGCCTCGGTTATCGATATTTTCATAGGAACGCGCGTAGCTGGCCGATATCCAGGAATCTACGCCCGGCACAAATTCACCGAAAAGTCTGGTGTCAATACCATAAGCATACCCTTCTGAATTGTTCTGGCCGGAATAACGTATGCGCACATTATCCATATAATAAGGAATCAGGCGGTCCATTTTTTTGTAATACAGCTCGGTGGTAAGCTTGAACGGTCTGTCATAAAGGAAAAACTCGTAATCGTTACCCAGGATCATCTGGTAGGAACGCTGTGATTTTATGGATGAATCAAAAGTTCCGTCCAGGGCTTTTATTTCTTTGTAAAATGGCTGCTGATAATAGATTCCGCCGCTAAGCTTGAACAGCATATCCGATTTCCAGTCCGGTTTTACAGCAAACTGAAAACGCGGCGAAAAAATGGTTTCCTTATTGTAGCTCCAGTTCGCTACTCTAACTCCACCATTTGCAAAAATCCTGCTTCTTCCCCAGTAAAACTTCTGCGAATACTGCGCATAAGCAGAAAGTCTGGTTGGCTGAATATGGTTGTTGCCGGAAATATGATAATTCAGTTCCATTGAAGAAGTATCCAGAACGCCCGGCAGGATCTGGTCATGCGGAATACTGTAGCCCAGCGAATCCACAAGGCGCCATTCATTGGTAAGATCGCGCAGGTTTTCTTTTTCGAATTTCATCCCGACTTCAATATCGGTATTTACATTTGGTGAAAAGCGGGTTCTGAGCTGGCTTCCGTATGTTTTTACCTGAAGGTCGTTTCGGGCATGATCGATCTGTCCGCCAACATCATAGGAAGTCACCGGATCGCCGGTTACAGGATCGTATGCTTCAAGACCATACGCAGACGCAATGCTGTAATATTCCCTTTCGCGGTTCTGATAGGCAAAATTGTCCAGAGAGATTCGCAGTTTTTCACTCGGCTTATACGTCATTGTAAACGTTCCCATCATGTTTTTGTACCGGTCGTCTTCCCTTCCGCCATAACCAACATTTACCTTAATGGGCTGCATTACCGATCCGAATTCAACCTGTTTTTCTCTCGGAATCATCTCGTAGTCGTTCTTTGAATAGTAACCGATGAAAGACATGGAGAATTTTGGAGAAATATGATAGTTTAGATAACTCTGGAAATCCATGTACACAGGGTTGAAATCTGTGTCTTCGTTCATTGTATTGAGAACCAGATTGGTGTTCCGGTAGCGTCCGGAAACCAAAGCCGTCAGTTTTTTGTTGCGTGTTGCAAATCCTGTTGAAAGTCTGCCTCCGATTAAGCTGCCTTCACCCGAAATCTCAAATTTTTCAGGTTCGCGGTAATAAATATTCAGGGCAGAAGACATACGGTCGCCGTATTTTGCTTCGAATCCGCCGGCAGAGAAATTCACAGTGGACACCATATCCGGATTGATGATACTCATACCTTCCTGAAGTGAATTACGGATCAGAAACGGACGGTAAATTTCAATGTCGTTGATGTAGATAAGATTCTCATCGTAATTTCCGCCGCGTACCATATACTGCGACGAAAGTTCTGTATTTGAGTTTACGGAAGGCAAAGTCTTGATAAGACCTTCAATACCGCCGGAAAGGCTTGCAATCTGCTTTGCCTGCCGTGGATCCACTGATACTTTTGTGAGATCGTTACTGCGGACACTACCCTTTTTCTGAAAAACAACTTCTTCAATATTCTGGGTACGAACGGTATCTTTCTTCTGGGAAAATGCTAAAACAGGTAAAAGTGCGGCTGAGAAATAGATCAGATTTTTCAACTGGAATCGGATTTAAAGGCTAAATTTAATAAAAAAAAGCCAACCTAAAGGATGGCTTCACGAATTCTCGTTAATTTCTGCAGCAGATCTTCAAGCCTGTCCAGTTTCAGCATGTTGGCGCCGTCGGAAAGCGCACAGGAAGGATCTTCATGGGTTTCAATGAAAATACCGTCGGCTCCCGTTGCTATTCCTGCTTTTGCGATGGTTTCAATAAGTTCGGGACGGCCGCCTGTAACGCCTGAGCTCTGGTTGGGCTGCTGCAGTGAATGGGTAACATCCAGAATAACCGGAGCAAACTCACGCATGGTTGGAATTCCACGGAAATCAACAACCAGATCAGTATATCCGAAAGAATTGCCTCTTTCAATAACTGCCGTTTTATCATTACCGGAATCTTTCACTTTTTCGACTGCAAATTTCATGGATTCCGGAGAAAGAAACTGTCCTTTCTTAAGCGTGACACATTTACCTGTTTTGGCTGCGGCAACCAAAAGATCGGTCTGGCGTACCAGGAATGCTGGAATCTGCAGAACATCAACATAATCTGCCGCCAAAGCTGCATGTTCATTTTCGTGAATATCGGTTGTTGTCGGAATGTTGAACGTCTCTCCTACTTTTCTTAGGATTTCCAGCGACTTTTCTTCGCCGATTGTGGTGAACGAGTCTACTCTGCTTCGGTTTGCTTTTTTGAAACTTCCTTTAAAAATATAGGGAATTTGCAGTTTATCCGTAATGTTCATTACTTTTTCTGCTGTTCTTAACGCCATTTCTTCGCCTTCGATAATGCATGGGCCGGCAATAAGAAAAAAGTTTCGGGAATTTTGGTGATGGATGTTATTAAGATGTTGAATCATTGTTATTTATCGGTATTATTTAATTCACTTTCCAGCTTTAAAATGGCTTCGGTAAATCTGTCTTTTCCAATTTCTTTTTTATGGATGGCTATCCATTCTTTTGTTTTTTCAATATTCTTTTTGTTATTGTAAACAGCCAACTGATTGATCACCATTTCGCTGCGGTAAACCGGACTTTCAATGAACTTAAGATTCTCTTTCAGAAAAGCTCCGGCCGCATCTTCATTATTGTTATGAAGCATTGCAAAGTGTTTTTCTTTCAGAATCAGTTCATCACGGAATCCTTTACTGATTGCTTCATCAGCGGTCTGGTTTGCTTTGTCCAGCTGTCTCAGCGCATTGTACGCAAAAATCAGTTCGAAATAGAATTTTGAGGATGAATACCGTTCTTTTTTAAGCTGCTCAAGTCTCGGTAATGCCAGATTGGAGTATCCGGCAGCGTTCATACTGCTCAACCGGTTCACAAGCTGCTCTTTTTCAGGTAAGCTGGATTTATAGTTTTCCAGGAATTCTGCGGGATTTGATAGCCCAAGTTCTTTAAGTCTTTTGTCATTCAGCACCGCCACTTTTGCATCAAGTTTTTGCCATCTGGCAATCATGATGCCGTTACTTGCTGAAGGATCTTCAATCAGAACCAGTTTACCGTTGTTTACCTTGAAATATCCGGAAAGTCTGAAGGTATAACCCGCAGTAGAATCGTAATACGGCACGCCGATTAAATACTGACCGTCTTGAGGTTTGGAATCCAGAACCACATAATGATTTTCTGCGTCTGAAAAATTGGTACTGAAAACAATATCGCTGGGAAGTTCTGTTTGCGAGAAAGCAAAAATGTGAACAAAAATAAATATTAAAGCAGTAATTTTTTTCATAAATTCATTTTGGTGTTTATCTTTTCAAAAGTATTCAAATTCCGTGACGTAATCTTATCTTTCAGCGCTTTTCTGCCTAATATTTTTCCGAAATCAGAGTCGAGCGTATTTCCTTTCGGAACCTGCCAGTATAAAGTTCCGTCTACAATTTGGGCTTTTTCCTGGTCTGTTTTGCGGCCTTTTTCAAATTCTTCAAGTAAAACATTCTCAGTACCTTCTGTCGTTACGAACAGATAGATATGGTTTTCCACCGATTTTTCAAAAGGATTTTTTAAAAGCATTTTTTGGATCTCTTCATCAGTTTTAATAAACATAAAGCATTCGTAAACAAAGTGTTCGGACATTGCTTTTTCAAGTAAAACTTTAAGCTCTGCTCTGTCTTTTTCTGAACTGAAAATAATATTACCTGTTGCAAGAACCGCTTTTACTTCTTTCATTCCGGCTTTCTCAAAAACCGACGCAGCATCGGCCATTTTCATAGATTTTCCGCCAATGTTCACGCCGCGTAAGAATGCACAGAATTTCATATTGGTAAAATTTGGGTTATTTCCTTTCATAAAGATTGTAATCTGTTCCTGAAGGTTTCAGACGGTAAATCCTTTCAATCCATTTATTGTCATGATCAAGATGTTCACTGATTCTGAACTCTTTAATCAGTTTATAATGGCTTCGGTAATAGTCGGCATTGTCGCCCTCAAAAATATCTTTGTAGGCCAGTATATACTTTGGTTTTCTTTTTTTTACTGTATTCAGTTTATAGTTCGCACGGTCTTTCCGGATTTCGTTCTGAATTTCTTTGTCTACCAGTCCAACCTCGTCAATGGTTTTCAGACCGGAAAAGTACGGAACATAGCCCGCCGGCTCAAGAAACATCCACTGGTTTTTGTCTTTTTCGTGCTGATGAAGAAACAGCCCGATGTTTCTGCGGTAATTCCACTCACCGTTTCCGGTTGCAATTGAATGAACCGTCTGAAAAGCCAGCATCGGCAAAATATAGAAAACCAGCAAAAGAGAAATCCACAGAACCTTTCTTCTGCGCTGCTCAAGAACAAAAACAAGAACGGGAACAAAAAGCAGAATTTGCGGAACCCAGTAATACCAGTCGAACAGACTTTTCTGCGAAAGAAATATCAGTTGTTTTGTCCAGGCGAACAGGAAAATAATCCAGAGAAATAGGTTGCGCGACTGCCGGATTTTAATCAGATAAATAAAGCATACCAGTTCGAAAATAAGAACAAGAACGGTAAACGGATTGAAATCTCCAGGGATTTTCAGCATTCCCCAGAAATTTCCGTAATTCTTCAGGAAATAGTCAATGTTTTGTTCAGCTGTAAACCGGCCTTCGTACGTCAGCTGTTTTGCTACAATGGTATTGTTCACCAGTTCACCAAAATAAAACCAGTTGAACGCAACTACAGAAAGAACGCCTAAAATTCCGCCTAAAATATAGTTCCAGCGGATTTTTTTATTCCAGACAATATCAAAAATAAATACAATTCCGAGGAAAATAGCAGTATCAATTCTCGTAAAGAGAATCAGAACCGGAAAAAGAATAAGCGCCCAGCTTCTGTTTTTGAAAATTCCGTAATAAAGCAAGGCCATTTCAAGAAAAAACAGAATTCCGTACTCCATTCCGAGTATCGAAATCTTCACAGCGGGAGGAAGAACTCCGAAAAGCAAGATAAAGACCGCCTGCAGTAACGGATTTTTCAAAAGAATTTTTGACAGCAGAAAACTGCCGACAGTAAACAGTACTGAATTGAAAATCAGTAAAGGGTAAATAAAGTTTTCCTTCCCGAAACTCAGGTTGAACAGCCATGAGACGAAAACGTAAAGATGCGTAGTAGAAGCTGAAATTTTGGTTTCGCCGTTAAAACCGATCACGCCGTAATCCAGAAGATTCTGCGCAACCCGCCAAGTAATTAAAGCATCTTCCTGGATGTGATGTGTAAGCAGAAAAAGAAGTTTAAACAAAACCGTAAAGATTACGGCGAATAAAGGATAATTTTTATACTTGTTTTCTGCAGACATTGGGCTTGGCTATTCTGTTCGCAAAGATAGAGTTTTGGCAGGCAAGGACAAAAAAAGCGGACCAAACAGTCCGCTTTCAGTTTTATCGTGTCGTTTTCATTATCGCTTCCATAATCTGATTCTCTTTCTCTGCCTGGAAAGTGGAATCGTACGGCTTCATCACATCAAACAGATAAGAATAAAAAGGCGTGATGACCTGCGCTCGCTCAGATTCTTTAAAGGCTTTCTCCTTGCCCATCTGCTGCAGCTGTCCCACAAAAGTGTTGAAACGCTTATCCACCGGCTCCAACGATTTTACAATATATGCATACGCTTTATCGTTCTGGCCGATTTTCTTATAACCGTCTGCAACTGCGGCTACAACCAGTGAATATTCCATTGGTTTCTGACGCATGTTTCTACCGAGATACTTCTGTTCTGATGCAGAAAGCGAGCGGTAATAGTCATATTCGGTAAAGATTCCTTTCTTGAGTTCTTCTGCAAGCTGAACCGATTTCTGTTCCTCTCCGGCAACCATATAGGCATACACAAGAGAAGCCAGTGAACGCGGATCGTTGTATTTTTCAACCGGAATTTCACGGCTGGCAATGTCGAGTACTTCAAGAGCTTTCTGTTTCTGTCCGGAAAGCGCCAGTGCTTCTGCTGCCCGCCCTGCAGTATTTCTGTACGTCATGATGTTGGAGGTTGCAGTTTCATCGTAATGAACGCTAAGATCCTTGAAGTTGCCCCATTTGAAGTTCTTCACTACATTGTAAAGAGCGTTGGCATCTACCCTTCCCATTTCACCGTCTTCACGCTGCTCGGTTTTAATCGGAACCAAACGGTAACTAAATCCGTCGTACTGCAAATAATCATCAAGATAGAAAATATTTTCACTGTCGTAAACTCCGCCGTTGGAGAAGTTAATGGTTCTGTTCCAGTTGAAATTAGCAAGAATATCAAGCAAAATCAGGTTGTTTTTGAACATTGTTCCTCTCTGATAGTTTACCGGAATATAATCAACCGCCAGTGCAGCATCAGCAGCGGTTATGGTTCCCGATTTTACAGCATTAGCTTTGTTTACCGGAATAACAAACTTGTTTACCGGAAGGAAATTGAACTTTTCATAATTCTCTTCACCGAAAAGAAGTTTTACAATTTCGTCCTTCTGCGGTGTTTTGTTTTTAATGAATGCTATGGCTTCCTGAACCGTCATGGAATCCTGCGCAATATATTTTCTGAAAGGATCGAACATTTCTGCGGGTGCGCCCTGCTGAATATAATTGTTGATAAAACCTTCCAATGTTTCCGAATCAAAAAGTACAACCTGATCATTGCTTCCGTCGCGGTATTCTTCATGTGTAAGACTTCCCGGCACCGGCATGGACTGATAGGTTCTTCTCTTCACCTGATCGATATTCCACGGTGTTGAAAGCAGTGTAAAATTCACCACTTTTACATCGGAACGGAATTCTTCTGTTTCCTGAAGACCCCAAACCGGATAAGTGTCGTTATCGCCGTACACAAAAAGGATTCCGTTCTGCGGAAGCGATTTCAGTGCAGACACTGAATAATCGTAAGCGGCGTAACGGTCGCTGCGGTCATGTGAAGCCCAGTTCTGAAAGCCCATCATCAGTGGAATTCCGAGCAGGACGATTCCGGCCACAATATTGGCGGCATTTGATTTTACTTTACTCTGAATAAACCACAGAATTGCGGCCGCTCCCAAACCGATCCAGATTGCAAATGCATAGAAAGAGCCAACCATTGCATAATCTCTTTCACGCGGTTCCCAAGGTTTTACACCGGTGTAGAAAATAATTCCGACACTGGTGAGTATGAAAAGCGCCAGTATTGCGTAGAATCTTCCGAAATCTCTGTTCAGCTGAAAGAAACAGCCGATAAGTCCCAGAAGAAGTGGCAGGAAGAAAAACTTTACGGTACTTGCATTCTTGAATTTGGCAGGCATCTCATCCTGATTTCCCCATAATGCATTGTCGATAAAAGGTATCCCGGAAATCCAGTTTCCGTTGGTGTTTTCCATATGGCCTTCCAGATCGTTCTGGCGGCCAACGAAATTCCACATCAGATAACGCACGAAATAATATCCGTTCTGGAAAGTAAAGAAATAATCAAGGTTCTGAGCCAGTGAAGGTCGCTGTACATTGATCAGATCGTAAGGACGGACCTGAAGGTAATCACCGGCCTTGATAGTTCCGTTTTCATATTTCTGCCGCAGTTCGTCGAAGATTTTCTTCGCTTCAGGACTTTCTGCAACATCAGGATTGTCATAGTTGAAAGTAAAATCCGGCGCACCATACATGGAAATATAATTCGCCATTACATCTTTGTCTTCGTTGAACATTCTCGGCATAAAGCTTACATGTTCGGCTGAGTATACGTAATTATAGCGATCACCTGTTTTTCTGTAAGTTCCGGTTTTTTCATCCTTATCGTAAATCGCCCCTGTTTTTTTAGTCTTGAAGCTGCCGTCTTCATTTTTCTGAATTCCTTTGGCATCAAGATATGCGGTATAATTCTGTCCGTAAGCGGTTGGCCAGTCACCGTACTGTTCACGGTTATAATAATCAAGCATTCCGATTGCCGTATCAGGATTGTTCAGGTTCATCGGCGGGTTCGCGTTTGCACGGATCGGAATTACCATCCAGCATGAAAAACCAATCATCATATACACCACAGACAGAGCAATCGTCTGATAAATATTTTTTCTGGTTTTTCTGGCATATTTAATGGCGAAATAACACAGTGCAATCATCAGCAGGAATGCAGCGATGGTTCCCGAATGGAAAGGAAGACCAAGGCCGTTTACGAAGAAAATTTCCAGCTTACCGAACAGCGTCATGATAATCGGAAAAATTCCTTTGAATACAATTGCTAAAATAATGAGTGTCACCACATTTGCAACCAGGAAATTTTTCCAGGTAAATTCATAATTTCTTGCATAATAAATAAAACAAACCGCCGGGACAGCCAGCATACACATCATGTGTACCCCAACCGAAAGTCCAACAATGAAGAAGATCAGTATAATCCAACGTTCATTATCAGAATCGTGATATTCGTTTTCCCATTTGGTAATCAGCCAGACAATGAGAGCCATAAACATCGATGCCATCGAATATACTTCGCCTTCCACAGCAGAAAACCAGAACGTGTCTGAGAAAGTAAAGGCCAAAGCACCGATGACACCGGCGAACAGAATGGAAATTTCCTGATGGACGGTAATTTCTTCAAATTCCTTATTCAGAAGTCTTCTTACCAGATGCGTAATGGTCCAGAATAAAAACAATATCGTGAATGCACTGCAGATTGCGGAAAGCGCATTAATCACCAGTCCGTAATTGGCTCCGTTTCCAAAAGCAAACATTCCTGCGACGGCACCGAGAATCTGAAAAAGTGCGGCGCCTGGTGCGTGCGTTACTTCAAGTTTAACTGCAGAAGAAATATATTCGCCGGTATCCCAGAAACTCAGGTTCGGCTCCATTGTCAAAAAGTAGGTAATAAGAGCAACTGCAAATACCACCCAACCCAATGCGGTATTCCATTGTTTGAAAGTCCAGTTCTTCATAAAGAAATTTATCCTGCGAAAATAAGGTTTTTGATTTATTTGGACTTGGGTTTTCCGAAAAATTACGGTCTCTTTCCGCGGAAGTTTCACCATTATTGCTTAAATTTCGTAATCGGGAAAAATCTTATGCTAAAAATGATAAACTGAAACACAAATTATTATGCAAATAATTTTTTTCGTATTTTTGCCGATGGTTTTTTAGAGAAATTGAAAAAAAATGACGAACGTTTACGATAATATACTTGGTCTTATTGGTAACACTCCCATGGTAAAGCTCAATACCGTTACCAAAGACATACCTGCAAAGGTATATGCCAAGTTAGAATCCTGTAACCCCGGACATTCTACTAAAGACAGAATTGCACTTCATATAATTGAGAGTGCAGAAAAGAAGGGAATCTTAAAACCAGGATCAGTAATTGTAGAAACTACTTCGGGAAATACCGGGTTTTCGGTAGCAATGGTTTCAATTGTTAAGGGCTACCAGTGTATTCTGGCCGTTAGCGATAAGACAAAAGCTGAAAAAATTGCTTATCTGAAAGCGCTGGGAGCAAAAGTGTACGTTTGTCCGGCCAATGTTCCGGCAGACGATCCTCGTTCCTATTACGAAGTAGCAAAAAGGGTTGCTGCAGAAACGCCTAATTCCGTTTATATCAATCAGTATTTCAACGAACTGAATATTGATGCGCATTACAATTCCACCGGCCCGGAAATCTGGGAACAGACAGATGGAAAAATCACTCATCTTTTTGCCTGTACAGGAACCGGAGGAACCATTTCCGGAACTGCAAAATACCTGAAGGAGAAAAATCCTGATATCAAAATCATCGGTGTGGACGCTGTTGGCTCAATTCTTAAAGGATACCATGAAACAGGAAAAATCAATAAAGACGATATCCGTCCCTATCAGATTGAAGGAATGGGAAAAAACCTTATCCCTACTGCCCTGCTTTTTGATAAGATTGATGAATTTGTACGTGTGAACGATGAAATGTCTGCCTACAGAACCCGTGAAATTGCGCTGAAAGAGGCCATTATGGGCGGTTATACCTGCGGAGCTGTAACACAGGGGTTCATACAGTATGCGAATTCACATCCTTTTACAGAAAACGATTTGGTGGTTCTGATTTATCCCGACCATGGCTCAAGATACATTACTAAAGTATACAGCGACCAGTGGATGGCAGAACAGGGTTTTGTGAATAACTGCGTACATAATTACGACGAAGTTTTCAAACCGGAAATCATCAAATAGAAAAATGATATTTTTCATAACAGTAAAGACCTTTCAGCATTGCTCAAAGGTCTTTTTTATTAGTAAGAATTTGGTTAACTTTGCGTGTTCAATTTAAATTAGAAAACAACCATATTATATGCGTGATATTTTTGACAGAATAAAAGAAAATCCGGGTCCACTGGGCCAGTTTGCGGATTATGCTGAAGGATATTTTATTTTCCCTCGTCTTGAAGGCCCAATTGGCCCGAGAATGAAGTTTCAGGGAAGAGAAGTGATTTTCTGGAGTGCCAACGATTATCTTGGACTCTGCAACCATCCGGAAGTAAAAAAAGCGGATGCGGATGCTGCTGCAGAATACGGAATGTTCTACCCGATGGGAGCAAGAGCAATGTCCGGTGAAACTGATCAGCATTTACAGCTGGAAAGAGAACTGGCAGATTTCGTCAGCAAAGAATCGGCTTATCTTTTGAACTTCGGTTATCAGGGAATGGTTTCCACTATTGATGCCTTGGTTTCCCGTCATGATGTGATTGTTTATGATTCGGATTCTCATGCCTGTATTGTAGACGGTGTTCGTCTTCACATGGGAAAAAGCTTCATGTACCGTCATAATGATATGGCCAGCTTCGAGAAGAACATCAAGCGTGCACAGAAAGTGGCTGAAGAAAACGGCGGCGGAATCCTTGTGGTTACAGAAGGTGTTTTCGGAATGACCGGACAGCAGGGCAAAATTAAAGAGATTGCCGCTTTCAAACCGCAGTATAAATTCCGTCTTCTTGTGGATGATGCACACGGTTTCGGTACACTGGGTAAAACAGGAGCCGGCGCCGGTGAAGAACAGGGCTGCCAGGACGATATTGATGTTTACTTCTCTACTTTTGCAAAATCCATGGCCGGTTTCGGAGCGTTTATCGCCGGAAATGCGGACGTAATAAGATATCTGAAATTCAATCTGCGTTCTCAGATTTTTGCAAAATCACTCACAATGCCGATGGTTTTAGGTGGTTTGAAACGTCTGGAACTTCTAAGAACAAGACCGGAAATCAAAGCGAAACTTTGGGAAAACGTACACAAACTGCAGAACGGACTGAAAGAAAGAGGTTTCGACCTTGGAAATTCAAATACCTGCGTTACGCCTGTAATGATGAAAGGTTCTCCTGTTGAGGCAACACTTCTGGTGAAAGATCTCAGAGAAAACTTCGGAATTTTCACGTCGGTAGTAGTTTACCCGGTAATTCCAAAAGGAATGATTCTTTTGAGACTGATTCCGACCGCTTCTCATACAGATGCCGAAATCAATGAAACGCTTGCTGCTTTTGAAGCGATTCATGACAAGCTTGTAAACGGTCACTACAGAGATCAGGCCGCAAAATATCTTGAAGAAAACAACCTTCATTTTAAAGAACTGTAATTGGTTTAATCAATAATAAAACCGTCTGAAATTCTCAGACGGTTTTTTTGTGGACTCAATTTTGCAGCACAATAGTTACAACAATTAAAAGATAAATAAGATGAGACTCAACTGTTGGAAATGCATTGCTTATCTCTCGGCTGCATTGGGAATTGCCGGAGGATTAGGTTTAGTATAAAAAAGAAGCTCCTATTTTTCAGGAGCTTCTTTTTTATTTTCTTCAGCTGGGCTCAGTCACTCAGCTAAAATAATTCCCTTATTATGGTTGAATTCCACCACTCCACTTTTAATCTTAAAAGAATAAACGCTTTCTTTTTCGTTCTCTTTCTTGAATTTATCTGCGTACTGCTCATCAATCGAATTCGTAAAAACCTTAATTTTTCCGTTGATCAAAGAGGCAACAATGGCAGCGTGATCTTTCTTGATGTGGAAATCACCGTTTTTTCCGGGAAGTAAAACTGAACTTACTTCACCGTCAAAAACCACAAATTCCGGAGTTAATATTTTAATGTTCATATTTTTTAGCTTTAGGCTTTAGGCTTTAGGCGTAAAGCATTAAAATTTATGCGTTTTCAGCAAGCATTTTCTGTCCGTGCTCGATTGCTTCTTCAATAGTTCCTTTAAGGTTGAAAGCAGCTTCCGGATACTGGTCAAGCTCACCGTCGATAATCATGTTGAATCCTTTGATGGTATCTTTGATGTCTACCAAAGCACCTTTCAGACCTGTAAACTGTTCTGCAACGTGGAAAGGCTGAGAAAGGAATCTCTGTACTTTTCTTGCACGGTAAACAACCAGTTTATCTTCTTCCGAAAGTTCTTCCATACCCAAAATCGCGATGATATCCTGAAGCGCTTTGTATCTCTGAAGAATTTCCTTTACTCTCTGTGCAGTATCGTAGTGGTCGTTCCCAAGGATTTCCGGAGTAAGGATTCTTGAAGTTGACGCCAATGGATCTACCGCTGGATAAATACCAAGAGCTGCAATTTTTCTGTCCAGTACTGTTGTTGCATCAAGGTGGGCAAATGTTGTTGCCGGAGCCGGGTCAGTCAAGTCATCCGCAGGTACGTAAACCGCCTGTACAGATGTAATGGAACCGTTTTTAGTGGAAGTAATTCTTTCCTGCATCGCACCCATTTCAGATGCAAGTGTTGGCTGGTAACCTACCGCAGAAGGCATACGTCCAAGAAGTGCAGATACCTCAGAACCTGCCTGCGTGAAACGGAAGATATTGTCAACGAAGAAAAGTACGTCTCTTCCCTGTCCCTGTCCGTCACCATCACGGAAATATTCAGCAATTGTAAGACCGGAAAGGGCTACTCTCGCACGTGCTCCTGGTGGCTCGTTCATCTGTCCGAAAACGAAAGTACATTTAGAGTCTTTCATTTCTTCAAGATCCGCTTTGGAAAGATCCCAGCCGCCTTCTTCCATAGAATGCATGAAACCTTCACCATATTTAATAATACCTGATTCAAGCATTTCTCTCAAAAGGTCGTTTCCTTCTCTCGTTCTTTCACCTACACCGGCAAATACAGAAAGACCACCGTGTCCTTTTGCGATATTGTTGATCAGTTCCTGAATCAATACTGTTTTACCTACACCGGCACCACCGAACAAACCAATTTTACCACCTTTTGCATAAGGTTCAATAAGGTCGATTACTTTAATACCTGTGAAAAGTACTTCCGCAGAAGTTGAAAGCTGGTCGAATTTCGGAGCTTCTCTGTGGATTGGCAAACCTCCTTCTCTTGAAACTTCAGGAAGTCCGTCGATTGCACCACCAACTACGTTGAAAAGACGTCCGTAAACGGCTTCACCTGTCGGCATTGTAATCTGTCTGCCCTGTCCTACTACTTCGTGACCTCTCTGAAGACCGTCTGTTGCATCCATTGCGATACATCTTACAGAGTCTTCACCAATATGCTGCTCTACCTCAAGTACGATTTTTTCACCGTTATCTTTTGTTACTTCAAGTGCGTCATAAATTTTCGGAAGTTCAGCTTCGTTACTGAAAACAACATCGATTACCGGACCGATAATCTGAGAAATTTTACCTTTAATTTGGTTTGCCATTACTAAATTTTTTCTTGTGTGCAAATATAGTGATATTAGCCTAAACTACAATCTGCTAAAAAAAGATTTTTATCATATTTTTTGTGACAGAAATCAGGTTTTAGAATTTGGTTTCTTCAGGAGTTTGAAATGATCGGATTACTGAAAAGCAGTTCTGCAAAAAATCGTATTTTTGCGCTTTCTTATTTCCGGCACGATTTCATGAAGGTTTACACCGATTTAAACAGCTATACCAGCAAAACACCATTAGCGCTTTCCCTTGGAATGTTCGACGGCGTTCACCGCGGACACCAAAGTATTATTCGTGAAATTGCAAGAATTGCTGAAACTAAAACCCTCAAGCCTGCTATTCTTACGTTCTGGCCGCATCCGCGTTTGGTGTTTAATCCGAACGACGATTTAAAACTTCTTAATACAATTGATGAAAAATCTGATCTGATTGAAGAGTACGGCGTTCATTATCTTTTTCTGCAGTCGTTCAACGAGGAATTCCGGAATCTTAGCGGCGAAGAATTTGTACGGCAGATTCTGGTGGAAAAACTCAATGTTAAGTATCTGATTATTGGATACGACCATGTTTTTGGCAAAAACCGCAGTGGAAATTATAACCTTCTTGAAAAACTGGCGCCCGAACTTGGTTTTGAAGTGGAACAGATGGAAGCGGTGAACATTCACAACGATCATATTTCATCCACCAAAATCAGAAATGCTCTTTTGGACGGAAAAATTCGGGAAGCCAATGAAATGCTGGGTTACCGCTACCCTGTTTCGGGAACTGTTGTGGACGGCAAAAAACTCGGAAGAACCATCGGCTATCCTACCGCGAATATTAAGGTTGATTCCAATAAGCTATTACCGAAAAAAGGCGCCTATATCGTAGATGTTTTCGTGAAAAATCAGCGGCATAAAGGAATGCTGAGCATTGGAACCAATCCTACTGTTAACGGCGATTCTTTAACAACCGAAGTTTATATTCTCGATTTTGATGAAGATATTTACGGAGAAGAAATTACTGTCAACTTCCGTGAGTTTCTTCACGAAGAAATTAAGTTTGAATCTTTGGAAAAGCTGATTGAACGGCTGGATGAAGATAAAAGAAAGACGGAAGCTTTCTTCCATTAAAATTTACGATTCCAATACCTGCGTCTGCATTTTCTTTGTCAGCGAATTAAAAATCAAGTCATACGACTGATCAATCATTTTCAGAATCAGTTCCCGTCTTAAACCTTCACAAACTACAGAATTCCAGTGTGTTTTGTTCATGTGATAAGCGCCTTCAATCTGCGGATGCTGTTCGCGCAGTTCTTCACTCCATTCCGGATCGGTTTTTAAGCTGATGGTTAACGGATGTTTTTCCAAAGGAATCAGCACAAACATTTTGCCGCCAACCTTCAGTACAAGCGTTTCCTGATCGAACGGAAAGGTTTCTTCTACACCCTTTTTTGCGGAACAGTATTCCAGTATTTCCTGAATTTCCATGAGAGAAAGTTGATCAATTGTTTTCGAGTAGTCCTCAAATTTATTATATTTATTTGATAAATTTTAAACAAAAAGCAATGAAAGCTTTAATTATAGGCGCAACCGGCGCAACCGGAAAAGATTTGGTGAATAAACTGCTTCACGATAACGAGTTTGAAGAAGTTCACGCTTTTGTCCGCCGGCCTTTGGATATCGAAAATGAAAAACTGAAAGCCCATGTCGTCGATTTTGAAAATCAGGATTCCTGGAAAGATCTGGTGAAAGGCGATGTTGCTTTTTCGTGCCTCGGAACTACACTGAAAGATGCAGGAAGCAAGGAAGCACAGCGAAAAGTGGACTTTGATTATCAGCTGAATTTCGCCAAAGCCGCTAAAGAAAATAATGTGGAAGATTATGTTCTGGTTTCATCTTACGGCGCCAATCCGGATTCGAAGATTTTTTATTCCAAAATGAAAGGCGAACTGGAGCAGGAAGTGAAGAATCTGCATTTCAATAAAATGACGATTTTCCAGCCGGGAATGCTCGACAGAAAAGATTCTGAGAGAAAAGGCGAAGTTCTGGGCGGAAAAATCATCAAATTTGTGAATAAACTGGGCGTATGCGAAAGCCAGAAACCTTTGCCAACCGATGTTTTGGCACAGGCAATGGTGAATTCGTCCAAAATAAAATCCAACGGATATTCCAAAATAAAACTGGGAAATATTTTCAGTTTTGCGGAAAAAGGCCAGGAATGATGAATGGCCATGAATGCACTAATATTTAAAAGTGGCCGTGAATCTTCTGTGTTAAAAGCTTCTTTTACTCAAACAAAACTCAAAGATTACAGATAAAAAATGCCACGAATGCACTAATATTTAAAAGTGGCCGTGAATCTTGTGTATTAAAGGTTTCTTTTAGTCAAAATAAATTTCAAAAATTACAGATAAAAAAATGCCACGAATGCACTAATTTTTTTTCATTCGTGCATTCGTGGCAATAAATCCAACGTTTTATTAAACGGTTTTATTTCAGATGTTTTGTAATCGATTCCGAAGTCGGTTTCGTTGTACTCACATAACTGTCAATCAGTTTTCCGTTTTCGTCAATCAGAAATTTGGTGAAATTCCACATGATTGAAGAATTTTTCACGCCATTCAGTTCCTTTTCAGTGAGGTATTTAAAGATGGGCGCAATGTCGTCTCCTTTCACAGAAACCTTCGCGGCCATCGGAAAAGTGACGCCATAGTTTTTCTGACAGAAAGTGGCGATTTCCTCATTACTTCCCGGTTCCTGACCGCCAAAATTGTTCGCCGGAAAACCAACCACCACCAGTTTGTCCCGATATTCTTTTGAAAGTGTTTCCAAGTCCGCATACTGAGGCGTAAAACCGCATTCGGAAGCTGTATTTACAATCATGATTTTTTTGCCTTTAAAATCAGCGAAGTTAATTTCTCCGCCATCCAGCGATTCCACTTTATAGTCGTAAATAGTTTTTCCCATCAGTTCCTGTGTCTTTGCTTTAGAAGTTTCACTTTTCTGTCCGTTGCAGCTCTGAAAAATGGCCACAGCCGATAATAAAAATACAAAAATCTTTTTCATGTCTTAAAATTTAAAAGTGTTGGCCGGAAATACTTTATTGGTCTCAATCTTGTTCAGCAGCATTACGTAATCGCCGTCCTTTTTAGGCGATGAACTTTCAATCCGGTACGGAAAAAGAAGCTTCCCGACTTTGCGGTACTCGCTGTAATTCAACGTTTCATCCTTCTTTACTTCACGCACTAACATAAAACTTTTGGTGTCGAAATAATAGACAGTTTTATTCACGTTTTTGGTGAGTTCCACCTTATAGGTTTCTACATTTCCGATTTTTTCCTTGCCCAAAAGCGTAGCTTCAAAACCTTTGCTTTCCCAGTCGATAAAATCGTTGTCAAAATTTTCGGCTACATAATTCGGATATTCCTGAAGTTTATTGATGGCGTAATTCATTGCGTAACCTTTCTTTCCGTCGAACCCTTCAATAGCTGTTTCTTTATTGTTGATGATAATGGAAGTTTTGGTAAGATTCGGCCTTGCCTGATAAATCCTGATCGGATATTCATCGTTGATGCCCAAAGTAACTTTTCCCTGAAGATTCACGGAGTTCAGAAGTTTCCAGTTGGTTAGTCCGCCCGAAAGTTCAATGTTTTTTTCTATGATTTCTTTGGCTGTCTGCGCAAAAGCAAGTTGGGTTAAAAATAAGGTGATGACGAACAGAATCTTTTTCATTAAATCAGTTTAGGGTTCAAAGATAAAATTTTTGTGAACATTGCATGTTCCTGCAGTTCAAAAATGCTACCATATTTTATTGTTCAGAATTTCGCGTGCTTTATCCAGATCTTCGGGAACGTCAATTCCTACTCCAACGAATTCGGTTTCCACCATTTTTATTTTCATACCGTATTCCAGATAACGGATACATTCAATTTTTTCTGAGATTTCCAGTGGCTTCATCGGAAGTTCAGAAAACCTGAGCAAAGCATCTTTTCTGAAAGCATAAACGCCGATATGGCGGAAATATTCTACATCAGGATGAATTTCGCGCGGAAACGGAATTACAGAACGGCTGAAATACAGCGCAAAACCATTATTGTCAGTAATAACTTTTACAATGTTAGGATTCTGAATTTCGTCGACGTTCTTGATTTTTATTTTTAATGAAGCGAGGGAAATCTCTTTCTGGATATCATCGCTGAAAACATCAATTAGCTGCTTCAAAGGTTCGGTTTTCAGGAAAGGTTCATCTCCCTGAACATTTACGACAATATCGCAGCTGATATTTTTTACGGCTTCAGCAATTCTGTCGCTTCCGGTTTCGTGTTTTCCGGTCATTACTGCTTTGCCGCCGTTTCTGGTGATTTCTTCAAAAATAATTTCAGAATCGGTTGCTACAAAAACTTCATCAAAAAGGTTTGTTTCCACCACATTGTCATACGTTGTGGAGATTACGGTTTTCTCACCAAGTTTTTCCATCAGTTTACCGGGAAACCTTGATGCTTCGTATCTTGCAGGTATTACTGCTATTGTTTTCATTTCAGGAGTTATGAATGATGAGCTATGAGTTATGAATTATGAATGATGAGTTATGAGTTATGAGTTATGAGTTTTTCTTAAGGTTCTCTTTTGTTGTGAGGATTATACTTCTGATTATTTTCAGTATTTCATCTGCATTGTTTTTCAGAAGATTAAATTCTTCTTTTGTAATATAGTCAGTTTCAAAAAGTAATTCAAGCCAGTAAATAGTTTCATCACATTCTTTCTGAGCTATTGCAAATTTGTGGATGAATCCATTTTACTTTGTGCATTCTCCGCTTCTCTAACATTTGCACCTACTGAAGTTCCTGACCGGAGAAGCTGATTTTAAATTACATATTCCTTCTTAACAGTGGAAAAATTCTGATAGAATCTTACAATAGAAACTGCAAATTCAAAGCTCTTTTTCCCGACAATGCTTTTACTCTTAACCCATAATTCCTAACTCATAACTAGGTTATGAAAGTCTTGATAATGCAGATTCCAGTCGCGGAAAAAGCTCTTTCACTTCCTGTAAACTCAAACCGCCAACCGAAGCACGGAACCAAGGCATATTTCTTGAATTTCCAAATGCTGAAAATGGCACCAAAGCAACACCTGCTTCATTGATCAGATAGAAAACAAGGTCGGAACTGTCGGCAATCATCTGTCCGTCCGGTTTGTTTTTTCCGATATAGTCGAGGGAAACAGTAAGATACATAGCACCCATCGGTTTAATGCTTTCCACCTCAAAGCCGCGGGATTTCATATCCTGAATGCCTTCATGCAGCGCCTGCAGACTGTTTCTCAGACTTCCCTTAAAATCATTTACAAAAGTGTCCACATCTTCGGTATTCTGAAGATACTGCGCAACGGCTTCCTGCTCCGGTTTTGGCGCCCACGCACCAATATGGCCAAGAAGCGCTTTCATTTTATTCATAATTTCAGACGGACCGAAACTCCAGCCAACACGTACACCGGTTGCTGCAAAACATTTGGAAATTCCGTCAATAAAAATGGTATAATCCTTCATTTCCGGAACAAGTGAAACCGGATTGAAATGCTCTTCATCAAAGGTCAGCAGCGCATAAATCTGGTCGTACATCAGATACAGCGGTTTTTCATCTTCTGCTCTGTTTTTGTTTTCTTCCACAATCAGTTCGCAGATTTCCTTCAGCTGATCCTTTGTAAACATCGTTCCTGTAGGATTAAGCGGCGAACATAATGCCAGCAGAACCGCGCCTTTCAAATGAGGTTTCAGTTCTTCGGCTGTAGGTAAGAAATTATTTTTCTGGGAAGTTTCCACCTCAATTTTCTGTGCAGAATTCAGGTACGCGTAGTGATTGTTGTTCCACGAAGGCGTCGGATAAATCACTTTGTCGTCTTCATCCACAATGGTTCTGAAAGTGGCGTAAATCAACGGTCTGGAACCGCCCGCAATTAAAATGTCATCAGAAGAATAATCTAGATTCCATCTTTTTTTTAGGTCTTCAGATACCGATTTTCTGAGGGAAAGCAGTCCGTTTGCCGGCGGATAATTGGTTAAATCATTTTTGTATGCATTCTGAACGCCTTCTTTCAGCTGTGTTGGAATTGGATAAATCTTGGAATTAAGATCGCCAATAGTAAGGTTTGCAATTTCGGCACCTTTTGCTTTAAGGTCGTTTACTTCATTTCCGATTTTGATGATTTCTGAACCAATCAGGTTGGCTGCGAGTTTGGATACTTTCATTTCTTATTTGAGATGTAATTTTTGAAGACGGAAAGAGGTCTTCAGGATTATTTCTTCAAATTTACGGAAATTTAAGCGAGTTTGAAATTGAAAGCAGGTTAATAAAACTACAATTCTCCGCTCTGTCTTTTCTTCTCCTCCACCAAAAGTGCGTGCAGAACTTCAGTGGAAAGTCCGTGAAGAATAAGCCGGAAAGCCGCGCCATAAGTAGGTAACGGAACCATGGGATGCTTGTTGTTCAGCGCTATCAGTTTTTCAGGGCAGTTCAGAATGGTTGCTGCATAAACCCCGATTACTTCGTCCAGCTGGAGTGAATTTGATGCGCGCCAGAAATCATTGTCGGTAAGAAAAAACTGATAAACCGGAGTGAAAATTTCAATGGCACTTGCGAGATCCAGAAAATTCGTAAAACCATCCCTAAATTC
This sequence comes from Bacteroidota bacterium, assembly GCA_023457935.1. Lineage (GTDB taxonomy): Bacteria > Bacteroidota > Bacteroidia > Flavobacteriales > Weeksellaceae > JAEXBA01. The sequence continues at coordinate 33,018 of JAEXBA010000056.1, read as the reverse complement.
GTCAAAAGGAATTTTTCCTGTAGTAATGGCAGAAAAATCGGGCTGAGCGATGTATTCCACTTTCATATTTTTTTCTTTCAGGGAAGAATTCAGATTGATAATGAAATTGTAAAGATTAAGATCGTGATCCAGAAACAGATTGTTCTTTACCGGTTCCAGATTGAGTGGTTTTAAAGGGTTCATCGGAATATCTTCAGCGCCTTTTACATTGTCTTTGATAAATCTCAACACTTCCGAACCCAGGTAAAAATGCCGTAAAATCACAAAATTGGCTTCCGGTGTAATGAAATATTTCATGCCCATATAAAGCGTTTTGTGAAGCGTTTTGGGCGCATTGATAATATTCGGAATAAGAATTTTCATCAGTTGCAGCATAATTATCGCAAAACGGGCCAAAACACGGATTACAGGCAGCAAAAACTGCTTACTTTTCCGACCTGAATCATACAGAAATGCTGCTTTTGCATCAGGACTGAACGGAATACTGCTGTCCAGAAAAAGGGCGTGCCAGTGATTGGGATCACGAGGGTTATTTTTAAGATTTTCGAAATATTCTGCGGTGTGTAACATGGTTTTTCTGTTTAGTAATTTCCTATTTCCCGTAGCTGCATCAGATAAAGTTTGGCAACCACTTTAGCTGTTTTCACAATTTTATCCGCCAGTTCCTGCGTTAAAAGTTCCGAATTCACAGCATTTTCAAACCTCAAAAAATGGCTTTCATTGCTGTCGCTGGTTTCATGATACGTGAAAAAAGAAACCTGATCTTCATTTAGGCTAAGCTGTTCTTTAATAGCTCTGCCCCAATTCCCCGCGATGCGGTTTCCCAAACCTTCAATAATAAACATACCGCCAAGCAAATCAAACGGATTGGGCTGGCTTGCACGGTGAAACATAAAGGCACTTAAAGCTTCACTTCCAACATTTTTAGGAGTGCGGTAAAGATCATCTCTTGTGCCGCCACAGTTTACATAATTTTTCTCAAGAATCTGATAATCACGGTGTTCATCGCTGGAATGTGATATAAATGAGGAACGCACATCAAAATAGTCCATACTTACATTGGATGCGGCGCGCGCAATCCATTGCGAACCGTCAATCACCTGTTGGCGGAGATTCAGCAAAAATTCGCGGTATTCAGCAAGTGTAAGTGTTCCGCTGTATATTTTCTGAATGAACGGAACCTGGCGCAGTTCTGTTTCAAAATCAACCCAAACTGAAGTAAGATTACGAACCAAAGCTTCCTGAACAGGTTTGTTTTCGGTACGAATTTCCGGAGCGAGAATTTCATCGTCCAGGCTTATGCTGATACTTTTCTGCTTTTCAGAAGCTTCAATAACGGTAAGCTTCATAAAAGTGGTGATAAAACGGCCACTTTCCGGAACCATGCAGATAATTTCCTGTCCGTGCTTCAGTTCTTTTTCGTACAGAAGCTCTTCAAGCATAATAAAAACAGATGCTGCACCGGTATTTCCTTTTGTGTGAAGATTTGTGAACCACTGTTCTTCAGGAATTCTCAAACCGCCCTTTTCCAGCAGATCAAGAATCGGTTTTTTAAAGTACTCCGAAGAATAATGGCAAACCAGCCAACTCATCGTTTCCGGATTTATTTTACCTTCATCAATAAGATTAAAAAAATGCTGAACGCCCAGACTTACAGTATGATTCACCAAGCGCAGATCCTGCTTAAGATTGATGGCGCCGTGCGAATCAGCATCGCTGAAACTGTCATAATCCATCCAGCTTTTTCCTGCCGAACCGTCGGCATTTTTATTCATTCCCGCGTACATGCAGGGTTCAAACTGATGAGCAAATGAACGCACATCAATCCATTCAATCTTAAAACTGAAATGGTGTTTTGAAGGATGATTCTGAAGCAAAAACGAACCACCACCGTCCGAAAGCATCCATCTGAGAAAGTCGGTTTCAAGGGGTAAACCTTTTTCAGCAATGTCTTTCTGATTATCGAACCTTTTCGATTTAAACATTCTGCTCGGAAATTCACCGGCGCAAACCACAGCATTGTTAACTTCGCCTGATTTCACATGAAGAAAAGCATTTTTCAGTGCCATAATTCCCGATGAACACACACTTTGATGACTCGCAATTTCACAAACTGAAAGCTGCGATTCTGCATGCACCATACTCGCAAAACCCGGAACAGGAAGATCACTTTGCGTAGTTGCCGCCGAAAGCAGTTCCACATCTTCTTTCTGAAATTTTGCTTTTTGGAGGCACTCTTTTATCGCTTTTGCCGCCATTCCGGCAGCAGATTCGGTGGAATTCTGTTCTTTATCCAAAGCGTAATAGCGCTGAACAATTCCGTTTTGCTGCAGCATTCTTGTTTTGGAACGCGAAGATTTTCCGGCAATCAAACCCAGATAATCCTCAATTTCGTCATTGGAAACCGGATTTCCCGGAAGATATTTTCCAATTGCGGTGATATAAACATTTTGAAACTCCATCAATTTTTGTTTTTGGGTAAAGATGTATTAAAAATCTGGTCGAGAAAAGGCAGCATAAAACCAAAGTTTCCTCTGCTCCACTTGTGATGCATGCTGTGTCGGAAAGAAAAGTGTTTGATTTCGTCTTCATGACCAATCCAGTAACGGTCGTGATTGCTGTGGCCGATAAAATTGAGAACAATACTGAAAACCGGTAAACTTAATGCTGCAAAAATATTCAGTTTGAAAAAAATCAGTGGGAAAAAAATTACCGTTCCGAGTAAAAAAGCTTCGATCCAGTGAAAACTGAACACTGAAAAAGCAGTGGGTTCCTTGGAAAGATGATGAACAAAATGCACGTTTTTGAACAGCCATTTTTGATGAAGCAACCGGTGAATAATATAAAAATGAATTTCGTTCCAAACAAAAAGAACCGGAATCTGCCACAAAATATCAGCAAAATTATTCAGTCCGATTTCAAAAAAACCTTTGGAAATAAGCCACTGCAACGGAATTGCCTGTAAAGAAAACACAAAAACTGAAGTTAGAGACCGCAAAATTTCATCCCGTTTCTGATTTGGCTTCAAGGCGTGATTAATTTCCACGAGTTTACCTTTTGCTGACAGTTTTTTAATAAAAAATTCGGTTAGGAAAGCTCCAACTAAATACATTGCGGCAAAAAAAAAGAAGAAAAAACCCATGGTAAAATACCATTGAGAAAAAATCAGCAAGTATGTTTCCTGCAGGAAATTCAAGATAAGATTTGTGTTTTTATGACGGAAAAATACAAATATATTTCCAGTATCGCTGTTTATTTTTCGTCAAAAAAAAACGACTGCAAAAGCTGCAGCCGTTTATTTCAAAGTTGATGGTTTCTATAAATTAAGATCGGTTTTAACGCGGTTAATTTTTTCGCCCAGAGAAGTCAGTTTTTCTTTAAACTCATTTTCAGAGCTGATGGAATCTTTCACGGAAACATAAAACTTGATTTTCGGCTCTGTTCCGGAAGGACGCACGCACACCTTTGTTCCGTCTTCGGTGTAATAAATTAAAACGTTGGACTTTGGAATTTCGTCCATGGTTTCTTTCTTATCCGATGAAACCAAAGTTTTCGTCTGCTCTTTATAGTCGCGGATTTCAGCAACCGGAGAGCCAGCGATTTCTTTCGGAGGATTTTCGCGGAAATCCTTCATCATCTGCAGAATTTCCTCTGCGCCTTCCCTGCCTTTTCTTACAACGTTGATCAAACCTTCATAATACATTCCGGTTTCCTTGTAAATATCAATCATGTACCGGAATATTGAACTTCCGTTCGCTTTGCACCAGGCCGCAATTTCACACGCAAGAAGAATAGAACCGCAGGAATCTTTATCACGAACGAAATCTCCGGTCATAAATCCGAAAGATTCTTCGCCGCCGCAAACAAATTTTTCAACGCCTTCTACATCGCGGATCATTTTACCGATCCATTTGAAACCGGTTAAACCGGATTTACATTCAACACCGAATTTATCAGCAATATCAAAGAAAATATCAGAAGTTACTATCGTAGAACCAATGAATTCTTTTCCGGTGATTTTTCCGGCTTTTTTCCACTGATCCAAAATGTAATACGTTAGAATTGTGTTACACTGATTTCCGTTCAAAAGCTGCATTTCTCCGTCAAGATTTCTGACTGCAATTCCCAAACGGTCGCCGTCCGGATCGGTTCCGATAACGATATCACCGTTCGTAATTCTGGCAAGGTCCATCGCCATTTCCAAAGCGGCAGGTTCTTCAGGATTCGGAGATTCTACCGTTGGAAAATTCCCGCTCGGAATCATCTGTTCTTTTACGAGATCAACTTTTTTGAAACCGGCTTTTTCCAGAGCTTTAGGAACTGTTGTATATGTAGTTCCGTGGATGGAAGTGAAAACTATATTCAGATTATCGTAACCGGTTTTATCTTTCTGATAAAGCGAATTTTCGATGCAGGCATCAATATATACATCGTCCTGTTCTTCACCAATCCATTCAATCAGATCGTCATTTCCGTTGAAATTAACCTGATCAAAAGGTGTGGAATATACTTCTTTGATAATATTTTCGTCGTGTGGCGGAACAACTTGTGCACCGTCATTCCAGTAAACCTTGTAACCGTTGTATTCCGGCGGATTATGGGAAGCCGTCAGTACAATTCCGGCGTTACATTTCTTGTCGCGAACCGTGAAAGAAAGTTCCGGCGTCGGACGGTGATTTTTGAACAGCAGAACCCTGATTCCGTTTGCTGTTAAAACATCTGCCACAATTTTTCCGAATTCTTTGGAATTGTTTCTCACGTCGTAGGCAATCGCCACTTTTGTTTCTTCATTTGGAAACTGCTGTTTGATATAGTTTGCCAATCCCTGAGTTGCCTGTCCGAGTGTATATTTGTTCAGACGGTTGGTTCCAACACCCATCACACCGCGCATTCCGCCTGTTCCGAATTCCAGCGCACGGTAAAAGGAATCATCCAAATCAGCAGATCCGGACTTGATGAGCATTTCTACAGCATTTCTTGTCTCTTCGTCGAATCCTTCACCCAGCCAAATTTTTGCTTTATCCAGCGGAGTAAGGTTTTCAGTAGTTTCCATATTGTATATCTTTTATTCTAAAATTTTATTCTGAACGTTGGCTGTTTTATCAATCTTAAAAGCCCGGATCGGATCATTGTAGTACAGAAATTTTGCTGTATTTCCGATTTTTCCTTTAATCGTATCCTTCACATTCACTTCTGCATAATTTCCGTTTCTGGAATCGATTTCCAGATTGTCCAAAACCCAGTAAGGCGCAATAAGATTGGCTGTATCGGCAATTTTAATAACGGCTTCCTTGGTAAAACCGCTGAAATTGGCGCGGCTGGTGTTCAGCATCTCCAGTTCTGCCCTTCTTGAATTTACCGACCCTATAAATTTACCATTATTTTTCAGATTAAGACGAAAATTATCGGTACGGATTGCTCCGGAAATGTTCATTTCAACAGAGTCGGAGATCGATATTTTTTCCGGACTGTACTTGGAGTAAAGCGTGATATTATAGAAATCAACATTCTGTGTTTCACGTTTTTCTGAAATGGAAAGCGTGCGGTCTGACACCTTGATTTTAAGATTGTCGTGAATGTTTTTGTACGTCTCAACGTTCACGAAATTGTCTTCACTTTTTATGAAAAAAATGCGAAATTTTCCTTTCAGATCGATATTGACAAACTCTTCTACTTTTTCGTCTCTGGATTCTATGTTTCCGGCGGGTTTAATTTTTCCGCAGGAAATCATATTCAACATAAAAAACAGAGAAACGAATATTATTTTTTTCATCTTCAAATTTTCAAACTGAATCATTTTCACATCAGATTACTTCCTCAATATGATAATTTTTATGCTCGCGGTTGGTTCTGATAATCAGTTCGCCCAAAAATCCGCCGATGAAAAGCAGCGTTCCGAGAATCATCATTGTTAGAGCAATAAAAAACCACGGATTATTGGCAATCATGTTTCCGTAAATACCGTTGGCAACATCAATCAGTTTTGATATTCCGAGCCATAACGCCGAAAGAAACCCCACGATAAACATCAAAGTTCCCACAGCGCCGAAAAAGTGCATCGGTCTTCCGCCGAAGCGGCTCACAAACCAAAGTGTAATTAAATCAAGGAAGCCGCGGATAAATCTTTCGGTTCCGAATTTTGATGTTCCGTAAGGTCTTGCCTGATGCTGAACCGGTTTTTCCGTAATGTTTCTGAAGCCGGCATTCGCAGCCAAAACCGGAATGTAACGGTGCATATCGCCGTAAACATCAATGGATTTTACAACCTGATGTTTATAGGCCTTCAAACCACAGTTGAAATCGTGAAGGGAAACACCGGAAACCTTTCTTGCTGCAGAATTGAACAGTTTTGAAGGCAGGTTTTTAGTCATTACATTGTCGAAACGTTTCTTTTTCCATCCGGAAACAATGTCGTATCCTTCATTTTTCACCATTGCATAAAGTTCCGGAATTTCTTCAGGGAAATCCTGCAGATCGGCATCCATGGTAATTACAACATCACCGTTAGCCCTTTCAAAAGCAGCATGAAGCGCCTGTGATTTACCGTAGTTTCTGGAAAATTTAATTCCATGAATCTGCGGATGCTGGATTTTCATATTCTCAATGATGCTCCAGGAAAGATCGGTACTGCCGTCGTCTACAAACCAGATTTCGTAAGAGAGCTGACTGGATTTGCAGACCTGATCAATTCGGTTGAAAAGTTCCTCCAGTGAATCTTCTTCGTTCAGCAAAGGAATTACTATGGATAAGTTGGGTTGGTTCAATGCGTTCATTTAAGGTACTACAAAATTATTCAATACTTCTGGTTCTGAAAAAACTTCCGAAGAACAGCGACAGAATCAGAAAAAAAGCACAGTACCCAGCGAAAACATAACCAAAATACTGCGCGGAAAACATGTCATCATTTTTGCTTTCCTTTTCGGCGATTCTTACTTTGGATTCAGCGTATTTTTTCTCAAGGTCTTCCATTTCCGGAGTATTGGGCCGTAAAATTTTCTTTGCTTTTGAATATTCATCATCCAGGGAAGTACGGAAACTTTCGATGTACTGATGATTCAGCAGATCCTTGGTATCTTTACTGAAATAATTGATGTAAACAAAAATAGAGACCACAGAAAGCAGACCGCCTACAAACATTGGGATAAAGGCACGGCCGTACGCTTCCTTAAAACTGAGTTTCTTTTTCCATTTGCTGTAGGAACGGACAGAGATAAAAGCGCCGACTGCAAAAATAAACGGTAGCAAAAACGCGCTTAAAGTAATGGAATTTCTGTAATAGTTAATATCTCTGAAAAAAATATTGGTGATGAAAAATGCCGCCATGATAACGATAAATATCATAAAACCAATTGCATAAACATTTCTGGTCATTATTGAAACCGACTTTCTAGGTCGTAATTTTTAATTTGAATTTTGAATTTGAATTTTTTGCCTTATCTTTGCAACGGCAAGTCCTAAACAACCAGCTCCTGAAAATCCTCCAGGGTGGGAACGCAGCAAAGGTAATCGGTTGTAGCGGTGTGATTTAGGTAGCTTGCCATTTTTTTATTTCTTTTTTTCTTCCAGAAGATCTTCCACAAGTTTTACATGTCCCCAGTTTTCGCCCGTTTTAATGCGGTGAATCTGCATATCGGACACATGGAATCTCGAAGCAAGTTTCCTTAATGAATCCCCTCTTTTCAGACGTTTTTTAATGTAAAGAACATCCTGTTCCGAAAGTTTTGACGCTCCGGTATTGGGTTTGGCTTCCAGAAACTGTTTCTTGAAAGCAAACAGAACATTTTTCGGATGCTGCTGATAGCGCGTGTTCAGTTCTTCCTGGCTTGCCCATTCCAGATTGTCAACACTGTTGTTTTCCTTGTCAAAATCTTTGTGAATAATGAATTTTTTGTCTTCATTTTCAGGTTTGGGAAGGAAGAGTTCAGCAACGGCCTTGTGTTTAAGAATAGCGATGTTGATGCATCTTTTCTTATCGATTCTGAGGTTGTGCTTTTTTCTTTTCTGAACAAGGCTGTCGCGCTCTTCACGCAGTTTCTGCTTTTCTTCAGCGTCTTTTTTTCCAAAATCCAGCTCTTTTATTTTAGAGTTAAGAACGTCAATCTGCTCCTGAACCTCATTCAGTTTGTTCTGATCGGTTTCGGATCTTTTCCTGAAAAGTTTGATCCGTATAATAGGAAAACCGCCCTGAAGACTTCCTTTGATGATTTTTCCGCCGGGATTAAGTGTATTGTATGTCTTGATGTTTCCTTTGTCTGAAACTTCGATCCGGTAACTGCCCTCAAAATCGAAATCCAAAGGATATTCTTTCCAAATTTCTTTTTTCTGCATCGTTCTTTCTATTTTTCACTATTGCATTAATAAATCCTGAATAACGTAAAATATTTTTTCATCAATTGGTAAGCAAAGCTACAAAAAATAACGGAGTGTGTTTGTGAAGTTGAGGATTAAACTTCAAATTCCTGTCCAAGTTCCGGCAGAATAAGCTCTACGCCTCTTTCCGTAAATATTTTCTGTGCTTCATAATGATCAATGGTAATCGGTGGAAACGTATCAAAGTGACAGCCGATTACTTTCGGAGTTTTAAGCAATTCTGCCGCAGCGAAACTTGCTTTGTTCGGACACATGGTGTAATGCGAGCCAACCGGTAAAATAGCCAGATTAATTTCTCCGAAAAACCTTGGAAAAAGTTCCATATCCGAAATAATTCCGGTATCGCCAGCGAAGTAGATATTTTTTCCTTCAAACTGAAAGATATAACCTGCGGGTTCTCCACCGTAAGTTCCGTCCGGAAAGCTGGAAGTATGGGAAGCAGGAACCATTGTAATTTTCAGGTCTTCCACTTTGGCTGCACCGCCAAAATTGATATCAATTGAATTTTCATGCTCGAAGTAACCGCATATTTCCGGCTGTCCGATAACCTGCGCTTCAGGATGATTTACCAAAACTTCGCGTACATCAGCGGTGTGATCTTCGTGTGCATGTGTAATAAGTACATAATCAATCTGCTGAGCTTCGATATCAAAACCCGACTTTTCTTTCTGAAAGTTGTAAAAAGGATCAGAAAGTATGTTTTTGCCTTTGTAAGTGAACAGAAAACAGTTCTGCCCAAGAAATTTTATTTTCATATTTAAAGCTTTTGGCTTTCAGCGTTATGCTTTCAGCGGTTAGTTAAAATAATTCAGTCCGAAAGCCATCAGAATGGCCATCATCAGCGTCATGATTCCAACCTGTTTAAGGAACGGATCCAGCGCTTTCGGATCTTTGGTTGCGATAATTTTACGCCGTAAACCCATTAATGGAAACATCAGAACCATCACAATAAACGGATAGTATTTTCCGGTTTGAAAAAAGCCCTGCATACCGAGAAAAACCAGAATCAGCAGCATTGGTAAATTCAGCAGAACCATTTGATACATCATCGCTTTAGGATAACCCAAGCGCAGCGCAAAGGAATTCTTTCCGGATAAACGGTCGCTTTCAATATCGCGCATATTGTTCAGGTTCAGAACGGCAGCGCTCATCAAACCAATGGCCGAAGCCGGAAGCAGAATGTCCCAATGAAAAGTTTTGGTAAACAGAAAATAACTGCCGCCCACCGAAACAAGTCCGAAAAAAATGAACACCATCAGGTCGCCCAAACCTAGGTAGCCGTAAGGTTTTTTACCGACGGTATATCCGATCGCTGCCAGAATACATGCAATTCCCAGTCCAACAAAAATCCAGAATTCTCTTAAATATTCCGGAAAAAATGCCAGATACAGCAACGCAACGGTTGCAATTAAAGATAATACGGAAAACAGAATCACTGCATTTTTCATCTGTACAGCCGTAATTTTTCCTGATGCCACGGCTCTCTGTTCAGCTTCATTGATGCGAAGTCTGTCGGTTCCTTTAATTCCGTCGCCGTAATCGTTGGCATAATTGGATAGAACCTGATACAGCAGTGTTACCAGCAATGCCAGTGCAAAAATGCGCCAGTCCCACTCCTTTCCTTCGTTGTGCAGCCGCCACATTGCAATAAACGAACCCATAATAATTCCGCTGATGGAAAGCGGTAAAGTTCTTAAGCGTGCTGCTTTAATCCATTCGTTCATACTTTAAAAATATAATTTACATCCAGCTTTTGGCTGAACTTTCCACTTTATAAAGTGTATAGTTTGCAATTTTCTTTAATGCAGAGAAACTTGCAGTACGGAATGAAACCGATCCGCCGGCCGTAAAAAAATGTACTGATCCCAAATCGTTCTTCTTCTGCCAAAAATATTGGGAAAGCTGAACGGCCTGTACTTTTTCCATTTCTATGGTTTCTTTGCTAATGTCCCAGATTCCCGATTTTACTGTAATGAAATCCTCGCTGTAAAGCATCCTGTTATTCAGCCAGGAAAAAATGATAAAAGTTTCTGCAATCAGCAGATAGATTACCATTGCAAACCAGTATTCTCCGATTAAGTCTTTCGCAAAAATACCGATTATTATTGGGATAATAATGAAGATGAAATTACCTGAAAGCAGTTTCCTGTAGTTCGGTTTTAGATGAAACGGCAGTTTTCCAAGGTTTTTCCAGATGAATTTTGTCAGCATTTCCTTCTCGGCCGAACTGCATCCCGGAATTGAGTTTTTGCCTTCGTTGGCATGTTCATCATCTGAAATCTGACTGAATTTCAGCAGCGAAATATTCAGCATTTTCTGAAAATAGTTCTGCGTTTCAGTAATTTTCTGCACTTTACTTCTTGAAATGAAAGCACTTTTGGTATTGAAAAGTCCGTACTGCAGTGCAAACTGTCCATTATTGGGTTTGATGCTCATTCCAAAAAACTTTACAACCGTCATTACAACATTCACGAGAATTCCAATAAGAAAAATTACAGCAATTATGGTAAAAATCAGCAGTACAGACGGGCCGCCGACAAGGTTACTTTCAATTTGCTGTTCTACATCGGGAACATAATGATCCAGTGAAAAATCCTTCAGAAAATCAATAATCTGCTGACTGATATAAAAGCCAAAAGCGATGACAGCAATGAAACTCTTCAGGTAATTGGCTGTTAAGGCATATTTCGCCAGTGAACTGAGGGAAATTTTAAGCGCAGAACTTTCTTTTACTTCTGAAGACTGAATGCTTTCGTGTTCTTCTTTAACTGCTTCATCTTTTTTCAGCAGGTAATTTTTGATTTCGCGGGCGCTTTCAAAGGAAATAGCGTTAACTTTTACTTCTTTCTTATCTGTTCCCGGACTGTCGATCTGCAATTCGTAAATGTTCAGAAACTTATGCAGAAAAGGCTGCTCAATGTTTGCTTCCTGAATTTTACTTTTCTCGATGCCAATTTCGCTGCGGTTGATAACACCTTTCCGGATGACAAATTTTTCGTTTTCACGGTCAATAAAATAACTGAAATTCCGATATTCGATTACAGAATAAACGATAAACCACACAACCGCCAGAAGCGTAAAACCAATGATATAACCTGTAATTCCTTCCCTTTGACGAAGGAATGCAAGAACATACACCGGCCACATGGCTTTCAGAAATTTACCGAAATTAATAACGGACAAAAGAATGATGCCTATTTTAGACTGCCGTTGCGGAGTTTCAAACGCGCTGGAATTATTCATCCGCAAAGTTTTGAGTCATATTGTTTTCAACGGTTTCATCCGCTTTTTCTGAACGGATTTTGTTCAGAATCAACTGATTGATTTTTTCTGCGACTTCTTTAGGAAGCCCGTTCACTGTTAAATCAACAGAGCCGGCGGTAAAAATACGGATAGATTTCAGGCCGAGAATTCTGGAATACCATCCCTCTGCCAGTGCAATATGTTGAGTGCGGTTAAAAGGAATAACCGTTACTGTTCTTTTCAGAAGTCCTTCCTGATAAATAATATCTTTCTCCCGAATGGCATATCTGCGCTGAAAAAAGCCAAAGTAACCGCTAACGAAAACCAGCAAAAACAAAAGCGCCGCAGCTGCAATAATAAGAGTCCAGCTGACATTAATATGTTCATGAAGAAAATAATACGCGGCAGCGATGATTCCAAAAAGCATTATGCCGAAAATCGCCAGATTCAGTAGAATGATTCGGATGTATTTCCTGGAAAGCGGCGTAAAATCTGCCTGCTCAAAATTAGGCAAGTCATGTTGCAGTACGGGATTGTTGGTGAATTCCTCCATTCGTTAGGAAATCCACTGATTGTCCCCGAAATCCGGTTTTCTTTTTTCAAGGAAAGCGTTTCTCCCTTCTTTCGCCTCATCAGTCATATAAGCCAGACGTGTGGCTTCACCGGCAAAAACCTGTTGGCCAACCATTCCGTCGTCAGTAAGGTTCATCGCGAATTTCAGCATTCTGATCGAAGTCGGAGATTTCGCCAGAATTTCCTGTGCCCACTGATACGCAGTGTCTTCAAGTTCATCATGCGGAACAACTTCGTTCACCATTCCCATTTCAAAAGCTTCCTGTGCAGAATAATTCCTTCCCAGAAAGAAAATTTCGCGGGCTTTCTTCTGGCCGACCATTTTTGCAAGGTAAGCGGAACCGTATCCGCCGTCGAAACTGGTGACATCAGCATCGGTCTGTTTGAAAACAGCGTGTTCTTTTGAAGCTAACGTTAAGTCACAAACAACATGCAGAGAATGTCCGCCGCCCACAGCCCAGCCGTTAACAGCTGCAATCACTACTTTCGGCATAAAACGGATCAGACGCTGAACTTCAAGAATATTCAAACGGTGTCGTCCGTCTTCACCTACATAGCCCTGATGTCCGCGCGCTTTCTGGTCGCCCCCGCTGCAAAATGCATGGCCGCCGTCTTTCGGACTCGGACCTTCACCGGTTAAAATTACAACTCCGACAGAGGAATCTTCATAAACATCGTAAAAAGCATCGTAAAGTTCTGAAGTTGTATTCGGACGGAACGCGTTTCTGACTTCCGGACGGTTAAATGCAATTCTGGCAACGCCGTTGCACTTTTTATAGGTAATATCTTTGTATTCTTTGACGGTTTTCCACTCGGCCATAACTGTAAAATTTTTGTGTAAATATAAGGAAAATCAGGCGAGATTTAATGGTAAGAAGTAATCCTGAAACATAAAAAAAGCAGAAACCTGTAGAAGATTTCTGCTATTGTTTTATTGTAGGAAAGCATTATACTTTCATGATGTCTGCTTCTTTTGCTTTAAGATGTTCGTCACAAATTTTCACGTACTTGTCGGTAAGTTCCTGAATTTCTCCTTCGGCATCTTTTAGCAAATCTTCGGAAACGCCGTCGAGTTTTTTCAGTTCTTTCATACCGTCCTGTCTTGCGTTGCGAACTGTTACTTTGGTCTGTTCCGATTCGGATTTGGCCTGCTTTGCAAGATCTTTTCTTCTTTCTTCGGTTAGAGGCGGTACATTCAGAATGATATTGTCGCCATTGTTGGATGGTGCAAAACCTAAATTCGAATTGATGATGGCTTTTTCAATAGCATTGATTGCAGTTCTGTCCCATGGCTGAATGGAAATCGTCATTGCATCCGGTACTGAAACATTCGCAACCTGATTCAGCGGTGTTGGCGCACCGTAATATTCCACCATAACATCCTGAACCATTGATGTTGAAGCTCTTCCTGCTCTGATTTTCTGGAAAGCATGGTCAAGGTGCTTTATTGCAGCATCCATCTCCTGCTTTACCATTGCTTTTATCATTTCTAATTCTTCCATAACGAGATTATTTACAGATTAAAGATTTACTAAAGTTCCTACATTTTCGCCTTCAACGATTTTGAGAAGGTTTCCTTCTTTATTCATGTCAAAAACGATGATGGGAAGGTTATTTTCATGGCTTAAAGTAAATGCGGTCATGTCCATTACTTTCAGTCCTTTTTCGAAAACTTCTTCAAAAGTAAGTGAATTGAATTTTACAGCTTCCGTGTTTTTTTCCGGATCGCTGTCGTATATACCGTCTACTCTGGTTCCTTTCAGAATAACATCGGCACCAATTTCAATGGCTCTCAGTGTTGCAGCGGTATCGGTAGTGAAGTAAGGGTTGCCAGTTCCGGCGCCAAATATCACCACTCTGCCTTTTTCAAGATGTCTTGTTGCTCTTCTTTTGATGAAAGGTTCTGCCACTTTATCCATTTCAATGGCACTCTGAAGTCTGGTTTTGATTCCGGCATCTTCAAGTGCGCCCTGCAGAGCCATTCCGTTGATTACGGTTGCAAGCATTCCCATGTAATCGCCCTGAACACGGTCCATCCCTTTTGCAGCTCCTGCAAGCCCTCTGAAAATATTTCCGCCTCCAATTACAATGGCAACCTCGCATCCTTTTTCCACTACTTTCTTAATTTCAGCAGCGTATTCTTTAAGACGGTCGTTGTCGATACCGTACTGTCTGTTGCCCATCAGCGCTTCTCCGCTGAGTTTAAGAAGGATTCTTTTATATTTCATGTTTAATAAAGGGATTTCAAAATTTTGACTGGTGCAAATATAATGATTCGTCCAAAAACTGCGTTAATCAATCAGTATTATGTCTAAATTATTTCCTAAAAATTTTGATAAGAATCAAAAAGGATTATTTTTGCATTAACAACCCGTTTGTCTTGAAAAAACTTTTCGTTTCCGCTTGCTTTTTTTCAGCAGTTCTTTCGTTCGCACAGGAGGGCGAAAATGTTTTTCCGTTCATGAACCTTCCGGTTTCTGCAAGGCAGGCTGCACTGGGCGGCGATGCCGTTTCTGTACGCGATTACGACGTTAATTTTGCTGCAGTAAATCCGGCTTTGCTGAATCTGGAAATGGACAATCAGATTTCGGTGAACTTCGCAACCTATCTTGCCGACTCCAAGTTTGGAACCATCAACTACGGTAAAGCTTTTGAAAAAGGCCATCTGATAACTGCAAATGCACGTTATATGGATTACGGTAAAATGCCGAGAACTGATGAAGCCGGTTTTGAAATGGGTGAATTCGGTGCCATGGACGCAGCTATCGGTGCCGGTTACGCTTATCAGTTTGAAGATGAATGGACTGTGGGTGCCAACGTAAACTTTATCACTTCCAAGATTGATACGTACACCTCTATGGCCGTTTCAGGAAATATCGGAGTTTCCTATCATTTTAAGAAAACCAATGAGACCATCGGTTTGGCAATCCGGAATTTCGGATATCAGTTTAAAACATTCAACGGGTACCGCGAAACGCTTCCTTTCAGAATTGATTTGGGCTACACGGTTCATCTGAAGAAATTCCCTGCAGCCATCACTGTTACTGCGCACGATCTGCAGAAGTTTGATATTTCTTCAGAATACAACAATAACGGTCAGGAAGTAAAAACCACTCGTAAAATTGCCGATCACTTTTCACTGGGCGCAGAACTCTTCCCTGAAAAATCCTTCAATCTCCGCATTGGTTACAATATCAAGCGCGGTAACGAACTTTCCGTACTTGATCAGAGAAGTTTTGCCGGGCTTTCAGCAGGTTTCGGTGTAAAACTTGGAGCTTTCCGGATTGATTATACACATGCGCGCTACCACAACTCAGGTAATCTTAATATGTTGGGCGTAAGTGTGGACATGAGTGGAAACCGCTACTAATTTCATTTTATTTTTTCCACAAAATTCGTCATTCACAAAAAAAATCTGGAAATTTGTGAAATGAAGAAACCCGTGATTGCCATTGACGGTTTTTCCTCCACCGGGAAAAGTTCTATTTCGAAAGAAATTGCGAAAAGACTAGGTTTGGTCCACATGGATACAGGTGCGCTTTACCGCGGAATTACTTATTTTGCTTTAACCAACTGCTACAAAGACGGTAACATCGATCTTGAAAACCTTTTTGGCTGCCTTCACAAAGCAAAACTGGAATTCAGAGATCTTGACGGTGAGCTTGTTCTTTTCCTTAATGATGAAAATATAGGTGAAAAAATCAGGGAAAACAATGTTTCGGATCATGTAAGTCTGATTGCAAAACAGAAGGAAGTCCGGGCTTTTTTACTGGAAACTCAACGCAAAATTGCGGAAAAGGGCGGCGTGATTATGGACGGCCGCGATATCGGAACTGTGGTTCTTCCCAACGCCGACTATAAATTTTTTCTGACAGCCAGTGTAGAAGAACGGACAAAAAGGCGCTATCTGGAACTCAAGAACCTTGGCATAAAAACTGACAGAATTGCGGTTCAGCACAACCTGGTAACCCGCGACAAAATTGACAGCGAACGTGAAGTCGCTCCGTTAAAGCAGGCCGCAGATGCAATACTGATTGATAACAGCCACATCAGTAAAGAAGAAACCATCAGCCTAATACTTTCATATATTAAGCCTTTTTAACAGTTTTTTAAGATTGAAGCACCATTCTTTGGTATATTAATTGTTCCTTTCTGTGTGTTATTAATCTTATTATAAACTATAAAAATCAAAATAAAATGTCAAAAAAAGGAAACAATGCAGGTGCTGTATTAGCCGGTTTGCTTGCAGGTGCTGCAGCAGGTGTAGTTTTGGGAATGCTTTATGCTCCGGAAGAAGGTAAAGAAACCAGAAGAAAAATTAAAGAAAAAGCCGGAGATCTTAAAGATCAGGCAGTAGACCAGTACGGGAAAGCTTCTGAAAGAGCAAAAGAAAAGTACAACGAAGTGTCTCATAAAGTGAAAGATCAGTATGGAAACATTTCCTCTACTTTCAAAGAAACAGCCAACAATGTTGCGCATACTGTGAAAGAAGGATATGACAAATACAAAGATCAGGTAGTTTCAAAAACCACTGATGTCGTAAAAGATATCGAAACTGAGCTGGACGGAATGAAATAATTTCCCGTTAACATGTAAATATAAAAAGGAACTTCTCGTTCCTTTTTTTGTAACTTTATAAAAATAAACTATGCTAGATCTAATAAAAGAATATTCGTCCAAAAGGCTTGATCTTCTGAAGATGGAGGCCACCGAAAAAGGCGTTACCACTGCAGGAATTTTAACACTTATAATATTGCTTTCAGTTTTCGCAATATTCTTTTTAATCCTGTTCAATATTGGAATCGGGTTTCTCATAGGATCTGCAGTAGGTAGTTATGCTTATGGTTTTCTGATTGTGGCGGGTTTTTATCTTCTTGTTTTTGTCATTTTAATTCTTACAGGAAAATCTCTCCGCAACATGATAGCCAATAAACTGCTTAAAACCTTTAATAATCCGAAAGAATGAGTACCAAATACAACAGCCTTGAAGAGCTTCGCAGGAAAAAATCGTTACTGAAAAAAGAGGTTTCCGAAATGGAAGATCTTCTTACCTTCGATAACGCAAAAGAAAGCTTGAGTGCAATTACCAACGGTTTTACCGATAAGTTTCTGAAGGAGGAAGTAAAGGAAAACGGAGAAACAGGAATTACGCTGAATAACGACGTTATCATGAAAGAAATTACTTCCGGCGTCAAAGAAAAAATTATTGGAAGAAATGCCGTTCTAGGTTTTGCAGATTCTGCAATAAAAGGAGGCGCTTTTGAAGATGTTGTGCGTCTTGGGGCAGTTGCGATGGTAGGCGGATTTGCAAGAAAGAAAATGAAGAGTGCCAGCTGGAAGCAGAAACTGATTGGAATTGCGCTGATCTACATTGCGCCCTTCGCTTTAAGATGGATTAGAACCAAGCTTGAGGATTATCAGAAAAGAAAAAGCATCTCCAGCATGGAACAGCTTATCTAAATAAAAAACCGTAGTTTCGTTAGACTGCGGTTATTTTTTTGAGAATATTTCGCCGAGAATGATTCCGGCGGCCATGGATACGTTTAGACTTTCAGTCGACTGCGATTTGCCGAAACGCGGAACTGTAATAAAATGTTTTATCATTTTTTCAGTTTCGGGACGGATTCCGTTGCCTTCATTGCCAAGGATAATATTGATTCTTTCCGGAAAATCAAACTGATAGATGTTTTCTCCTTCCATGTCGGTTCCTAGGTTGATATTCGGTGTTTCAGCAAGAAATTCTGCGATATTTCTGTAGATAATATTCACTCTGGTGAACGATCCCATTGTGGCCTGAATGACTTTCGGATTGAAATAATCCACCGTGTCTTCGCTGCAGACCATCTGCTCTATTCCAAACCAGTCGGCAAGCCGGATAATGGTTCCGAGATTTCCCGGATCCTGAATGCCGTCAAGAACCAACTGTATTTTTACCTCTTCCTTCGGCGTATTTTCCAACATTTCACAAACCGCGACCGAATCTTTAGGATGCTGCAGAAAACTGATCTTCCGGAGATCTCTCTCGGAAATTTCCTGAATAAGTTTCGGTGAAAAAGGTAAATCGCTGGCATTAGTAGAAAATATTTCAGAGATTTTATAGTTAGAATACTGAAGTTCCCTGATATTTTTGTTACCCTCAACCAAAAACAAATTGTATTTTTGTCTGAACTTCTTTTTATCCAGCGACTGTAAAAGTTTTATTTTATGAGCGGAAAGCATTTTAGAAAATATCTCCAAAAGTATCATATATTTCCAATTTCTGCAATGGCTGCCTTTTTTCTTTATGCCTGCAGTACCACAAAAAAAGTTCCGGACGGAGATTATCTGCTTGTAAAAAACACATTTAAATATGAGGACGGAAAGGTTCATGAAGATGAACTGCCCGACTATGTAAGCCAGAAACCGAATAAAAAAACACTGTTTCTTGCGCCGCTTGGGCTCATGCTTTATAACATGGCGAATCCGAAATACGATTCTGTCCTGAATGAATACATGACGTATCCAAGTGAAATGAGAAACCAGAAACTGCGGGATTCACTTTTCATAAAATATGAACATCCTGAGTATGTTGGTAAAAATCTTTTCTGGGACCGTCTTTTTCACAACTGGGGACAGCCGCCGGTAATCCTTGATCAGGGCAAAACCCAAACCAGCGCTAATTCAATCCGGAAAAGACTGGTTTACCGTGGTTTTTGGGATGCCGATGTGAAATTCAGTCACGATCTGGATTCCGCAGCAAAAAAAGCCAAAGCAAACTACCTGATTACGCACCGTGATCCTACGATGATTTCGGATTACTATTACGATATTCCGGACCCTAACATCAAACGGATTTATGAAGAAGACCTCGGCGCAAGTCTTGTGCGTTCAGGACGAATTCTGGATCAGACTGTTCTTGAAGACGAGATTAAAAGAATCAGCTCGCTGATGCGCGAAAGAGGATATTATAAATTCAACAACTCCAACGAAGAAATATTTTTTACTGCAGATACCCTGGACAGCCGTAAAAATGTTCCGCTTTCCATCGATATTCACAAGGATTCACTGGATTCTCCGTATAAAGTGGCCACCATTGGTAATATTGATGTTGCTGTGGTGGAGAATAATCAGGATTTTCCGCATAACACGGTTAAAGACAGTCTTCGCGGCATCCGTTTTCACAAAGTGGATGATCAGTATAAAACCAGAGCGCTTTGGAGACAGGTGATTCTCTCACCGGGAAAAGTGTACGACCAGAAAGATCTCGATCTTACCAGAAGAAATATGCTGGCGATGAACAACTTCAGCATTCTGAAAGCAAAAGATTCTTTGCGCAGAGGCGGAACTTCCGCACCAAACGACAGCATCGTGGATGTTCTTTATCTTCTGAAACCGCTTCCAAAATATGAACTTCAGGGAAGTTTTGATGCCAACTGGTCGCAGATTCTGAATCTTTCTGCCGCTCCGACCGTAAGTTTAACCAGTAGAAATGTTTTTGGCGGCGCTGAAAACCTTTCAACTTCCGTGGGAGCAATTCTGGGTTCAATCCGAAATCCACGCGACCTTAACAAACGTCTTTTTGCCTACGAAATTTCGGCGCAGGGAAATCTTTATTTTCCTCGTCTGCTGCTGCCGTTCAGCTATTATAAACTGATTCCGAAACGATACTCTCCTACTTCATCCATTACTTTGGGAGCAACCATGCAGGAAAATATCGGACTCGACCGTCTGACGTTCAATACAGGTCTGAATTATTTTGCCAATGTAAATGATGTGGTATCGCACAAGCTTACAATTTTCAATAACCAGCTGAGTTTAACCAGAAATAAAGACCGGTACTATGAATTTTTTCCGAATGACCAGCGTGTGCGTGATTTTGTTTTTGAAGACTATTCTCCGGTTCTGAACCAGAGTTTCCTTGACGGCCAGATCAGTTCGGACGAATATTCGAAACTGATTCTGGCAGATGCTTCCTACGGTTCTTCTCTTTCCGGCGATCAGCTTCTGAATTATAATTCATTTCGCCAGTCGCTTATTAATAAAGACCGTCAGACTCAGGATGTACTCATCTCATCTTTCATCTACAATTTTATTTACAATGAAATCGGAAAAGTAGAATACGAACACCCTTTCTATTTTAACGGTAAAGTGGAAGTCGCGGGTAATATTTTAGGACTGATTCAGCCAAAAGGAACTTCTGCGGGAGTTACAACCGGCGACCAGCGTACGATTTTCAAGGTTCCTTTTTCGCAGTTCATCAAGTTTGATTTTGATGTAAGAAAATACATTACATTCGGTAAGCAGACTCTTGCAATGCGTCAGTTTATCGGTTTGGGAATTCCGTACGGAAACTCCAATTCAATGCCGTTTATCCGTTCTTATTTCAACGGCGGTTCCAATGATATCCGTGCGTGGAGAGCTTTCGGCGGCTTAGGTCCGGCAGATTCTCAGCTTGATGAAAGAATACGGACTTTTGTAATGGATAATGTGAAACTGACAACCAGTGTTGAATACCGTATTCCGCTGAACGAAATGTGGGAAACCGCTGTCTTCACCGATATGGGAAATATCTGGAGTCTCAAGGATAACGGGTTTGGTGATGAATTCCGTTTTTCAAAATTTTATAAGCAGATGGGTATCGGCAGCGGACTTGGTATAAGAATCAATGTCGCGTATATTACGCTGCGTGTAGATCTGGCTTACAAGATTTACGATCCGAACAAACCTGAAGGCGAACGATGGAGATTCCGCCAGTTTCAGCCTTTGAAGCCGACGCTTAACATTGGTTTCGGATATCCTTTCTGATCAGTCTGTAGAAATTCCAAGGATAAAATAAAGAACGGCCTGAACTCTCGCGAGTATTTCGCGCGACTGGTTGCGGTAATAGCTTTCCGGTTTCGAAACGTCGCGGGCATCGAATCCCAGCGCATTCATGTCATTGTTTCTTGCGAAAAACAGCGCGCGCAGATTGTGGTACCCCTGTGATACGATGATGACATTATTTTTTTTGTAAACATTCTTACAGCGCAGAATGCTTTTGTGTGTGTTAAATCCTTCAGTATCTTCTATGATAATGTTTTCGGGAACGCCTTCCTGATAAACCAGGAAATTTTTCATTGCCGCAGGTTCATCATAGCCACGGCTTTTCTCACCGCTCACAATGATTTCCTTTACCTTCCCGTGATGATAAAGCAGCGCTGCGGCATCCATTCTTTTGAAAAAATAAGGATTTCCGGCTCCGGATCTCATTTTTGGGGAAGTTCCCAGGACAAGAGCGGTTTCGCGCGGCGGAATTTTAGAAATTCTGGTATAGGTTCGTCCGTTCGTACTGTCGAATACCCAAACATTGGCAAGAATCATCAGCAGAACCGCCATTTCGACTCCGACAAAAAACAGCTTTAATATGTCCAGAAGTTTTTTCAACCGAGATCAAAATTGATTTTTATTTTATTGCTTAAAGGAATCGACATGCAGGCCAGAATTTTACCTTCACTTTCCTCTTTTTCAGTGAGGTATTCGTTTTCCAGCAGTTCCACTTCGCCTTCTTCCAGTTTGCAGATACAGCTGCCGCAGATTCCCGATTTGCATGAATAAGGAACGGGATATTTCTGAATCAGAAGTTGCTGAAGAATTTTTGTGCGGTTGTCTTGAAATTCGGTCTGATAGGAACTGTTGAAAATGGTAAATTCAACATCAATGTTCTCAATCAAAGGAAAATCCTTTTCCACCGGATAAATATCATCATTGAAAGCTTCAAAAAGCTCAAAATGAATGTTCCTTTTCGGAATTCCGTTCTGGTAACAGGCGTTGGCAACAGATTTAATCATTTCGCCTTTTCCGCAGATCAAAAGTTCATCTACCGAATCCCAAAGCGTTACTTCTTCATCAGTATCGTCAATCATCATCAGCTGATTAATGATCAGTTCCAGTCTTTTACCATCCAGGCGGCCTTCAAACAGTGCATTTCCAACTTTTTCCTGAGAGAAAAAGTAATGGATTTCAAAACGGTCTGAATGCTCTTTCTGCAACTGATCGAGTTCATTCCGGAATGCAATATCATCCGTAGTTTTATTTCCGTAGAACAGGAAAAGCCGTGTGCGTGGCTCATTGTGAAGAATATTTTTGAAATGGCTTAAAACCGGAGTAATACCAATTCCGGCCGCAAAACCTACAATCGTACGGAATTCATGAGGTTTTGAAACCAAAGTAAAACGTCCTTTCGGTTCCGATACTTCAAGAAAATCACCGTGACTGTGATTTTCATACAGCGAAAAAGTGCTGCTTTTTTCGGAATTAATTTTAATCGCCAGTGAAATTCTGTTTTCAAAAGGCGCAGAAGTCATTGAAAAATCATTCTGAAACATTTCACCGTTATGCGGATAACGCAAAACAACATACTGCCCTGCTTCAAATTCATAGTTTTTTTGCAGCTCAGCAGGAATGTCAAACTCAAAGGAAAACACATTTTTGGTCAGTTTTTCCTTTTTCGTTAATTTTAGGCGATGAAAGTTCAGGTTTTTTGCAGTAGGTAAAGCTTGTTCCATTTCTCTTCCAAAATTAGTAAAATTATTATGAAAAATTTTTTCCTGTCGGTTCTGATTGTCGGCGCCGTAATTTCCTGTCAGAAAAAAGAAACAGAAAACGTAACTGAAAATTACGAAACCGATTCGGTTACCGCTCCTGAAACTACCGAACCAGTGGCGGTTTTCAAAGCAGTAGAATATTCTCCCGAAAAGATGACCGACTTTCTTGCAGCGAAAAGTAACGATACATTATATGTAACAAATTTCTTCGCGACATGGTGCGGACCATGTATGAGAGAAATGCCGCATTTCAAGGAAAAAATGGCTGAACTTCAGGGACAGCCCGTGAAATGGACTTTCGTAAGTCTCGATCAGAAAGCGGACTGGCCAACCGACGTTAAAAAATTCGCAGAAGAGCAGGGATTAACAGAGAATGTTGTTCTGCTTGACGGTGCTTTGATAACACCGGATTTCTTTACAAAGAATTTCAAAAATTGGGACGGAAGCGGAATTCCTTTCACTTTTATGCGTAAAGGCGAACAGACTGATGAATACATGAGCATGATGACGAAAAATCAGCTTGATCAGAAAATTGCTTCTTTCGGAGTTTCAGCGGCTGATACGGCAGAACCGGCAGCAGCCTCTCCGGTTTCAAACACGGACAATCTATAAAATAAAGCAGTTTTTGCTGTGGTAAAAAGTTTCAGAAGTCTCATCACTCTTTTGCTGGTACTGGCCGTTATTGCTGTTATCGTTAATCTGAATGTGGGTTTTCTGAAGCTTTCTTTTGCTGATTTTTTGGGTTCAACAGAAAATTCGCAGATTGCAGAACTTCGCATCAACCGTGTTTTGGTAATGCTTCTTGCAGGAATTTCCATTCCAACGAGCGGTTTTCTGCTTCAGGAATATTTCCAGAATCCTTTGGCCGGACCGTCGGTTCTGGGAATTACTTCTGTGGCCAGTTTAAGCGTTGCGTTTTACATTTTCTTTTCGCAGAATATCGTTCTTCCGGAATTTCTTCAGAACAGTTTTCTCAGCATTTCTGCAATTGCGGGTAGCTTGGTTCTGATGCTGGTTTTGCTGGCTTTTTCGGGAAGATTTCAAGATAAATCTTTCCTGATTATTTTTGGATTTCTGGTTTCTGCACTAGCGGGAGCCGTTGTTTCAATTCTGCAGTTTTATGCCGATAATCAAAGCTTAAAAAATTACATTCTCTGGAGTTTTGGTGCAAACAATACAGTGACGAAAAATCAGATATTAATTTTAGCAGTAATCGTTCTGACTGGAATTTTTCTGAGCTTCAAATCCATAAAACCGCTGATCGGAAATGCACTGGGAACGCATTATGCACAAAGTTTAGGTGTAAATCTAACTTCACTGAAATACCTGATTATTATCGCTTCTTCCCTGCTTTCGGCTTCTGTAACAGCGTTTTTGGGCCCCGTTCTGTTTATCGGAATTGTGGTTCCGCATTTTTCACGAATGATTTACAATCCCGCAAAGTTGTGGCAACAGTGGATGTTGAATATGGTTTTAGGCATTTTAATCATGGAAGTTTTTTCATCAGTCTCGGAACTGACGCAGTTTCCTTTGAATGTAATTACTTCACTTTTCGGAATTCCGGTAATTCTGATGATGCTGCTGAAAAGCAGAAATTAAATTTGGGTTATGGAGTTATGGAGTTATGCCGTTATGAAGTTATGGAGTTATGAAGTATGAGTTATGAGTTAAGCTATGAAGTTATGGAGTTATGCAGTTATGAAGTATGAGTTATTTGTTGAATGTTGAAAGGCAATTTTCAACTTTCAATTTTCAACTTTCAATTAAATAATGTTTTTAGAATTAAAAAATACAGACATTGGTTATAAAACTCCTTTAATAAAAGGTGTTAACGCTTCACTGCAGTTGGGTGAAGTCTGTCTGCTGATCGGAAATAACGGCGTCGGAAAAACGACGTTAATCAAAAGTATTCTGAATCAGATTCCACTTCTTGAAGGTGACATTTTTCTGAATCAAAAAAACACAAAAAATCTTTCATCAAAGCAGACTGCCGAGGAAATCGCTGTGGTTTTTTCCAAATCGCAGATTCCGGTAAGCTATACGCTCAGTGATTTGATTTCGCTGGGAAAATACATCCATTATCCTTATTATTTTGAACTTGATAACTCAGATAAACAGGATGTTGAGCAGATTATTGAAAGTTTACATTTAACTCAGTACCGCGATTTTACTTTATCAAAACTATCCGACGGTAATCTTCAGAAAGCGTTTATTGGCCGTGCACTGGCTCAGAATTCACCAATGATTATTCTGGATGAACCCACGACGCATCTGGATGAAGAAAACAAAATTATCATTCTGAAAATCCTTCGTAATCTGGCAGAAGAACACAATAAACTCATTCTTTTTTCCTCGCACGACTGGCGTTTGGCAAAGGAATTTTCCGACAAAATCTGGTACGTAAAAAATCAGAAGTTGCAAACCGGGATTGCCGAAGATATCCTGATTTCCAATCCGGAACTTTCTTCACCGCAGCTTTTTGATCTTCACGGTCAGTTCATTCCGCCAAAAATTTCTGCACCCAATTTCGAGAAGGAATTGCTCTACTCTTTTCTTCAGAAAAACTGCAAAAAAAATCTTTCTTCACTCAATTTTGAATTTCAGGATACATTTTGGGTGATTTCTGGAAATAATTATCAACAAAAAGCATATTCTTTTGCTGAAATACTTGGTTTAGTTCAAAACCTTGATTAATTCTGTATTTGCCGTGACTGTTTAATATATTATGCATGCATAATATTATGTCAATCATATTTTTTAATGTACTGATTATTAAATGATTAACAAAAGTTAACATTTTGAAAGTGTTATGCATGCATAATAATTCCTATATTTGGCTAAACCACATTTTTAGATTATTTACTATGGATAACAAAGAAAAAGTTGAGAACGTAGATCTCATACTCAAGCAAACCTGGCTTGCTGTTTCAAAGATGTACTCAGAACTGGCCCAGGATCACGATGCAACCGCTGTACAGGCACTTACACTACTTAAAATTGATCCGAAAGACGGGACCAGAAGTACGAATCTCGGACCCAAAATGGCGATCGAGCCTACTTCACTTACAAGAATCATCAAGCTGCTGGAAGACAACGGCTATATCTATAAAGAAAAAACCACCAACGACAAAAGAGAGGTGATCATCAAACTTACCGATAAAGGTCTGAATTCCAGAAATATGTCTAAGGAAGTCGTGGTGAATTTCAACAAAACCATCATGGAAAAAATTCCACAGGAAAAACTGGAGGTATTCAAAGAAGTGATGATGGAAATCCAGCAGATTACAGCAGACTTAAATAAAAAGAAATAATATCTGATAAATGAAAAGAAGAATTAAACACGTTACGGTTCTCGGTTCAGGTATCATGGGAAGCGGTATTGCAGCGCACTTTGCCAATATTGGCGTTGAAGTGTTACTGTTGGATATCGTTCCTTTTGAACTTACTGAAGCGGAACAGAAAAAAGGTCTTACCAAAGACGACAAAGTGGTGAGAAACCGCATTGCGAATGAGAATTTTCTGAAACTGAAAAAGTCAAGTCCTGCCCTGCTTTACTCGCAGAAATTTGCAGACAGAATTACGGTTGGAAACTTTGATGACGATCTTCCGAAAATCAAAAATACCGACTGGATTATTGAAGTTGTGGTTGAAAGACTTGACATCAAGAAATCAGTTTACGAAAAAATTGAGCAGTTCAGAAAACCGGGAACTTTGGTTTCTTCCAATACTTCCGGAATTCCAATCAACATGTTGGTTGAAGGCAGAAGCGACGATTTCAAAAAGTATTTCGCGGGAACGCACTTCTTCAATCCGGTAAGATATTTACCGCTTCTGGAAGTAATTCCAACCAAAGAAACCGATCCTGAAATTGTGAAATTCTACATGGATTACGGTGCGAAAATGTTGGGTAAAACCACCGTTTTGGCGAAAGATACACCTGCTTTTATCGCAAACAGAATCGGAGTTTTCTCGATGATGAATCTGCTCCACGAAGTAAAAGGTCTTGGTTTAAATGTTACCGATATTGATAAACTGACCGGTCCGGTTATCGGGCGTCCAAAATCTGCAACGTTCAGAACAGCTGATGTTGTTGGTTTGGATACGTTGGTTCACGTGGCAAAAGGTGTTCACGGAAGCGGCGCTGAAGCAAACAATTTCAACAATGTTTTTGAATTGCCGGATTACATCCAGAAAATGGTTGACCACAACTGGCTCGGTTCAAAAACAGAACAGGGATTCTATAAAAAGGTTAAAAACGCTGAAGGAAAATCGGAAATCCAAGGTCTTAACCTGGATACAATGGAGTACGAACTTCAGGGTAAATCCAACTTCCCTACTCTTGAACTGACGAAAAACATTGATAAACCAATCGACCGTTTCAAAGTTTTGATCGGTGGAAAAGACAAAGCCGGAGAACTCTACAGAAAATCTTTCGGTGCATTGTTCGCGTACGTTTCGCACAAAGTTCCTGAAATTTCTGATGAAGTTTATAAAATCGACGATGCGATGCGTGCAGGTTTCGGTTGGGAAAATGGTCCGTTTGAAATTTGGGATGCAATTGGTGTTCAGAAAGGTATTGAACTCGCTAAAGATGCCGGTTACGAAGTTTCAGATTGGGTGAAAAATGTAGAATCTTTCTACAAAGTGAACGAAAACGGTCACAAAATTTTCTTCGATCAGACTAAAACAAGTTACGAAAATATTCCGGGTCAGGAAGCATTTATCATTCTTGACAATATCAGAAAAGACAAAACGCTTTGGAGCAATTCCGGTTCTGCGATTCAGGATTTGGGCGATGGTATTATCAACTTTGAAATCCGTTCCAAAATGAATTCTTTGGGTGGTGAAGTTCTGGACGGACTGAACCGTGCGATCGACTTGGCTGAAAAAGAATATGACGCTTTGGTGATCGGAAATCAGGGAACTAATTTCTCTGTTGGAGCTAACCTGGCGATGATTCTGATGATGGCGATTGAGCAGGATTGGGATGATCTTAACATGGCAATTGCTTATTTCCAGAAATCAATGATGAGAGTTCGTTACTCCTCTATTCCTGTAGTTGTTGCGCCGCACGGAATGACTTTAGGTGGCGGTTGTGAAATGACGATGCACGCAGACAGAGTTGTTGCAGCAGCAGAAACTTATATCGGACTGGTTGAAACCGGAGTTGGTGTAATTCCTGGCGGTGGCGGAACCAAAGAACTGACGTTGAGAACTTCACGTGAATTCGAAAAAGATGATGTTAAAACCAACCGTCTTCGCGAAGCTTTCATGAATATTGCGATGGGTAAAGTGGCAACATCCGCTTACGAAGCTTATGATATGGGAATTTTAGAGCAGCACAAAGACATTGTTGTTGTGGACAAAAACCGTCAGATTGCGGAAGCTAAGAAAGTCGCAAAACTACTTGCAGAACAGGGTTACACGCAACCGATTGAACAAAAAGTTACCGTTCTTGGTAAAGATGCACTGGGAATGTTCTACGTAGGAACCGATCAAATGTTGGCCGGAAATTACATTTCTGAACACGATAAAAAAATCGCGGACAAACTGGGTTATGTAATGGTAGGTGGAAATCTTTCCGAACCGACTTTGGTAACAGAACAGTACTTATTGAACCTTGAAAGAGAAACGTTCCTACAGCTTTGTGGTGAAAGAAAATCTCTTGAAAGAATTCAGTACATGCTGCAGAAAGGTAAGCCGTTGAGGAATTAGACAGGAGATTAGGAGATTGGAGACAAGAGACAAAGAACTCTTTTACCGAATCACCTAATTATCTCCACTCTCTTCTCTTTTAATATCAAATTCTTAAAAATGCATAACATTAAGAAATTAAAAATCTGGAACGAGTCAATTGATTTGTGCGTCGATGTGTATAGGTCACTTGCAAATATGCCTAATGATGAAAAATATGGTTTATCATCACAAATAAAGCGCTCTGCTGTATCTATTCCTTCAAATATCGCAGAAGGTGCAGGTCGTGAAAGAGAAAAAGAATTCTATAATTTCCTAAATATCGCATATGGATCTTCATATGAATTGCAAACACAACTGGTTATTTCTGAGCGATTGAATTTTATTACCAAAGAAACCAATGAACCACTTCTTGCAAAACTGGAAGAAGTTCAGAAAATGGTTTACGTTTTCAAGGAGAATATCAAAGCAAAAATTAATTAGGCAGAGGTCTCTGATCTCTTGTCTCTAAATCTCTAATCTCAAAAAATGAAACAAGCATATATAGTTAAAGGATACAGAACAGCGGTAGGAAAAGCGCCGAAAGGTTCCCTTCGCTTCACGCGTCCCGATGTAATGGCAGCAACTGTCATTGAAAAACTGATGGCCGATTTGCCACAGTTGGATAAAAACAGAATCGACGACTTAATCGTTGGAAACGCAATGCCTGAAGCAGAACAGGGACTGAATGTTGCACGTTTAATCTCTTTGATGGGATTGAATACCGACAAAGTTCCGGGAGTTACGGTAAACAGATATTGTGCATCCGGTTCTGAAGCGATTGCAATTGCCTCTGCAAAAATTCAGGCAGGAATGGCAGATTGCATCATCGCAGGTGGAACAGAATCCATGAGTTACATTCCGATGGGCGGTTACAAACCGGTTCCGGAAACCGATATCGCAAAATCCAACCCGGATTATTATTGGGGAATGGGTTACACCGCTGAAGCCGTAGCAAATCAGTACAAAATTTCGCGTGAAGAGCAGGATGAATTTGCATTCAATTCTCACATGAAAGCGTTGAAAGCCAACGAAGAAGGAAGATTCGCCAATCAGATCGTTCCGATTCCGGTTGAATACAATTTCCTTGATGAAAAACAAAAAATGCAGACCAAGAAATTCGATTTCTCTGTAGATGAAGGCCCAAGAAAAGACACCTCACTGGAAGGTTTGGCAAAACTTCGTCCCGTTTTCGCAAACGGAGGTTCTGTAACAGCAGGAAATTCTTCACAAATGAGCGACGGTGCTGCTTTCGTAGTGGTAATGTCTGAAGAAATGGTTAAAGAATTGGGTCTTGAGCCTGAAGCAAGATTAGCGGCTTACGCTGCAGCCGGTTTGGAGCCAAGAATTATGGGGATGGGACCGGTTTACGCAATTCCAAAAGCTTTGAAACAAGCCGGTTTAGAACTGAAAGACATCGATCTGATCGAGCTGAACGAAGCTTTCGCATCACAGTCTGTTGCAATTCAGAAAGAACTGGATCTGAACAAAGATATCCTGAACGTCAACGGAGGAGCAATTGCTTTGGGTCATCCACTTGGATGTACAGGAACAAAACTGACGGTACAGCTTCTGGATGAAATGAGAAAACGCGGCAACAAGTACGGAATGGTTACGATGTGTGTAGGAACCGGACAGGGAGCAGCGTCAATATTTGAACTTTTGTAAAGAGAAAAGAAGAAAGAATAAAGAGAAAAGACTAAGGTGAAGCATAATTTCAAAAATCTGAATATCTGGAAAATGGCGATGGCATTGGCTTCAGAAATTTATGCAGAAACTGAAAATTTTCCAAAATCGGAAGAGTTTGGTTTGAAGTCTCAAATCAGAAGATGTGCTGTTTCAGTTCCTTCAAATATTGCAGAAGGTTCAAGCAGAACATCAAATAAAGATTTCAACCGTTTTTTGGAAATCAGTCTGGGCTCTCTTTTTGAACTTCAAACTCAAATTCTCATAGCAAAAGACAGAGAATTTATCACTGAACAGAACTTAATTAATCTTGAAAACAAACTAGTAGAGTTACAGAAAATGATTTCAGGTTTCCAAAAAACATTGAATTAAAGTCTTTTTTCTTTTCTCTTTATTCTTTAATCTAAAAAATTTAATATCATGTCAGATACAACAACAAAAAAATCACTAGTCGGCGGCGATTTCTTAATCACAGAAACGCCTGCAGCAGACATTTTCTCACTTGAAGAATTGAGTGAAGAGCAAAAAATGCTTCGCGATTCCATCCGCGAATTTATCGAAAGAGAAGTGGTTCCTCACCACGAACGTTTCGAACACAAAGATTATGCTTTGACAGAGGAATGCATGAAAAAACTCGGTGAAATGGGCGCTTTGGGAATTGCAGTTCCGGAAGAATACGGCGGACTTGGAATGGGCTTTATCTCAACAATGTTGGCCTGCGATATGGCTTCCGGAGGAAACGGATCTTTGGCAACAGCATATGGTGCGCACACCGGAATCGGAACGCTTCCGATCCTGCTTTACGGAACTGAAGAACAGAAGAAAAAATACCTTCCGGCTTTGGCGACAGGTGAAAAATTCGGGGCTTATTGTTTGACTGAACCTGATGCAGGATCTGATGCAAATTCCGGAAAGACAAGAGCAAAACTTTCTGAGGACGGTAAACATTACATTATCAACGGACAGAAAATGTGGATTTCGAATGCAGGTTTTGCAGATACTTTCACATTCTTCGCAAAAATTGACGACGATAAAAATATTACCGGTTTTGTAATTAACAAATCTGAACTTGAAAATCCGGAATCTTTGACTTTTGGTGAAGAAGAGCACAAACTGGGAATCCGTTCGTCATCTACACGTCAGGTTTTCTTCAATGACATGAAAGTTCCTGTTGAAAATCTTTTGGGGGAAAGAAACAACGGTTTTAAGATCGCATTGAACGCATTGAACGTTGGTAGAATTAAGCTGGCTGCCGCAAATTTAGATGGTCAGAGAAGAATTACCAACCATTCTATCCGTTACGCAAACGAAAGAAAACAGTTTGGTGTGGCAATTTCCACTTTCGGAGCGATCCGTAAGAAAATTGCTGAAATGGCGACTGCCATCTTTGTTTCTGAAGCCGGAGCTTACCGTGCAGGAAAAGATGTTCAGGATAAAATTGACGAACTGGTTGCAGGCGGAATGAATCATCAGGAAGCCGAACTGAAAGGGGTTGAAGAATTCGCGGTAGAATGCTCCATCCTGAAAGTTTATGTTTCTGATATCACGCAGAAAACTGCTGACGAAGGAATTCAGGTTTACGGCGGAATGGGCTTCTCAGAAGATGCACCAATCGAAGCAGCGTGGAGAGATGCGAGAATTGGAAGAATTTATGAAGGAACCAACGAAATCAACCGACTTTTAGCTGTTGGAATGCTGATTAAACGCGCTATGCAGGGCAAACTGGATCTTCTTTCACCGGCAATGGCGATTTCCAAAGAACTGATGGGAATTCCTTCCTTTGAAGTTCCTGATTATTCAGAATATATGTCCGAAGAAAAAGCGTTGATCGCCAATCTGAAAAAAGTTTTCTTAATGGTTTCCGGAGCAGCGCTTCAGAAATTTATGATGGAAATCGAAAAACAGCAGCATCTACTGTTGAACGCGTCAGAAATTCTGAACCAGATTTATATGGCAGAATCTGCGATTTTGAGAGCAGAAAAACATTTCTCAACGGATTCTGTAGAAGCAGCAATGGCAAGATTAAACCTTTACAAAGCAGTTGAAGCCATCATCACTGCAGCGAAAGAAGGTATCGTTTCTTTCGCGGAAGGCGACGAACAACGCATGATTCTTTCAGGTTTGAGGAGATTTACAAAATACACAAACACACCAAATGTGGTTGCCCTTACAGAAGAGGTGTCGAAACATTTCGTGGAAAAAGGAACATATTAATTAATTTAATATGTGGTTTGGGCGCTCCGGAATTTATTTTTCGGAGCGTTTTTTTTTGCATTGTCGTAATGCCGCAGGAATCGCAAAAGAAGTTCAACGCTTAACCAACAGCTGTTGTAAGTAAAAGTTTAATCAAAAACGCTTGCGCATTAAATTTTTTTCTACCTTTATTCTACTAACCAACAAAAAATTAATACTATGCCATTAACCAATTTAAACAGTGCGCACCTTACCGACGCACAGGTAACCGCCGCACAGAACGCCCTCACCGAACTGGAGAACGCACTTGCGATGATCACCGTGCAGCTCACCCCAGAAGACCGCCAGAAATACGGCAGCATCAACGAGCAGAACAAACTCCTGGTCAACAAGGTGAAAGATTTCCGCCAAACCAACCCCAACCTTTCCGTATCGGATGTTGATTGGGACGAGTTCGACAAAGATTTTGCAAGCCGCAATGTTTTCGAGAGTCTCATCAACCGCCTGAATGCGCTGGTCATCAAACTGCAGGGTGCTAAAATTCTGCACGATTACGACAATTATCAGGCGGCACTCAGTGATTATGCCTACACCGGCTACCGCGCCGGAACTGGAGCCGACGGCTACGAAAACAAATACAACGAACTGAAACAGTTCT
>JAEXBA010000055.1 GCA_023457935.1 Bacteroidota bacterium | reverse complement strand
CAACAGGAAAAAACAGCGAGAAGATAAATACCGTTCTAAGCAGTGCTTTTTTGAGCGTAATATTAATGGCGTCGAATTTCCTGAATTCTGCTTCTTCCCTTCCGAAAACCTGAATAATCGGCATTCCGGCCAGACGTTCCTGAACAAACGAGTTCTGGTTTGCCGTCCATGTTCTTTCATCACCGAATGCTTTTTTGAGTCTTTTCTGAAAAAAACGTGTGATGATGACCATCAGCGGAAGAATTGCGAGGGAAATCCAGCTCAGATTAACATTCGTCTGGAACATCATCACCAATACGAAGATAATCCTCAGAACATCGCCGAAAACCATCAGGAAACCGTCGGTGTAAACCGTTGCAATGGTTTCCACATCACCAACTGCTCTGGTTACGAGCTGCCCAATCGGCGTTTTATCGAAAAAAGCTGTCCGGAAATAAATCAGTTTATTGTAAAGCCGTTCTCGGATATCGCGGATTACATTCTGGGAAATAAAGTTGGAGAAATAGACCAGGAAAAAATTCAGAATTGTTTCGAAAACCACCAGCGCTACAAAAATGTAGATATGCTTCATCATTGCCGATTTATCTTTCATCTGAATGATGTCTTCATCCACAATAATCATCGAAAGATACGGACGGTAAGTTGAAACCACCGACAGAACAATGGAAATAACAAGCGCAACAATAAACCACGTCCGGAACTTCATTCCGATCGCAAAAAGCCGCTTAATAATTTGCCAGGTGTCCTGTTTTTTCATTTTTCTAAAAGTTATAACCTACATCAACCAGAAAAAGTCCGTGTGCAGGCGCAGAAGTTCCGGCGGAATTCCGGTTTTTATCTTCTATAATTTTCCTTAAATCTTCCGGCTGAATTTTTCCAGTTCCGATTTCTACCATTGTTCCTACAACTGCGCGAACCATATTTCTTAAAAAACGGTCAGCAGAAACGGTGAATTTCAGTTCTGTTCCGTTCTGTTCCCATACAGCTTTGTAAATCCTGCAGATGGTGGTTTTATTGTCGCCGCCAACTTTGGAAAAACTGGCAAAATCATCATACTCAAATAAGATTTTACAGGCTTCATTCATTTTTTCAACATCCAGATTTCTTTTCCAGATCTGCCATGCGGATTCCTGCGTAAACGGATTTTTCTCCAGCGAAATAAAATATTCGTACGTTCTGAATGTCGCATCAAAACGCGCATGAAAATCATCAGCTACTTCAAAAATCCTTCTAACGGAAATATCGGGAGGCAAAAACGAATTCAGCTGGTGCGGAAGTTTCTCTGAAATTCCACCTTCAAAATCAAAGTGCGCAAACATTTTTTTGGCATGAACTCCGGTATCGGTTCTCCCGGCGCCTGTGGTTTTGATCTCTGATCTCAGTATTGTGGAAAGCGCTTTTTCCAATTCTTCCTGCACAGAAATTTCGTTCGGCTGAATCTGATAACCGAAATAATTTTTACCGTTGTAGGAAAACTCAATGAAATAACGCAAAGAAGTAATTTTTGCAAAAATAGCAATTAATGCCCGGACTCAATTAATCCCGTAAGCTGAAATCCGTACGAATAGAGCATAGAAAGCAGAACATTCATCACACAGATTGTTATAATAAGACCAGCTTTGCTCTTTGCAAACGGATACATGAGAAAACCGAATACCGAACCATAAAGGTACATGAACAACATCAGGAAAAATATCATGAAGAAGTTATAGTCAGGATTCTGTTCTGTTTTTGAGACGAGTGCCCAAATCAACGCAATAAGATGTATCAATATCCACATAATATTCAGCTGTGCCGCGATATAGGTATTGGTGAGAAAATGTTCCCAGAAATTATATTTTTTCTTTACAAAAAACAGCCAGGTAACCAAACTCGCCAGCGGAATCATCAGGAAAATAAAGACACTGAAATAATGCTCAAAAAAATTGTGCGTTTCGTGTATTTTCACGCCGTTGTGTGCAAGAACTTTTGAAGTAAGCCAGTCCAGAAATTTCACCAAAAGTGCACTCAGCGCCGTCATCACCATTACATAGCCAATCGGACGGAAATACTTGATTCTTTTACCTTCCAGAAACTCCTGAACCATGAGTCCGGGCTTTGTAAAAAGCATCTTCACAGTGTAAAAAAATCCACTGTCCACATGAAAAACAGAATGCGGAATATCGTGGAGGAAATAATGTGCGTTTATCCTGTGTTCATGAGCATTCTGTCCGCAGTTGGAGCAGAAGTTTCCCGCAAAGATTTCGCTGCAGTTTTTACATTCGTGTCTTTCCATAAACCAAAAATAGGAAATTAGCAGACGCGCCGGTTTGAAATCTTTTTCAGTTAACATAAAATTGTTGAAAACTACCTCGCATTTCTTCCGTTTTTCCACCTCAAAAATCTTATTTTTGCAAGCGTTATTTCATAACAGTGTGCGCCTATGAAAAGATGGTACCTCTACCCTTTTTCCATATTGTACAATATCGGTACGGGTTTCCGTAATCTGATGTATGATGTGGGTCTGAAAAAATCCGTAAGATTCCGTACTCCTATTATTAATGTGGGGAATCTTTCTGTGGGAGGAAGTGGAAAATCTCCGATGGTGATGTATCTGGCAGAGATTTTATCCAAACATTACAGAACCGGTGTGCTTTCGCGCGGTTACGGAAGAGTTACGAAAGGATACGGCGTTACCAACTACGAAAGCAATTATAAAACAGTAGGTGACGAAGCCATGCAGCTGTTTGAACGTTTCAAAAACCGCTTTGTCATCGGTGTTTCCGAAGAACGTGTGCCCGGTGCCAAAAAACTGATTGAAGATATGGATCTGGACGTTCTTGTTCTGGACGACGCGTATCAGCACAGAGCCATCAAAGCCGGATTCAACCTTTTGCTTACCGATTATAACGATCCTTATTTCAAAGATTTTCTTCTTCCAGCCGGCGATTTGAGAGAAGCCAGATCAGGAAGCCGAAGAGCCGATCTTATTGTTGTAACGAAATGTCCGGAAGACCTTACTGAGGAGAAAAAACAGTATTACATTTCACGCATTAAGCCCTCGCACAAGCAAAAAGTTTTTTTTACAAGTATCGCTTACGATGACCAGATTTTCTGTTACGACCCGGAAAAAGCGCTGCCGGACAATAATCTGGCCTATTACGATATTCTCCTGATTACCGGTATTGCCAATCCGAAACCTCTGCTTCAGCATCTTTCGCGTTTTTCTCAGCGCGTGAAGCATCTGAAATTCAAGGATCATCATAATTTTACAGAAAGTGATATTAAAAATATTATTTCTGAATATAAAAAACTGGGCGAATACAAACTGATTCTCACTACCGAAAAAGATTACGTACGCTTAAAAACCTTTGATTATTTACGTGAACTGGTGTATTACTGGCCGATTAATGTGGTAATTGATAACAAGGAGGAATTCAATACAATTATTTTTGATTATGTAAAAAGAAGCTGATCATTTCGGCTTGACTAATCCAATTGTTAATAAAAACAGTGTGGATTATTTCCTTTTCTAAATCTGAACCATCTACAGGTATTGGGCTATAACGCTGTGGAAATCAAGTGGAAAACACCTTAATAAAAGTGCGGCAGATTACTTGTTTTTTACATTTTGTCCTTATACCTTTGGTAAACAATCAAGTCAGACTGCAGAGTTTAAAATATTGAAATCGCAAGATTAAAATTTTTAGGAACTCGGAAAAGCAAAGAAAAAACTTTCAGGATTTGATTATCAGAAATGAAAAAGGGGTCAAACTCAGATTCAGATCTATAATCAAAGGAAAGTGGAAGCTGAAGCTTTTTAAGTAAGACAAATAATTGAACCGAAGGATGATGATAACGGTACCGAAAGAGAAGTTTCACAATCCGGAAGTGAGTTAAAGCGGACGCTCACGGTTTTTGATATTTATTCTTGATTATATTGTGTCGGTTCATCAAAGGACCAAAGTTGCAAAACGGAGGTTAGAACAGACAGAACAGAGTTAAATGTTAAATAATTGAAAAGCAGAAACTTTAACAGACTGATGATTCAGCAAAAAGATTAGAAATAATCCGGCGCAGAATCATCAGTTTTTTTGTACCGAAAAGTTCCCTGTTTAAAACAAGGAACTTTAAGAAGACTAACTATTGAAAAAACTTTATTACGTTAATTTTTTGTAAAAGTGAGATAATCCGTACCGCCATTTCCTCCACTTACATCAATCAATTTAATCACATTGTTGGATTTTTCAAGAATATCCCAATCGTCATTAAGCTCCGCAAGTTTTGCTGGCGAGCTGAACATAATGTTGAAATCCAGATCATTTACACTGTCATCATTACTGTTAGAATCTGTTACAGACCAGGTTCCAGGATAAGAACTGTTGCCATCAATCGCCGTTAGAGTGTTATTTCCACTGAAGACAAAGTTAATTCCAGTATAAAGTCCTGTTTTATCCACACCGGAATCATTGTAAGAAGTAATTCTCCAAGTCCCTGCCGTTACGATATTACTGACTGCAGCAGGTGTATTTGAATTATTGTGCGGATTGTCATCGTCATCAAGACGACAAGAATTAAGTGCTAATGCTACGATAACTGCTGAAAAATATACAGCGATAATTTTGAGATTCTTTTTCATAACTTCTTTTGTTTAAAATATTTCGGACTATCTACATTTCAAAAATAGAAGCATGAGTGATAAAAAGCAGTGACTAAAGTCACAACTTAGCATTTATTTCAATTTCACCTTTACTTTGAGTAATTAAACCTTCATTTTCAAGTTTTTTAAGCAGCCGGCTGATTACTTCTCTTGCTGTTCCCAAATCGTTCGCAATGTCCTTGTGAGAAATTTTTACTGAGTTTGTTCCTAGTACTTTTGCACGATGTTTCAAATAATCTGCAAGCCGCTTGTCCAGCCTGTGAAACACTGCCTGATTAACCATTTCCATCATCGCAGTGTAACGAAATTCGTACTGCTCGTAAAAAACAGAGTTAATTTTTGGGTATTTCACAATCCATTCCAATATTTTTGCCGAAGGAACCAGCGCAACTTTAGTATCTTCCTCCGTCATTGCGTGAACACGGCTTATCCCGTCTTTGAAGATACAGGAAAACGACATTATACAGCTTTGATCCGGCTTGATGAAATAATATAAAAGTTCTTTGTCGTCAGAAATTGTGTACACTTTTACAAGGCCTTCAAGGACGATCGGAATGTATTTTACAAATTTGCCTTCCTTTACAAGTTCGGTTCTTGCAGGGAATTCCATATAGACTGCGGAATCCACAAATACCTTAATGAAATCATCACCGAGAAAGGCAAACATATCAATGGCTTTTTGAAGTTCTTGCATGGTTGTTTTTCTTTAAAATTATAAATATTTAATTTT
This sequence comes from Bacteroidota bacterium, assembly GCA_023457935.1. Lineage (GTDB taxonomy): Bacteria > Bacteroidota > Bacteroidia > Flavobacteriales > Weeksellaceae > JAEXBA01. The sequence continues at coordinate 6,821 of JAEXBA010000055.1, read as the reverse complement.
AAACTTTAAAATTAATTCAGGCAATACCGAAATCCGGGTATAATATGACGGTTATTAGAAAAATAATCCACGTAGACATGGACGCTTTTTATGCTTCCGTAGAGCAGCACGACAATCCGGAACTTCGCGGAAAGCCCGTTTGTGTAGGCGGTGGAAAATACGGCGTGGTTGCTGCTGCGAGTTATGAGGCCAGAAAATTCGGAATCCGCTCTGCAATGCCCGGAAGAATGGCGTTGGAAAAATGTCCGCATCTAATTGTCGTTAAACCCAGATTTCACCGGTATAAAGAAATTTCGCAGCAAATCCGGCAGATCTTTTATGATTATACCGATCTCGTTGAACCGCTTTCTCTGGATGAAGCTTATCTTGACGTTACAGAAAACAAAAAAGGCATTGAAAGTGCAAACCAGATTGCCCGTGAAATCCGTAAAAGAATTTTTGAAGAAACCGGACTTACCGCTTCGGCAGGGATTTCCGTGAACAAGTTTCTGGCTAAAGTTGCTTCCGACTACAATAAACCGAATGGACAGAAAACCATTCATCCTTCCAGAATTCTGGAATTTATGGAAGAACTTCCGATTGAGAAATTCTTTGGAATCGGAAAGGTAACCGCCAACAGAATGCACGAACTTCATATTTTTAACGGTAAAGATCTGAAGGAAAAATCCCTTGAATACCTTGAAAATCTTTTTGGAAAGTCCGGAAGGTACTACTACAACGTTGTCCGCGGCATTCACCGTAGTGAAGTGAAACCGCACCGCATACAGAAAAGTGTCGGTGTAGAAGAAACCTTCTGGGAAAATCTGCTGGATGAAGAAGCCGTTTTTAAAAACCTGAAAATTATTTGTGATGAACTGGAAGGCCGGCTTTCAAAAAAGGAAATCAAAGGAAAATCGCTCACTTTAAAATTAAAGTACAAAGATTTTTCGGTTTTTACGAGGAGTAAAACACAGGAAGTGTATTATGAAAACGCTGAAGATTTCTACGAAACCGCAAAAAAACTCTGGGAATTAAGGCCTTTTGACAAACCAATCCGGCTTCTCGGCGTATCGCTATCTAACCTCAACACCGAAGAAAAGAAAAATATCTCCGTTCAGCTTAAAATTGATTTTCCTGATTATGATTATTAAACTAAATTCTTAGTTAAAAAAAAGAAGCTGATCTTGAAAAGAAAAACCAAAATTTGATAAGTGCCGAAAGCACTTCGAGCACTAATTTTACAGCCAATTAATAAACTATGAATGCAACAATGCTGCAGAGTTACCACTGGTATTCTGAAGGTAACGGAACACTGTACGGTCATATCAAAGAAACATCCGACTGGTTAAAAGAGCTGGGAATTTCAGCCGTTTGGTTTCCTCCTGCTTACAAAGGCGCCGGCGGCGGTTATTCTGTCGGTTACGATCCCTATGACCTGTATGATTTGGGTGAATTTGACCAAAAAGGAACGATTGCGACCAAGTACGGAACCAAAAAACAGTACATCGATGTCTGTAAAACCCTTCAGAAAAAAGGAATTTCTGTAATTGCCGATATCGTACTGAACCACAAAGCCGGCGGTGACGAAAAAGAAAAATTCAATGTCGTGAAAATGGATGAACACGACAGGAACAAAACCATTTCAGAAGTTTTTGAGATTGAGAGTTTCACCAAATTCACTTTTCCGGGCAGAGGCAGGAAATATTCTGATTTTGAATGGAATTTCACCTGTTTTTCGGGTGTTGATTTTGCTGAAGGACAGGACAAAGGCATTTTCAGAATTGTAAACGAACACAGCGAAAGCTGGGAAGAAATGATTGGTGATGAAAAAGGAAATTACGATTTCCTGATGTACAACGACATCAACCATGAAAACCCGCATGTCCGCGAAGAGCTGAATTCCTGGGGCAAATGGTATCATGACCAGATATTTTTTGACGGTGTACGTCTGGATGCCGTGAAACATCAGTCGCCGCAGTTTTACAAGGAATGGCTGATGCTGCTGAGACAGAACACCGGAAAAAACCTTTTTGCTGTAGGAGAATACTGGGCTCCGGGTTTGCTGCCTTTAATGCTGGATTATATTGAAGCTACGGAAGGATGTATGAGTCTTTTTGATGCCTCACTTCAGCATAATTTTCATATTGCTTCCAGAAACGGCGGAACTTACGATCTCCGCAAGATATTCGACCAGTCACTGGTTTCTGCAAGACCTGATTTAGCGGTTACCGTAGTGGCCAATCATGACACACAGCCATTACAGGAACTGGAAGCGCCTGTAGATCCTTGGTTTAAACCAATGGCTTATGCATTTATTCTGCTGCGCGAAGGTGGTTATCCGTGCGTTTTTTATCCGGATTTGTACGGCGCAAGCTATTGGGACAAAGGTAATGACGGACAGGATTATGAAGTTTTCCTGAATAGGGTTGATGGAATTGAAGGACTGTTAAAAGCCCGCAAAGAAAATGCTTACGGACTTCAGCGCGATTATTTTGAAGACGCACACTGCGTTGGCTGGACCCGTGAAGGCGACGGTTATAATAAAGGCTGCGCCGTGGTTTTAAGCAACAAAGACCAGTATGAAAAACCTATGGAAGTCGGTGAGCATTATGCCGGGCAGGAATTTTACGACTTACTGGGAAGATTTGATCATAAGATTACCATTGATGAAAACGGTTGGGGCAACTTCACCTGTCCGGCCGGAAATGTAAGTGTCTGGATTCCCGAATAAGTTTTTTCGAAAAAATATTCCGTACTATTCAGGTTGTTTTTGGCCTGAATCTACCTGAATTCTGCTAAATTTGTAGAAAACATCAAGAAACAGTATTCAAAAAATATATGGAAACCTTTAATGTAAAAGCATTCGGAACTGAAGCCAAAGATCAGGATCTTAAAGAAATGAATATCGGCAGACGCGAAGTACAGCCCAACGATGTAGAAATTGATATTCTGTATTGCGGCGTCTGTCACAGCGACCTTCATACCGCAAGAAATGACTGGGGCGGAACAAAATATCCATCAGTTCCCGGACATGAAATCGTTGGAATAGCAACAAGAGTCGGAAGCGGTGTACAAAAAGTAAAAATCGGTGACAAAGTAGCGGTTGGATGCATTGTTGACAGCTGCCGCCACTGTTCCAGCTGCGAACAGAATCTGGAACAGTACTGCCTCAACGGAATGGTAGGAACCTATAACGGAAAAGATGTTCATCTTGGCGCACATACTTTCGGAGGCTATTCTGAAAAAGTAGTCGTGGATGAAAACTATGTTCTGAAAGTTCCCGAAAACCTGGACCTGGCAGCCGTTGCGCCTGTTCTTTGCGCTGGTGTTACCACTTGGTCACCGTTAAGACACTGGAATGTTGGCCCTGAAACCAGAGTTGCAGTTGTCGGTTTGGGCGGTCTCGGTCATATGGCCGTAAAACTTGCCAAAGGTCTGGGCGCACATGTTTCCCTTTTCTCAAGAACGCCTTCAAAAGAGCAGGACGCGAAGGATTTGGGCGCTGATGAAGTGATCATCTCCACAGATCCGGAAATGATGAAATCGGCGAAAGGAAAATTTGACCTGATTATCGATACCGTTCCTTACGACCATGATCTGAATCCTTATGTCATGACTTTAGCAGTGAACGGAACTCTGGTTTTGGTTGGCTATATCGGAAGCGTTGCGGAAATGGTTTCAACAAGACCGATGATTGGCGGAAGAAGATCCATTGCAGGTTCCGTAATTGGGGGAATCAAGGAAACCCAGGAACTGCTGGATTTCTGCGGTGAAAAGAATATCGTGGCTGATATTGAACTGATTAAGATGCAGGAAATCAACGAAGCTTACGAAAGAATGCTGAAAAGCGACGTGAAATACCGTTTTGTGATTGATATGGCGAGTCTGAAAAACTAAATTTTGCGTTGAACAGATTATATTTCGGCGGCGCCTTTGGCGCCGCCGAAATTATTGATGTAAAAACTGCGCTTATTTCAAAACCTTCTTCAGTACTTTGATGTTTCCGTCAATCGGCTGCGTGATTTTCAGTCCAAGAATTTCAGCTACAAGCGGATAAACATTGACATTTCTGAATTCACCAATAGTAAGATTCTGTTTAAATTCCGGACCCCAGGCGTAGAATGTGGCTTTCATTTCGGGAACCAAAAACGGATTGTAGCCATGTTTTCCGTCGGATGTAGATTTTCCTTTTTCAACAAAAACTTTTGGAGCATGTGGAATCAATAGGATATCACCGATACGGCCGAAGCGGTCGTTGCGCTTGGCGTAATACAGTTTGCGGTTTAATCTCTTGTCCAGAACCACATTATAATCCGGAGTTTTCGATTTTTTCAGCGCTTTATAAACTTCCTGAATTTCAGACGGATTTTTCACGACTACTCTCAGTAAAGTATTAGCATTAAAGATATCAAAGCGGTCTTTGTTAAGCAGCATTTCCGGAATTTCCAGCGGATTCTCATTCTCCACGTCCAGCATACCATGATCGGAAACAAACAGGAAGTTTACATTTTTAAGTCCGAGATTCTCAACCTTTTCCACAAGATTTCCGATGGCAGCATCAATCAGTTGAACTGATGCTTTCGTCTGCTCAGATTCGGGTCCGAAATGATGGCCGTTTCCGTCAACTTCAGGGAAATACAGAGAAATAAAATGCGGTCTTCTGTCCATTGGAAGCGAAAGCCAGCCAATCACTTTATCTACCTTTTCCTGCGGTGAAAACTTTTCGTGATAGTGGTAGTAATAGGTTGGTCTTGTTCCGCCGGCCGTTCCGTTGGAAGCTACCCACATCATCGAGGCGGAAAGCATCCCGGAATTTTCCGCAAGGCCCCAAAGAGGCAGACCGCTCAGCCAGGAACCGTCTGAAATTTTTGCAGCGTCACCAAAATGAAAAAATTCTTTCCGTTTATAATCGTAGAAAAAATTATCTACCATACCGTGATGCGAAGGAAAAAGACCGGTTATCAACGTATAATGATTCGGGCCGGTTACGGTTGGAAAACTCGGAATCATGGCTTTTGCCTGAACGCCGTTTTCTGCAAGCTTTAAAAGATTTTTGGCATTGTATTTTTTTGCGTAATCGTAGCGGAAACCGTCTGCCGAAATCATAATGACGTAAGGTTTTGTTTGTGCTTCAACCGAATTGTAACGGTTCGGAACCACAATCTGCGCGGTGTCCACCTCTTTTTTCTGTGAAAATGAAAACACGAAGAACAACACGAATAACAGCTGAAAAAAAGATTTCATTTTTCTATTTTCTGCAAAGTTACACCGAAAGTTTTGTATCAATAAATTAAATACTTGTAATACAGATATTCAAGAAAGACACGGTTTTGGAAACTGCCGCAAACCTTAACAGTATTACGTTTGCGTTAGCGATTGCAGCGGCATCCTTTTTTTGAGTGGACTACTGCGGCTGGAAAAAAGATACAGCGAAAAGCGCGGCCTTTGCGACGGAAAAGGTGATGGCAAGGAACGCCACCTCAAAAAATATTTTCGTGAGATTGCTTCGCTTCGCTCGCAAAGACAAAAAAAATCCCGATCAGAAAACTGACCGGGAAATTTATTGGTAAAAAACTTAAAATTAAGCGTTTACGTTATTGTTCTGCCCGATTACGAAAGGCTCAACTTCTTTGATTTCACCAAACTGCTGCTCGTAGTTAGCGATATTCTGCTGAAGCGCTGTAAGTACTCTTTTTGCGTGAAGCGGAGCCAAGATTACTCTTGATCTTACGTTTGCCTGCTGTACACCCGGCATAAGCTGAATGAAATCCAAAACGAACTCTGATGGAGAGTGGTTTACCAAAGCAAGGTTGCAATATACGCCTGCCGCTACCATTTCGTTAAGATTGATGTTGATGTTTCCGTCCTGTGGATTTTGGTTGTTGTCCATTATTTTTTGTTTAAAGTTTAAGGTATAAAGTTCAAGGTTCAAAAATAACAAAACTTTGAACCCTGAACATTGAATTTTAAATTAATTTAGGTCTTCGAACTCTTTTTTGGAACCTACGATAACGTTCTGGTATTCTTTAAGACCCGTACCTGCAGGAATTCTGTGTCCTACGATTACGTTTTCTTTCAGACCGTTCAGCTCGTCTACTTTTCCGGCTACGGCTGCTTCGTTCAGAACTTTTGTAGTTTCCTGGAACGATGCTGCAGACATGAACGATTTCGTCTGAAGTGCTGCTCTTGTAATACCCTGAAGAACCGGAGTTGCCGTTGCAGGAAGCGCTTCGCGCACTTCTACCAACTGCTGGTCTTCACGTTTCAGCTTCGAGTTTTCGTCACGCAGTTCTCTTGCTGTAATCATCTGTCCCGGTTTGAATTCTTTGGAATCTCCAGCTTCAACCACTACTTTCATACCGAAAATACGGTTGTTTTCTTCAAGGAAATCGTATTTGTGCTCCAGAGAACCTTCCAGGAACTGCGTATCACCACCGTCTACAATTTCTACTTTCGTCATCATCTGACGAACAATGATTTCGAAATGCTTATCGTCGATTTTTACACCCTGAAGACGGTATACTTCCTGAATTTCATTTACCAAATATTCCTGAACCGCGGTTGGCCCTTTGATTTTCAGGATATCATCCGGTGTCACGGAACCGTCAGAAAGTGGTGAACCTGCTCTCACGAAGTCGTTTTCCTGTACCAGAATCTGGTTGGAAAGTTTAACAAGATAGATTTTACGCTCTCCCGTTTTCGCTTCAACAATCAATTCACGGTTACCTCTTTTGATTTTACCGTAAGAAACAACTCCGTCGATTTCTGTTACTACAGCCGGGTTTGAAGGGTTTCTTGCTTCGAAAAGTTCGGTAACTCTCGGAAGACCACCCGTAATATCC
>JAEXBA010000054.1 GCA_023457935.1 Bacteroidota bacterium | reverse complement strand
AATTTCCTGTAAGTGGCGAGCTATCGGATGTTCCGACTGCCTGAGCTGAAGTTGCAGTAGTATATTGCCAGGTAAAAGCTCCGGTAGATCCATTTCCTGTTCCGGCATTAATTCTCCAATCGATAGCAGTTTCGATTGATCCTCCTGTGTATTGAAAAGGTGTCGTGAGGTTAAACTCAACCCAGCCTGCCGCAGCCGGCAGATCGGTGGCAGCACTTCCAAAAGTAGTGTTGCTGTAAACATTTGTTGATCCTGTTGTCCAGCCCGCAAAGTTGGTGGTAGTGTTTAGCGCTGTCAGCGCTGAATTTTTCATGTAAAGATTAATGGTCGCAGTTCTGCCCGCAGCCATTGTTTCTGCATTCGCCTTATAATATGCAATTTTGGTGATTGTTGCTCCCGGCAATACACCGGCTGCTGCAAGATCACTGGCCGTGAGCAATTGTACACTTTGCGAATAATTATACGAACTTGTTGCGGACGAGCGGTAAATTGGAGTACCATTAGTGCCCGAAGTCGTTAAAGTACCCGTACCGATCGTGACGGTAGTTTGTGCAGACGCTCCAATTCCCAGAGCCATCATGCACGCAAGTAGAAGTTTTTTCATTATTGATTAAAATTTAAAATTAGTATAGAACAAATATACTAATAATATCAACTTCTAAAAATTTTATCAACATTTAACACTATTTTTTTTATTAATCCGAATCCTAAGTGTGAATTAATTAACAAATTAAAACAATTGTTTAGTATTTATGATTTATAAAAAAAGCGACCCCTTTTTAGGAGCCGCTTCATTACTGTCAATTCAGAAATTATTTCTTAATTGCCTTCACTGATGCTGTTCTGCCGTCTTTGTATTTCACTGTTAATACATAAAGTCCGGAGCTCAGTTCAGCCAGGTTAATCTCAGAAGAAGGATTGATCACAGTTTTCACTGTTCTTCCTGACATATCTGTAACCGCTACAGAAACCACATTTTTCATATCCGAAATCCTGATAACATCACTAAACGGATTAGGATATATTTTGATGCCGTTTTTGCTGCCCGCTACTTCATTTGTACTTAACGAAGCAGTAACGGCAAAATTGTCAAAGTAGAAGTTATAATCTTCAGCATCATTTACAGTTCCTTCATTCGCATAGAAAGCAAATTTTACATTATTGGATGTTACCGAAGACAGATCGTAAGTAAACGTTGTAGAAGTATTCTGTACGTTTGAGGCTGCTGTCCAGGTTTGAACAGCCGTCCAGGTTGTACCTCCGTCTGTTGACATAAGCAGCGCTACTACATCATCAGATCCCATCGCGCTCGCTGCAGTCGTGCTATAAGCAGTAACTCCATAATCTACATTAACCTGGTAAGCACCACCTGAAAGGTCAAAAGTTGGTGAAATCAACCACTCTCCAGTACCTGTAGAGAAATTATTGATTCTAGCTGAGCCTGTACCGGTATTATTAAGGAATCCGTCATCAATCCACGCACTTGAAGAGCTTCCTGCAGTTGGACCCGAAGCTATATCACCGCCCGACATTTCATTCCAGCATGCACCTGGATAGACATCGAAAGCATTTAAGTATGCTGGCGTAACAACTGCGCAAAGGGTAGTAAAAGTGGAGCCGGCAACCCAGGCAGAATGATCATTAGCCGCACAGTCGGATCTCACCCAAATATAATAAGTTGAAGCCGGGTTAAGGCCGCTTAGGGTAACAGTGTTGGTTGCTGCCGTTACAGAATTTGTTGTATCCAATACTGTTGAAGCATCAGGAGCTGTATTTACAGTACTGAAATATACAGTATACCCTTGTGCCGGTGCCGGAGTTGGTACCGTCCATGAAAGGTCTACAGAAGATGAAGTAACGTTTGCTAACGTAACACCAATAGGCATCATACAGCTTGGAGCTTCATTTATATTTACATCATCCAACAGAATATTGTCGTAGAAATAAGGATTTGATCCTACATTTTTGTCAACCACAAATCTTACCTGAACGGTCTGGCCCACGTATGAACCCAACCCAATCTGCACTGTTCTCCAGGCGCTTGCATTAGTATCATTCACCCAAACGGTATTCCAGGTTGTACTTGTGCTGCTTTTTACCATAACCGTCATTTGATTGTTATCATAATTTGGCTGCACAGTAGGATTGGCGGTAGATCCATGGTTTTTGTACCATCTGAACTCAAGCATAGGGTTTACAAGACCCGTAAGATCTACCAGCGGAGATTCAAGCGTAACATCGTGAACTCCAGCATATACAGAGCTTGCATCAACATAAGCAAACTGTCCTGCGGTATTATTCTGCGTGGCTGCATTATAAGTGGTACCGTAATCCTGGGCAGCACTGTCAAATTTCCACAGTGTATTACCCGTGTTGGCAGTACTGAAAGTTGACCAGCAATTTGGAATACTTCCTGATGAAAAAGCTTCAGTGAACGGAGCCGCCATCGTAACACAAAGTGTAGTAAAGGAGCCCGCACTCACCCACGTACTGACATCTGTACCTGAACATGCCGACTGCACCCAAACAAAATAATCAGTTGCAGGAGAGAGTGAGGAAAGCACAGCCGATGTTGTTGCGGAATTCACCGAATTCGTCGCATCAAGAACCGTTGAAGGTGTTGGTGCTGTATTGGTTGTGGAATAATAGACATTGTAAGACGAAGCCGGAGCAGCCGTTGGTGCAACCCATGATACTGTTCCCTGAGTAGTAGTAACACCCGTTATCGTAAGATCCGTTGGTGGGAAACATGTAGGAATCTGCTCCCAATATACATCATCTATATAATACGATTTGGCGTCTGCCGAATTCTAAAGTGCGATCCGGGCATTTGCCGGTACAGTAGACGGAATAATTACTGTATACTCAGAAGTGTTATCGTAGGTTGTATTTGTAATATCTCGTGTTTCAAGGTGTAGATAGCTCATCTGATCCGTAATATCCGTTACGTAACCGATGTTTAGTACCGCTGTGGCCGAACTGGTTCTTGCTCTGAATCTCAGCCTGTGTGTACCTGCATTTATATTGCTGAATGCAGGTAAAATAACCATCATTGGAGTCTCTGAAGTACTTGCATACATATAAATATTCCTGTTTCCGGAATAAGGTGTTGTAGATGAAATAGTTTGCGAACCTATAGGTGTAGTTGCAGGTTCAAGTCTTACCCAACAGGTAGGAACTATACTGCCAGTTGCATAGGAATCAAAATTTTCAAACATATAGGTAACCGGCGCACAAAGTGTTGTAGTAGAACCTGCAACAACCCAAAAACTGGTATCTGTTGCAGAACACTTGGATCTTACCCAGAAATAATAAACAGTTGCCGGCTGCAAACCAGCAACCGTAGCTGCAGTTCCGGTTACCGTTACAGAGTTGGACGTATCCAGAACCGTTGTTGCATCAGGCGCAGTATTGACAGTACTGTAATAAACTTCATAACCCTGGGCTGGTACCTGAGCTGGTGCAGTCCATGTTAAATCAACAGTGGTTTGTGTAGCCCCTGATACCGCTGCACCGGTAGGAGAAGAACAGCTCACTGGAAAATCAAAAGCAATATAAGGCCGTCTGTAATTTGATGAACTTAATGACGTTGGCAGAGTTCCTGTCGTGTTATTAGAATATTTGGTTGAATTACTGTTTGTAGTGTCAACACATGTCGACGTATATTCATAAGACCAATTTATTGAATTGCTGCTTGATGAATTTGTATACTCCACTATAACTGCTAAGTTCTGTGTCCCACTATAGTTAAAAGGTGCAATCAAGGGAAACTGCTTCCAACCACCGGTTGTACCGATGATAGGAGCAGGGTTTCCATCAAATACCAAAGTTGCACCAGCGGTAGCTGTAGCCCATGGAAGTGCTCCCGTTCCCCAATCCGCAGCAGCAATCTCTTTGAGATAAATTTTAAAATTCGGTGTTCCCAACATACCGTTAGCATTTGCCGTTCCGGTATGGAAATAGATACTGCTGATCATAGTTCCCGAAACTGCAGACAGTTGTGATGCCGGATAAATGTAAGCACTTCTGTTGGTTGCATTAGCAGACGAAGTGGAATACATTGGACCATAAGTACTACTTTGAGTAACTGACGGTAATCCCGAACAGTACGGTGCGTTCCAAACCTGAGCTTCAAGACTTGACACTCCGAAAAAGACGGAAAGTACAAATACAAGAAAACTCTTCATCATGATGCGCCAGACACTAGGCACACTCGTTTTGTAAAGTTTTTTCATAATTAAACAATATTAAAAAATTAGCTTATTCCAAAGCTACAAAAAATATTTAAATGACCATTTCATTAGAGTAAAATAATAAAAACAAAACAATTGTTTAATTAAAATAAGAAATAAACAGTATTACTTATTAATGTCATAAGAAGCTTCTTGATCAATATTATTCAATTAATCAAATTAAAAAGAGCGAAACAAACATTTCGCCCTTTCTTTATTTAAATTTTGAGATTCCAGTTCAAAAACGGGGCATCAGTTCAGAAAAATTTCGAACTTGCTTGCCTCGCTGAAAACCTCAACAAGGTTCTGATCAAGCTTAACCATCGCACGCATTGAATGAAGTTCTATATGGCTGCTGTCTTCCGGATTTCGGATATAGAATGACAGTTTCTGGTCGCCCGAAGTTTCACTGAGGATTTTTCTGAAGAACTGCAGGTCTTCTCTGCGCAGGTCTTCAATGTTGATGACTACTGACATCGTTTTGGCAAACTTTTCAAAAGCTTCTTTCAGTTCAATTACATCCACAACATTCAGAAAGACACGGCCTTCGTTCAAAGTATTTCCTTCTTTATCTTTTTTACCGCCTACAACGGAAAACTTAATTTTTAGTATAACGAACCTTTGAACGTCCAGTTTGTCGCGTAAACGAAGGTAATCGCGGTCGCCAAGTCGGAAACTGTAACTGCCAGAATAATCCTCTAAAGTAACGAAGGCAACCTTTTCGCCACTGTTTCTTCCATCGCGAACTGTATACTCAGTAATCAGTCCCGCAACCATGAATTCTTTGGAATTATCATTGAAACGGCGCTGTTCTTTATAGTCTTTAATTTCTTCAAACAGTTTTATCTGTTCGGCGCCGAAATTCCTGTCTTTAAAAGCATCAACTTCATCAAGATTCAGAAAATTAAAACTTCCGCGTGCTTCTACATTTTTCACCGGCTCTTCCTCAATCAGTTCACCGTCCTCTCCCATTTCCACTGAGAGATCTATTACGTCTTCCTCTGTTTCCTCATCTTTCTCTATCGGTGCGATTACTGTTTCAACAGGAATTTCCTCTTCTTTTTTGCCTTCCAGAATTTCTTTCCGTGAAAGTGCGCCCTGAATAAACTGATACTGATATTTGAACTCGTCCAATGGATGCGCAGAAAGATAGAAACCGATAATTTCCTTTTCCTTGTTGAGTTTATGCATATTCGGCCATTCCGGAGCAGGAAGAATCTTGGGCGGCTCTATTCTCACTTCGTCAGCAAAATCTGCAAAAAGTGAGTTCTCCACTTCATTTTTATTATCCTGAAAACTCTGTCCGTAACGCAGCAGTTTTTCAATGTTTGTTTTACCGCCAGTATCAATATCAAAGTACTGCGCACGGTGATAACTGTCAATTTCATCGAATGCACCGGCGACAACCAGAGATTCCACTACCCTTTTGTTGATCTGTCCGCTAGGAATTCTTTCAAAAAATTCAAAGATATTCTTAAACCTTCCGTTCTTTCTCGATTCAACAATGGCTTCACTCGGACCTTCGCCAATACCTTTAATCGCGCCCAAACCGAAACGGATCTGCCCTTTTTCATTCACCGCAAATTCGTACTGACTTTCATTCACATCCGGACCTAAAACATCAACATCCATATTTTTGCAGTCTTCCATAAACATCGTTATCTGCTTGGTGTTGTTGATGTTGTTGCTCATCACACTCGCCATATATTCTGCCGGATAATTGGCCTTAAGATAAGCGGTGTGATAAGCAATTAAAGCGTAACAAGTCGAGTGAGATTTATTAAATGCATATTCCGCAAAGGCTTCCCAATCTTTCCAAATCTTGTTGAGTTTGGTTTCATCGAGATTATTGGATTTTCCGCCCTCGATAAATTTCGGATACATCTTGTCCAGAACATCTTTCTGCTTTTTACCCATAGCTTTTCTCAGCGTATCAGCTTCACCTTTTGTGAAATTGGCCAGCTTTTGCGAAAGAAGCATTACCTGTTCCTGATAAACGGTAATTCCATACGTTTCAGCAAGATATTCTTCGTTTTCGGGCAAGTCGTAAACAATCTCTTCAACGCCGTGCTTTCTGTTGATGAAATTCGGAATGTACTTGATCGGGCCGGGTCTGTAAAGCGCATTCATCGCAATCAGATCGGCAAAAACTGTTGGCTTCAGTTCACGCATATATTTCTGCATTCCGGGACTTTCATACTGAAAAATTCCGACCGTTCTTCCTTCCTGAAATAGCTGATAGGTTTTTTCATCATCCAAAGGAATATCATCAGGATCAATCTCAACGCCATGACGGTCTTTCACGAGTTTGATGGCATGTTTGATAATCGTCAGCGTTCTGAGTCCCAAAAAGTCCATCTTCAGCAAACCTGCACTTTCTGCCACCGAGTTATCGAACTGCGACACGAGAATATCCGCATCTTTTGCAGCAATGGTAATCGGAACTAAATTCGAGATATCTTCCGGTGTAATAATGACTCCACAGGCATGAATTCCGGTGTTTCTGATTGCGCCTTCCATTTTTTTGGCTGAATCCAGAACTGCAAATCTTGAATCCTGCGGATTTTCCAGAATCGATTTCATTTCGTCGGCCAGAATTTTGTCTTCAGGAGCCAGCTTGTCGTATTTGGCAAAAGCTTTGGCGATGTTCATTCCCGGTGTTGACGGAATCAGTTTTGCAATATTGTTGGTATCAGGAATGGAAACATCCAGAACTCTTCCGGCATCTTTAATCGCTGATTTTCCGCCTAAAACCGAATAGGTAATAATCTGCGCCACATTCATCTTACCGTATTTTTCAACCACCCATTTAATGATTTTGTCGCGCCCTTCATCATCAAAATCAATGTCGATATCCGGCATGGAAATCCTTTCCGGATTCAGGAACCGCTCAAAAAGGAGATCGTATTTAATAGGATCAACATTTGTAATTCCGATACAGTACGCTACTGCAGAACCGGCCGCAGAACCGCGTCCAGGCCCAACCCAAACGCCCATATTCCGTGCTTCATTGCAGAAATCCTGAACAATAAGAAAATAGCCGGGATAGCCGGTATTGGCAATAACTTCCAGTTCGAAATCCAGTCTTTCGGAAATTTCTGTAGTGATTTCATCATATTTTGCTTTGGCTCCTTCATAAGTCAAATGTCGTAAATAGGCATTTTCTCCACGTTTCCCGCCATCTTTTTCGTCTTCTTCACTTTGAAATTCTTCAGGAATATCAAATTTAGGAAGCAAAACATCGCGCTTCAAAGCATAAGGCTCAAACTTGGCTAAAAATTCGGAATAGGCTTCAAAAGCATCAGGAAAATTTCGGAAAGTAGTTTTTAATTCTTCTGAATCCTTAATGTAATATTCCTGCGAAGGCAATCCTCTTCTTTTTCCGAAACCTTTTCCCACCGGACTCGACAGCTTTTCACCGTCTTTAATACAGAACAGAATATCCTGAATGTTTGCATCGGCTTTTTCGGTATAAAAAGTCTCGTTCTGAGCCAGGATTTTCACTTCATATTTATCAGCAAACTCCAGTAAAACTTCATTTAAATGCTCTTCTTCTTCCACCTGATGATTCTGGATCTGAACATAAAAATCATCACCAAAAGTTTCCTTCCACCACTTAAACAGCTCTTCCCCTTTCTGTTCACCGAATTCTAAAATCGTGTTGGGAATATCACCGTAAGTTCCTGCAGTAAGTGCAATGAGATCTTCTTTATACTCTGCAATCATCTGGCGGGAAATTCTCGGAACACCGAAATAAAATCCATTCACATAACCCAGGCTCGACAGTTTTGCCAGATTTTTATAACCGTTGAAATTTTTTGCGAGCAAAACAACGTTGGTTCTTCGGTCGGGATCGTCTTTGGTGAACTGTTTCTGTTCCGGCCGGTCGGAAATATAAAATTCACAGCCCAGAACCGGCACGAGTTCTTTTCTCGGTTCAGGTTCAGAAAACTCCATTCCCTCTTCTAAAGCTTTCTGCTTATTTTCGAGATATGACTGATGTTCTTTCTTAATGTTTCCGTTCGCTTTTTCAACCTCGCTGACGAACTTGAACGCACCCATCATATTGCCTAAATCTACCAGTCCAACTGCCGGAAAACTGTTATCCAAAGCTTTCTTCACCAAATCAGAAAGATTTGTGGACGACTGCAGCGACGAATAAATACTGTGATTGTGAAAATTGAAGTAATCTCCGATTTCCACCTCAGGTGTATCCCCGAAATCAACCGTTTTTTTCTTCTTCCCGGCCGTAACCTGTCTGCGGATGACAATTCCGAAAGGTTTGATGGGATTCGGATTTTCGGTTCTGAATTTTTTAATGACTTCATCGGAAATATTCAGATCAGAAGCGTTGATGGCGCCGATCCGGAGCATTTCAAAAAAGACCTGAGCCGTCGCATTTACGTCGGCAGCCGCATTGTGAGCTTCATCGAATTTATAACCGTACAGTTTTTCATAAATTTCTTCAAGCTTCGGACTTTTGAACTTACCTTCTCTTCCAGAAGGTATCGCGCAGTATTCTGTACCGAAAATCATCGTGTCGGCCTGTGGAAGTTCTTCCAGAGCATTTGCAATCTGCTTTCTAAAAAATTCAGCGTCGACAATCTTATAATCAAACTCAACGTTCTGTCCGACGCCGAATTTTGCTTTCTTCAATACTTCGTTGAATTCCTGAAGAACTTCTTCCAGATCGCGGCCTTCTTCCTGAGCAAGTTTGGTTGTAATTCCATGAATTCTTGATGCATTGAACGGAATATCATAACCTTCCGGTTTTATAATATAATCCTGATTTTCAATAAGTTTCCCGTTTTCATCATGAAGCTGCCACGCAATCTGAACCATTCTCGGCCAGTTATCACTGTCGGAAACGGGAGCATCAAAATTACGCGGTAAGCCGGTGGTTTCGGTATCAAAAACTAAATACATATTACAAGAATCAAGAGTAAAGTGACAAGATGAAAGACAAAAATTACACTAAAAATTTATTGAAATTTCAGTAAAAATAGAAGAAAAAAACTGCAAAAAAAAGTTGCAGAATTAAATAAAATGCCAATTCTTTCAGAGCGCTGATGAATGCTGAGAAAAATAATTTCCGCAAAAAATAATCGCTATATTTGATAAAAACTATTACAAATGAACTGCCTTGAATGCGGCGAAAAAATCATCGGCAGAAGCGACAAGAAATTCTGTAACGACGCTTGCCGAAACGCTTACAACAACAAACTGAACAGCGATTCTTCGAGTATTATGCGCAACATTAACAACCGTTTGCGCAGGAATCACCGTATACTTTCTGAAGTATCTTTTAACGAAGGAAAAGCCAAAACGACACGCAGCAAACTTTCGGCAGAAGGTTTTGATTTTGATTATTTCACGCAGCTTCGTGTGTATAAAAACGGTGCGGAATACCGTTTTGTATATGATATTGGTTATAAATTTCTTGAGGACGACTGGATTTTACTTGTGCGGAAAGAATAGCACTCAGGTTCTGGAAGCTTATGAGAATTTAACAGTTTACAACAGACGGATTTTATCATCCTGAATCTCAATTTTTTTGTCTTTATACAGTCCGCCAATTGCTTTTTTGAAATTCTTTTTGCTCATCTGCAGTTCCGCTTTGATTTCTTCAGGTTCGGATTTGTCTGAAAGATAGAGCAGTCCGTAATTTTCTTCCAGCTTTTCAAGAATGACTTTCTGGAATTCATCAATATGCTCGTAACCCTGCTGCTGAAGTGTAACATCAATTTTTCCGTCTTCGCGGATTTCTTTTATGAAACCAATTTCATCAGACAAAGGATAGAGTTTTTTAAAAACATCAGAAGCGTAAATTAAGCCAATATATTTTTTATTGATGACCACATTCCAGCCGAGTTCGCTTTCGCCCATCAGAATTAAATCCACTTTGTCGCCTTTTTCAAACGGAAGATTTTCGTACTGCGGATTCCGCTTGAATTTTGTGGTTCCGGTAATCAATCCGGTAGGTTCGTCGATGTAAACGTAAACCAGATATCTTTTTCCCTCTACAATCTTGGATTTCTGCTGCTTGTATGGAATAAAAAGATCCTTGATGATTCCCCAATCCATAAAAGCTCCGCTTGGAAGCGACTGTACGCAGGTCATCACCGCAAATTCACCTCTTTCTGCAAGCGGCTGTTCGGTAGTTGCTTTAAGCTTCCCGTCGTCCTGATAGACAAAAACTTCAATCTCATCGCCTTCTTCCTTTTCTTCGCGCACAAAAATTTTAGGCAAAAATGCTTTCCATTCGGTTTCATCAACCATCATGTAGCCTGAAGAATTTTTCTCTGAAACTTTAAGTGTCTGTGTCTGTCCGATTTTCATAGTGCAAAGATAGCTTAATCTAAATTGAACTTTTTACTAAATGATTTCAATATTCTTCGCCAGGGTTTTAAACCGAACATCATCATTCTGTCTAACCGTAACTGTCATATGTCCGGTTTTGCTGATGTTAACATCTTCAACTTTTCCTGATTTCCCTTTATGTGTTCCGCCAATCACATTGCACTGATCTCCGTTTTTTACTTCTTTTCCTTTGGAATCACTCATTGATAAAAATTTTGATTAAAAATAAACAAAAAAGAGAAGCCGAAGCTTCTCTAAATCTAAAGTAAGACCTTGTTTAAGAATTGGCGACATACTGCATCAGTTCACGGCGGTCTCTGTCAAAATCAAAGGTGTCATAAACAATGAAGAAATTGCTCTTGTCACCGCAGCTTCTGTACAGTAATTTTGCGGCTTGCAGACGGTCTTTATCAAAACTGTAGACTTCCAGAATCTTCTTAATCTGAGAAGCTGAAAAAACTGCATTGCGGGCCTGAGAATTCAGGAAAGCTGTTCTGTCTCTGTCGAAGCTCAGCTTTGTAAAAGCATTCATAAACGCTGAAAAACTGTTGCTGTTCATTCCGTTATAGTAACCGTAATTACTTCCGCTGTTTCCGTAAGGATTATTCCAGACATCATCCCACTGATTGAATCCGTACGCCTGATTTCCAACGGGAACGGTGTCCAAAAGATACAGTCCGTAATCGGTGAAAAAATCGAGAACCATTCTGGAGTTGTTACGCACGTTCACTCTGGCTCTGTAAATCAGATAACCGTTTTCGTAGATGGAAACCGGAATTGTTCCTGAAGCCAGATCAAAAAACCTGAATTTCCCGGAAGCATTGCTCATCATTTGATCGCCGACTTCCACTGTGAAATATCCGCGCTCCGGAATTCTCAGAAAAACTTCAGAATAACCGTAATTATAGTTCCACTGATATTTGGCGGCATTCTGCGTTTTATTGCCGGTATTTTTATTTCTGTAATCTGAATTGTTGATTACTCCTGTACTGCCGTTATTGCGAACAGACTGGCTGCTTCTGTTTCCTGTGGCCTCTCTTCTCTGAGACTGCATTTCGGTTCTGCTTGCTTCATTTTTCAAAAGCTCTCCGGCTCTTCCCGCTTCCTGCGCAAAAACTAACATAGAAAAAGCCACTGCTGAAATTGTAAAGATTCTTTTCATTTTTTCTAATTTAAAAGTTCTGAAAGAAACTATCCTACAAGTGTGCCAAAATCAACACTTTTTCCTGGTTTTTACAGATATTTATGAAAGAATTAAATAATATTAAAAAATCAACAAAACAAATTTAACCTTAACAAATAATCATCATCAAAGGGGCGACTTTCTCAATTTCAAATTCAATGAAAATAAAAAAAGAGAAGCAAATGCCTCTCTTCTGTTTTTCAAAATAAAGTTAAGCTTACTTAATCACCTTAATTCCTTTTGCCAAAACCCTGATTTCTGTTTCCGGCTGTGTAATTTTCGCAATTTCCTCTTTGGATTTTCCTGCGTCTTCAGCATAATGCTGCAGTTCTTTAACGGAAGTTACTTTTTTGCTCGCATCGGCGTGAAGCAAAACAGTTTTACCTACTGCAGACATCGGAAGGAAAAATGCATAATCCTTCATTTTCACCATTACAGTTTTGTCTTTAGAATTTCTCAACGTCAGCCAGCATCCTTTTTTCTCACAAACTGCAGTTACATCTGCCTGAATGATTACATCTTTTAGGTCTTCGGCATTTTCAAGCGCTGCAATCACCTGATCCGGGCTCTGCACGTTGAATGTAATATCATCAGCAACACCTGCTCCGTATTCGGTTCCAGGCAAAGCTTCTTTAATCTTGGTTGGCATCTGGGCAAAAATGCTAACAGAAAACCCAATCATCATCAATACAAGTATTTTTTTCATAGTGGCAAAAATAATTATTTTTTTGGTAATACAGGCGGCCGGATTTTTTCTTTATAACTGTGAAGTGTTTTCAGGAAGTTTTCAATGTCTTCCAGTTCGGTTTCGTCAGTCATAAAAGGTTCAATCATGTTTGATTTTTTCGAAACCAGCGCTCCTTTTACGGTTATTTTTTCATCGTCCATTCCGTCACCGTATTTTTCAAGAACTTCGCGAAGATCGGCAAACATTCCGTTGTGCATGTACGGTCCGGTTTTCGAAACTTCCCTTAAAGTAGGAGTTTTGAACTTGCCGACGTCCTCAGGATTTTTGGTTGTATCATATCTTCCCAAATCCTCGTCTTCGGTTCCTAATAAGGTAAGTCCAAGATTGTGGTATTTATTGTCTGAAAAATAAGGTGTGTTGTGGCAGTTGATGCAGTTGGCTTTGGTTCTGAAAAAGTGCAGTCCGCGAACTTCAGAATCCGTAAAAAGATCTTTTTCACCAGAAATAAAACGGTCGAATTTTGATTTTGGACTTACCAAGGTTCTTTCAAATGTCGCAATCGCTTTGGCAATTCTTTCTTCCGTGACTTTTTTATCACCAAATGCTTTAATAAAGTAAGGCTGATAACCTTTAATTCTCCTGATACTTTTCACAGCTAACCGTGAATGCATGTTCATTTCCACAGGATTTTCCACCGGAATTTTCACCTGAGCTTCCAGCGTTGAAGCGCGGCCATCCCAGAAAAACTCGTCAGCAAAAGCAACGTTTAAAATTGTAGGTGTATTTCTTTTGCCAAGCTGGCGGTCGTGACCGTACGAAACGCGGCGCACATCGCCCCACATCAGTTCCGGATCGTGACAGCTTGCACAGGAAATCTGACTCGATTTTGAAAGACGCGGATCAAAAAAAAGCAGTTTTCCGAGTTCCTCCTTTTCTTTCGAATAAGGATTGGTTGCGGGATATTTAACTTCCGGCAGAACTCCTACATCGCGGAAACCTTCTCTTGCTTCCTCAAACAGCAATGCTTCCGGCCATAAATCCGGATTTCCGCTGCCGTAACGGTCGCGAAGTTCCAGTTTGGAATAGCCGTAATACAACTTTTCATTATCCGAAAAGGAATAAATAAGACCGATAACAGCAATCAGAAGCAAAACTTTTTTCATCATCAATACAGAATGACAAAATTACGAATTTTAAGAATGTGCATAAAAAAGAGGCTGTCTCAAAAGAGAGATAGCCTTTTTTATGCAAAAAAAGGAAAGCCGAGGCTTTCCTAATAGTTGCAAATTTCGTAATTTGCTGTGTGTTAACT
>JAEXBA010000053.1 GCA_023457935.1 Bacteroidota bacterium | reverse complement strand
AAGCCAATCCGAGAATGAAAACTGTTTTTGATGAATATCAGGACAAAGGTTTACTGACTTCGAATCTGGAAAAAAATCAGGAACTGAAACAGCTGTTGCTCGAAGAAACGCCGTGGGTTTTGGAAAGTAAAAATGAAACGGAACAGATGCAGAAACTGGCGAGAATTTTTGATGCGAATAACATGAGGAATTCCATCAATCAGGATTGGGACGATCTGAAAAAACTGCAGAATCCGGATGGTGGATTTTCGTGGCATCCAGGTTATCCGAGTTCATATTATACTTCACTGTACATTCTGAAAAATTTAGGCCGAATCAATGAATGGCTGAAAGGAAATCTTGCAGATTATCAAAGCGGAGAACAGAAAGAGATGGTTTCAAAACTGGTTTCTTACGTTGATAATGAAGTGAATAAATATTGGGACGTAAAACGCGAAAACGTGTGGAATAATTTCGTTTTGGATTATCTTGACACGCGTCATTACTGGGAAAATCAGCATCCATTGAAAGGAAAAGGAGCACAGCTGAAAACTTTGGTAATTCAGAAAGCGCCGAGAGCCGACATCAAAGATTTTACATTCTTCGGTTTGCACAGAGCAGCATTATTGTTTGATCATTACAAACTCACAAATCTTTCCAATAAATTAATGACGTATCTGAAAGAAACCTCCACCAACACCGAAACACAGGGCGTTTACTGGAAACAGAACCTGAATGATTGGGGATGGTATTCTTCCAAAACGGTGAATCACGCCGGAGCTTTGGAAGCGTTTAACAAACTTACGACAGACGAAAATTTCATTGAGGAAATGAAAATCTGGCTGATTACGCAGAAAGAAGTTTCAAATTGGGATACATCAAGAAGCACTGCAGAAGTGATTTACACCATTTTGAATTCCAGAAAATCCTGGACAGGAATTGAATCAGACAAAGCAACAATTGTCTGGGGCGGAAAAACGCTGGAAAATCCGGACACGAAAGCAACAGGTTACGTAAAGTCTTCTGTAAAACCGGAAAACATTGACAGAAATTTAGGAACGGTTACCGTTACGAAACCCGGTCCGGGAATTGTTCAGGGCGGAGTTTTCTGGCAATACTACGAAGATCTGGATAAAATAAAATCTTCCGAAACCTATATTTCCATCACGAAAGAACTGTATAAAAAAATCAAGACTGAAAATGGGGAAGAATTGAAACAAATTACTTCAGCAACTCCATTGAAAGTTGGCGATAAAGTAACCGTAAGAATGATTCTGAACACCGACAGAAATATGGAATTCATTCACCTGAAAGATATGCGTGCTGCAGGTTTTGAACCTTTGGATGTGATTTCCGGTTATCAGTGGAAAAATAATCTGGGTTATTATCAAAGTACAAAAGATGCTTCAACCAATTTCTATATTCAGTACATGCCGAAAGGAAAATATGTCTTCGAATACGATTTGGTCTGCAATGCATCGGGAACGTTCAGCAACGGAATTTCAACGCTGCAGAATTATTACGCGCCGCAGATGAAAGCACATACGAAAGGAACGAAAGTTTCTATTTCAGAATAATTACGAATTATGAATTACGAATTACGGGAAATCCGCTTCAGAATTGGAGCGGATTTTCTGTAACCGTTTATTATTCTTATTTTTGCAGCTTGAAATTCTGACCAATACTTATGGAAATTTTACAGTCGGTTCTCGATTTTTTTCTTCACCTCGACCAACACCTTCACACGATGATTGTGGATTACGGCGTTTGGATTTACCTCATTCTGTTTCTCATTATTTTTGTAGAAACCGGACTCGTGGTTATGCCTTTTCTTCCCGGTGATTCGCTTCTTTTTGCAGCCGGAGCTTTTTGTGCCGGAGTCATCGGAGCGGATGGCGAAACAGCCAGTCTGAATCTTTGGCTGGTTTTGGGATTGCTCACTGTTGCCGCAATTTTAGGAGATACGCTCAATTATTATTTGGGAAAAAATGTCGGCTTGAAAATGCTCGGAATTAAGTTTCGCGGTAAACCTTTGGTAAACCGGAAATACATCGAGCAGACACAGGATTTCTATCATAAAAACGGCCCAAAAACGATAATCATCGCCCGTTTCGTTCCTATTGTAAGAACTTTTGCGCCGTTTGTTGCGGGAATCGGTTCCATGAATTATTCAACCTTTATTAAGTACAATGTCATCGGCGCATTTGTCTGGGTTTTCGGACTGACTTTGATGGGTTATTTCTTTGGGAATATTCCGATTGTTAAAGAGAATTTTGAAACCGTAATTTTCGGAATTATCGGTATTTCCCTGTTGCCGATGGTTTGGGAATTCATTAATGCAAAATTCCTGAAAAAAGATAAAGCAAACTGATATTTTCAGGACACCACATGAACCGGAGTTGAGAGCTTCGGTTTTTTTATTGCTGATTCTGAAGTTTTTAATCTTAACAGATTTACTTTAATTTCATCGGTTAAAAGAACTTGGCTATATTTGCTTTTAAAATTAAACTGAACTATGGAGAACATCTTTGACGCGAAGACTGCTCAAAGTTATATCAACCGCATCAATCAGCTTACGCCGGAAACCCAGAGGAAATGGGGAAAAATGACTGTTGATCAGGTTTTGGCACATATGAATGTGGCGTATTCTTTTATTTTCGAACCTGAAAAGCAGAAAAAACCGAATTTCCTGATGAAATTTATGCTTCAGAATTTTGTGAAAGGAAAAGTGGTGAGCGAACAGCCGTATAAGCAAAGTATGCCGACCAGTCCGGTGTTCATCATTCCAAACCAAAGAAATTTCGAAGAAGAGAAAAAGAAACTCATCGGTAACATTCAGCGTGTCCAGCAGTTGGGACGCGAAGCTTTTGAAGGAAAAGAAAATTCAAGCTTTGGGAAAATGACTGCGCAGGAATGGAACAATATGCTGGCAAAACACCTCAATCATCATCTCGCTCAGTTTGGCGTTTAAAATTATAATATGAAGAAAATATTTTTACTGTTCGTGCTTATTTCGTCTTTTGCCTTTTCGCAGATGCCGAATATTGAAAAAGTCTGGCTTAATGATTCTAAACCGTATGTCGGAAACCTTGATCAAGCTTCAGTGAAAGTGAGAATTAGCGTTTCAGAACAGGACAAAAAAAACGATCAGGAATATTTCGTTGCCGGAAATACTTTGGTGGATGGAAGTAATCTCACAAAGTTTGAAGGGAAAATGAGCATTACCAAGTACCGCGACGGAAAGCGAAGAAGCACCGTTTACGGTTCTTATGAACTTGCTGAGGAGCCGAAAGGAACACATTCCGGCCTGTTCACCGGAAAATTTGTCTATAATTTTAAGTGGAACAGAAAGTCTCAGCAGATTGAAGCAGAATTCATTCAGTTTACCGGAAACTGGAAAAGCTACGACGGTACAATGAATTTCAGAACTTCTTGGAGCAACAATCAGAAAAAAAATTAAAAGATGGAGATTTTAAGAAAAATTCTTGCTGTAGCTGTTGGAATGATTGCGGCAGGTTTTGCAGTAGGAGCGGTACAGGCACTTGGTCATTCGATTTATCCGCTTCCGGCAGGAGCCAATCCTGAAAATCCGGAAGATATTTCAAAATATGTTGAAAGCGCGCCGTTCATGGCGGTGTTCTTCGTCATCATTTCCTACGCAGCCGGCGCTTTAACAGGAGGGTTTTTATCCACTTTAATTGCGAACGACAGAAAGAAAATCTACGCCATTATCATCGGAATAATTTTCCTCATCACTTCTATTTACATGATGATCACCATTCCGTCGCCAATTTGGTTCTGGATCTGTGGAATTCTCGTTTGGTTGCTGGTTTTGGTAGGTTGGAAATTAGCGGTTTCTCTAAAGAAAAATTAAAATAAGTATGGAATTAGGAGCATTTTCGGTGAGTCTTTCCGTGAAGGATATTCATAAAGCACTGGAGTTTTATGAAAAACTGGGATTCACGCATAAGGGCGGAAATATCGATCAAAACTGGGTTATTCTGAAAAACGGAGCCGCAGTAATCGGGCTTTTTCAGGGAATGTTTGAAGGAAACTGGCTCACTTTCAATCCCGGTTGGGACGGAAATGCGCAGAATC
>JAEXBA010000052.1 GCA_023457935.1 Bacteroidota bacterium | reverse complement strand
CCGCCGCCCCCCCCCCCCCCCCCGAAACTGTTTTTATAGATAAGAAGCTTTGTAAAAGGATTTCGGCGCGGCAAAGCCGCGCCGAAATCCTCTCTATAATTTTCAAATCGTCAGATTTTTAAAAAACCTCCAATCAACGGTCGTCCAGCGCTTCCATAAACTCAATAATCTGTTTTATTTCCTTATCAGAAAGATTCAGTTTGTCTTCCGGTAAGGTTTGGTTCTCAACAGAAAAGCCGAGGCCTTTTCCACCGCCTTCGTTGTAAAAATGCATTACTTCTTCAAGCGTTCGGTAACCGCCGTTATGCATATACGGCGCTGTTTTGCTTATGTTTCTCACTGTCGGAGTTTTAAAGGAATGCTGCAGGAAACTCACCGTTTCGTGGAATCTTCCGCGACCAGGATCGTTATCCATTTTTCTGTTGCTTCCGTCTTTTG
This sequence comes from Bacteroidota bacterium, assembly GCA_023457935.1. Taxonomy (GTDB): domain Bacteria; phylum Bacteroidota; class Bacteroidia; order Flavobacteriales; family Weeksellaceae; genus JAEXBA01. The sequence goes on along the minus strand of JAEXBA010000052.1, from coordinate 12,675 downwards.
CAACGCCTAACACTTCCTGTTCTGTTTTGGTGTAATTGGGTGGAACCGTTCCGTTGAAAAGCGGAAGAAAATGACAGGTTGCACATTTAGCTTTACCGACGAACAGATTAAAACCTTCTTTCTGACTGGCGTTCAGAGCATTTTTGTTTCCGCGCATATAATCATCAAAACCGGAACTGAAAGTTGCCAAAGAACGGATGTACGTTGCCAGAAGATTCTGCATCTGCCAAACTTCTGCTTTTGGCGTTCTGTAAATTGCTTTGAATGCTTTCAGATAAGCGGGGTTTTCGTTGATACGTCCAATAATTTCCTCAAGATCGCCATGCATTTCATCCTTGTTTGTGATTACCTCAGAGCTTTGGCCTTCCAGATCTTCGTTCCGCATATCCCAAAACTGTCCGTGCTGCAGTGAAGCATAATTCAGTGATGGCGAATTTCGCTGAAGCGGATTGTCTTCCAGAGATCGCGACCGCGCAAGTCCGTCTGTAAACGCTTTGTCAGCATTATGGCAGGTGGCACAGCTGCGTGTTTGGTCTCTTGAGAGTCTTGGATCATTGAAAAGTGTCTTTCCAAGTTGTGCTTTTTCTGCAGAATACTCAAATTTTTCTCCCGGAACAAAAGCATTGACGTCAAAAGCATTTCTGTCGTAGAAGCTTCCGGCATTTTTGGAAAGTGCAGAAGTAACGTTTACCGTTTCAATCTGCTGTTCGTTACGGAACTGAAGAAGCAGTTCAGAAATCCTGTTCAGACGGTTCGAGATAAAACTCAGATAATCAAACGTATTTTTATCGGTGTTTTTGTTCAGAATCTGTTCGGCAGACTTTATTTCAGTGTTGATGCTGCTTAGAGCTATACTTTTCCTCGTTGAAATCAGATTAAGTGTTTTCGCGATGCTTTGCAGTGCGAAGGGCATTTCTTTTAAGTGATTTCCGGAAACAGGCGTGTCAAAACCGGCAATGCCAAGACTTGAAATCCTGAAAATTTCCTGCCGGAGTGCATCAAAAACCTGAGCACGGTTTACCGTAATGGTATTGAAATTGGTTTTGATGGTTCCACTTTTGTTCAGCATTTTTTTAAGGTTACGGATGATTTCCTCTCTGTTGGCTTTTGGGTCATCATAAATCAGTTCTTCCAGAAGCTGAAGTCCTTCGGCATCAATTACAATATGCTCGGCAAATTCAATTTCAGGAAGAGCAGGTCCGTTGATAAACCGCGCTGAATGAGGCAGGAAATATTCAACTGCCCATTCCATTTTCTTGTAAGTGATGCGCAGCTGATCAAATTTATCTTTAATGATTTCTGGAGAAGCTCCGTTCTCGGTAAGTTCTATTAACTGATCAGTCTGAATTTTAAAAGCAGAATTAACTTTCAGAATTTCATTTTTAACCGCAGGAAGATCGTCGTCAATGGCTTTAATGACATTTTTCTTCGAGAGGTAAGTAAAAGCTGTTGCACAGGCGGCAATCAGTAGGATTAGGACAATAAAGTTATCTTTTAAATACTTCATAATATAAAAAAGCATCAGCAGAATTCTGCTGACACTTTAGGGAATAAAAATAGTTGCTGTTATCTCTGAACATTGCGGATGATGACCACCTGTCCACCTTCTTTGTTCGTATTTACACCGGCGCCGTCAGCATTTTTAAATGCATCTTTCTGCCATGTATGCGAGTGAATGTTTACCATAAATGTATTCGGAACACCAATGATATCAGAAATATCTTCCATTGCACCAAACTCCCATGAACCGAATTTCTGAAGATTTCCGGACTGGTTGTAAGCGGTTTGCCAAGCCGCATCTGTTCTGTTGTGTTTCATGTTCAGCCATGGTTTGTACGTTTTATCAGAAATTTTGTACTGCCAAATGTAAGAATCGTGCGTGGCTGCCTGATAGTAGGAATCACCGTCCTCCTGAATGTAAACATAGTTTTCTGTTACAGACACGTTATCAGGATTAATAAGATTCTGTCCCGGCTGCGAATCACCTTCAGCTACCACTTCAAGCTTTCCTGTAAGCATGTTGTTTTCATTCAGTACCAGTTTGTACATTCTTCCCCACATGGTTAAGCCCGGTTTCGGATCAACACCGTTGGAAGATTCTCCGGTGGCAACGAAATAGATTTCTCTTCCTTTTCCTGCGCCTTTTCTGTAATCAACATCTTCAACTCTTGAGAAACGGATGGCTTTGTTATCAAGATTTACCTGATTAATTTGCGCTCCGGTTAAATTTTTTGCGTTTGGAATCTCAACGAACTCAACATCATACTGATTTCCTTTTGTCATATTGGTTTCAGTATAATCGCTGTTGGTTCTTTTAAGTGCATACAGTTTACCGTTGTCAAGATCTCCCTGTGTATCAGCTACATACATGATCAGCTGTCCTGCAGACTGGTGAGAAGAAGAGTAGGACTGGTCTTCTCCGATAAGAATATATGTTTTTCCGTTGGAAACGTCTTTCGGAAGCGGTACTGCATTTTCCATTGAAGCTTTTCCAAGCGCCGGCTTCACTCTGGACTGATCTGAAGCTGCAGAAGCTGGAGCAAGCGGATTGATAGCATGAACCATGGATTCCTGTCCGGATTCACCAGCAGTAAGGAATGCGCTGAAACCGTGAATTTCCGGCTTTGCCAGTGTTGCAGAACAAAGTCTTGTCATTCCGCCGATTCCGTTCAGGATATATTCACCTTTGAAAGGTTTAAATGCTTTGTCCAGATAAACTCTGGAAACCGACTGTGTAATTTCGTGATTGGTAATCATTAAATAACCGTCTGAATTCGGATCTTTCATAATTCCCATTCCGTCCGGCTGCCCCGCAAAAACAAAGTTTGGAGTTCCCGTAAGTACGTCAGAACTCGAAATTAATGTGTTGATGGCAAGATTTTCGAATCCAGGCATTGGGTAAACAAACGCCGGTTCTACAGAACGGTTCGCGAACTGGATGTTCTCATTTACTGCTTCATTGGCGTTCCCGGGCTCATCATTACAGCTTTGTAAAGCGAAAGCTCCGAAAAGGAACAAAGCAACAGTTTTTGTGATTTTCATTTTTTCTGATTTTAGATTTGCACAAAACTATTCTTTGCATATGAATTTAATTTTAACGGAAGAAAACTTTTTATTTAAGAATTGCGTAGCAAAACACCGCTTATGTGAACAGAAAGCCGACTGTTATTGATTTTCTATTGATCTTGAATTAAAGTTGCAAAAGTAGAGTAAGGGTTTTAACCTGAAGTTTCGGCGGGCGCGCAGCGCCCGCCGAAAAAGTTTTTTTATTGAATTTTGCCTGTAGCGCAGGCTTAGCCTCAGCCTGACAGCGTATAGTAGTAAAAAGGGCCATAATTCCTAAAAATTGAGTATTTCAAATCTCTGGAAACCCCAACGATTTAAAATATTCATAATTCTGATCGTACAGTTTCGCTGGTCGCGTTTCATCTATTATATATTGACTAAAACCATCTTTTCATCAAGAATAATATTCAACAAAAAACCTCCCAAAAAATGAGAGGTTCGTAATTCGTAATTTCTAATCCGTAATTAAACAGCCTTCGCTTTCTCCACCGCTGCATCAATTCCGGCCAGATTTTTTCCGCCTGCAGTTGCAAAGCCCGGATTTCCGCCGCCGCCACCCTGAATTTCTTTCGCGAGTTCTTTCACGATATTTCCGGCGTGGTATTTGGCTTCGAGGTCGGCAGAAACACCAACAGTAATCATCGGTTTTTCTCCAGCATCAGAAATAATGATTGTAACCGAATTCGGGATTTCTTTTTTCAGTTGGAACACAATGTCTTTTACGCTTCCTGCATCCATCGAGACTTTTTTCACGAGCAGTTTTTTGTCGCCGCTCTCCACAAAATCGTTTTTCCAGTTGGCAGTTTCGCCCTGCGCTTTTTCTTTTTTCAAAGCTTCCACTTCAGATCTTAATGAAGCATTTTCGGAAATTAATTTCTCAACCGATTTTGACAGATCTTTGGATTTCAATAATTGAGAAAATTCAGAAATCTGCTTTTCCAAACTTTGAAAATATTCGTTGGATTTATCTCCGGAAATCGCTTCAATTCTTCGGATTCCGGCTGCAGTCGAACTTTCAGACGAAATTTTAAAATGCCCGATTTCTCCGGTTGATTTTACGTGCGTTCCGCCACACAATTCCTTTGAGCTTCCAAACTGAATCATTCTCACGTGATCGCCGTATTTTTCCCCGAAAAGCATCATCGCACCTTTCTCCTGCGCTTCAGCAATCGGAAGGTCGCGGAATTCTTCAAGAGCAATATTTTCTTTGATTTTATGATTCACTTTTTCCTCAACCAAAGCGAGTTCATCTTCATTCATTTTCGAAAAATGCGAGAAGTCGAAACGCAGATAATCCGGACCAACATAAGAACCTTTCTGTTCCACGTGAGTTCCCAAAACTTCGCGCAAAGCTTCGTGAAGCAAATGCGTTACAGAGTGGTTTGCCTGCGTATTTCTGCGGTCTTTCGCGTTTACTTTTGCGTAGAAAACAGCTCCTGCATCTTTCGGCAGTTCTTTGATTAAAGAAATAATCAGGTTGTTTTCTTTTTTGGTATCGAGAACTTCAATCACTTCCGGATTGTCCTTCACATTGTACATTTCCGGCTTCGAAATATCAAAATGTTCCGCATAACTCGGAATCAGAATTCCTTTGTCACCGATTTGTCCGCCACCTTCAGGATAGAACGGTGTTTTGTTCAGCACAATCTGATAAAATTCACCGTCTTTATTTTCAATTTTTCTATATCTCGTAATATAAGTTTCGCTTGAAGTTTGGTCGTATCCGACAAATGTTTCCGGCTTTTCTTCCAGAACAACCCAGTCATAAACTTTCGCAGCCGAATCTTTTTTGGAACGCTGTTTCTGTTTTTCCATTTCGGCTTCAAAACCTTTTTCATCAACGGTCAACTGCTTTTCTTCAGCAATAATTCTTGATAAATCAGCAGGAAAACCGAATGTGTCATACAATTCAAAAACTTCCGCACCAGGCAACACTTTTTCGCCTTTGCTTTGAGTTTCTTTGATGATGTTATCCAATCGAACCAAACCGGTTTCAATCGTTCTAAGGAAAGAATGTTCCTCTTCTTTAATCACTTCAGAAACCAAACCTGACTGTTTCACCATCTCAGGGAAAAATTCGCCCATTTGGTTTTTCAGAACGTCCACCAACTGATAAAGGAAAGGTTCTTTCATTCCCAAAAACCGGTAAGAATACGAAATTGCACGTCTCAGAATTCTGCGGATTACGTACCCAGCGCCACCGTTGGAAGGCAACTGTCCATCCGCAATCGCAAATGAAACCGCACGAATGTGATCCACCACAACGCGAATTGCGATGTCTTTTTCGTTTTCTAAAATTCCTTCATATTTTTTTCCGGAAAGTTCTTCCACTTTGGCAATCAGCGGCGTGAAAACATCAGTATCGTAATTTGAAGATTTTCCCTGAAGCGCCATACACAGACGTTCAAAGCCCATTCCGGTATCAACGTGTTGCGCAGGAAGTTTTTCCAGAGTTCCATCCGCTTTACGGTTGAATTCCATGAAAACGAGATTCCAGATTTCCACAACTTGAGGATGGTCTTTATTTACCAAATCCAGTCCGGAAACTTTTGCTTTTTCCTCATCAGAGCGCAGATCCACGTGAATTTCAGAACACGGTCCGCAAGGTCCGCTTTCGCCCATTTCCCAGAAATTGTCTTTCTTGTTTCCGTTGATAATGCGGTCTTCCGCAATATGTGTTTTCCAGAAATTGTAAGCATCTTGGTCACGCTCCAGATTTTCGGAAGAATCACCTTCAAATATAGTCACATAAAGGTTTTCCTTCGGAATTCCATACACTTCAGTCAACAGTTCCCACGCAAATTCAATCGCTTCTTTCTTAAAATAATCGCCGAAAGACCAGTTTCCCAACATCTCAAACATCGTGTGGTGATACGTATCGCGGCCAACATCATCCAAATCATTGTGCTTTCCGGAAACCCTCAAGCACTTCTGTGTATCGGCAATTCGCGGAGATTTTGGCTCTTTGTAACCCAAAAAATAATCCTTAAACTGCGTCATTCCCGAATTCGAAAACATCAGAGTTGGATCGTCTTTCAGAACAATCGGCGCAGAAGGCACGATGAGATGCTGTTTACTTTTAAAATAATCTAAAAACTGTTGGCGTATCTGTTGTGAAGTCATATTCTTTTGCTTTAAGCGTTACGCATTATGCTGTAAGCTTTTGATAAGACGCAAATTTAAGGATTTTCAGGGATATTTTGCAGCTATTTTTGTCATGGAAATCGTAGAAAATCATTGTCAGTTTTCATCAATACAATTCAGAAATTTAGGAGCCGGGAACCTGCTTTACATTGCAATCTTTTTTGTTCGGCATATCCTCTCACAAAAAAGGATTTTCATTTCAATCAGGGCTAGAAAGCCGTCACCGAAACAAAGCACGGTTTTTGTTGGAAATTGTTACCTTTAATCATCTTTACTAAATTTCATCAATGAAAATTACAGAATTGGCCCTCGAACTGGGCGTTTCCACATACAGCATCAAACAGTTTATCGAAGATTTCGACCTCGAACTTTCCGAATGTCTTTATCCGAATATGGAAGTGAAAGAAGACTTTCTGAAATTCGCACGAGAAAACAAAAAGTTTCTTCTGAGCTACGAAAAAGACTTGGTAGAAGCCAAAACCACGGAACAGATTGCTACAGAAATCAATCAGCCCGTAGAAAAAGTGGAGGAGGTGATCAAGAAACAGAAACCGAATCTTTTCGAAAACGGAATGTACAAATCTTCGATTTCCAGCTACGGAATCGACCATGAATTGGGCGGAAACTACAATTTTGTCTACGATTATTTCGGTAACAAAACACCTTTGGCGCAACGCGATTTCATCGGTTACAGAGATCTGTATTTTTACATCACGGAAATGCTGAATCCGTTTATTGATGAGCAACAGGCGACAGATTGGGGCATTTACAAACCGGCCGGAATTATTCTGTACGGACCGAAAGGCAGCGGAAAAATTTTCTGGGCAAGAAAAATTGCAGAAATCATCGATTACGAATTCAAGGAAGTGAAAAATTCCTATCTCGGAACTTCGTTCATCAATGGTGAGAAAACCAGTTTCAATGATTTTCTGACTGCGATGATGAAGGAAGACAAAGTGTTGCTGTTCCTCGAAAATTTCGATGAAATTGCCAAAGAACGTTCTTCAACTGAAAATCAGAACTCGCAGAATGAAGAAACAAAGGAAATCATTCTTCACAGCATTCACCGTTTTGTGAACGAAGATTTGCTGATGCTGGTTGCAGCCGATAATCTGAAAGGAATGGACAGTGAAGTTTTTGCGCCGGGAAGATTTGATGTGAAAATTCCGGTTTTTCCTCCGAATCGGGATGAACGTTCGCAGATGATTCTGCGCTACCTTACCAAAGATCTGGAAAAAGACGCTGTTCTGATGAAAATTCTGGAGTTCAACGATGCCGATCACAAACCGTATTGGCAGGAAATTTCGTCACGAATGAAACTGTTCAGCAACACGATGGTAATTGATTTTACGCAGGGAATTAAAAAGCGTCTTCGCAACCAGTTTCTGAAAGTAAAAACGCACAGTTTCCGCATCGATAAAAGCATTCTTGAAAACAGTTTTGTGGAAGCGGCAAGTAAACTTACCGACGAATATCTGAATTCTGTACAGCAGTTTATTATGGAAGTTTCCGCGAATGATTATGATGTTTTCTCACGCCGCATTGAAGCGCTAAAAAAAGAGCTGAAAGCGTATCAGGTTGTAGAAAAACCGCGCCGCTCAATTGGTTTTCATCATGAGGAACCGAAGAAAGAGTAAATCAGATAAAATCGGAATGACCGCCATCTAAAGGAATGGTTGCGCCTGTTAAATAACCCGACAAATCAGAAGCTAAAAATGTAGCGAGAAAACCGTATTCTTCAGGATTTCCTGCACGTTTCATCGGAGTTTGAGAAAGCATTTTTTCTTTGGCTTCTTCAGGAGAAATATTCAGTTTTTCTGCATCGCCCATATAAAGACTTTTCATTCTTTCCGTATCGAAAAGTCCGGTCAGAACCGTGTTTACCGTCACATTATCTTTTGCCACCATTTTCGACAGTGATTTCATCCAGCTCGTCATCGCAATTCGCATCGTGTTGCTCAAAACCAGATAATCCGATGGCTGTTTCACATATTTTGAAGCGACATTAATAATTCTTCCGAATTTGTTTTTCTGCATTTCCGGCAAAGCAAGCTGCGTTAGAAAAACAGTGTGCTGAAAAAGAAGATCAAACGCCTGTTGATATTCATCCATCGTCTTGGAAAGTGCATTTCCGGGTTTCGGTCCGTTCGTATTGTTCACCAAAATATCTATCGAATTATTTGCGAAGAAATCCTGATATACTTTTTTCGCGCCTTCTAAATCAGAATAATCAACAACGAGATAACTGTGTTCCTGACCTTTCGAATTGTCCAGATTTTCGCAGACTTTTTGAAGTTTTTCTTCATTTCTTGCGACAATCACAACACTCGCTCCGGATTTCGCGAACTGCTCAGCAATCGCTTTTCCAATTCCGTCGGAAGCTGCTCCAACCAAAGCTTTTTTTCCTGAAAGATCAATATTCACAATGTTGTTTTTTTAAAATTCTAAATCATCCTCCGAAACTGCAGTTCCGTCCGCCATTAAATAAGCTTTCAGAAACGGCGTTAAATCACCGTTCATCACGGCATCAACATCGGAAGTTTCATGTCCGCTTCGTACGTCTTTCACCAGTTTGTAAGGATGCATTACATAATTCCGGATTTGGCTTCCCCATTCAATTTTCATCTTGTTGGCCTCGATTTCGTTGCGCGCTTTCATGCGTTCTTCCAACTCAATTTCGTATAATCTTGAACGCAGTAACTGCATCGCTTTTTCCTTGTTCTGAAGTTGAGAACGCGATTCGGAGTTTTCAATAATAATTCCGGTAGGAGCGTGGCGAAGACGAACCGCTGTTTCAACTTTGTTAACGTTCTGTCCACCTGCTCCGGAAGATCGCATCGTTTCAAAGGAAATATCGGCCGGATTGATGTTGATTTCAATCGTGTCGTCCACCAACGGATACACGTAAACCGAAACGAAGCTCGTGTGGCGCTTCGCATTGGAATCGAACGGAGAAATTCTCACCAAACGGTGAACGCCGTTTTCGCCTTTCAGATAACCGAAAGCGAATTCGCCGTCAATTTCCAGCGTAACGGTTTTTACTCCTGCAACGTCGCCTTCCTGAAAATTCAGTTCGCGGATTTTGTAACCCTGTTTTTCTGCCCACATTGTGTACATTCTCATCAGCATTGAAGCCCAGTCGCAGCTTTCTGTTCCTCCCGCTCCGGCTGTAATTTGCAAAACTGCAGAAAGTTCATCACCTTCGTTGGAAAGCATATTTTTGAATTCCAGATCTTCGATTTTTTCAACCAAAGTCGGAAACTGCTCATCGAGTTCTTTTTCGGAATCAGCGTCTTCTTTTGCGAATTCAGCCAAAACCTGTAAATCTTCGAACTGAGTATTGATTTCCTCGTAATCTTCCACCCACTTTTTCTTGGAACGAAGCTGTTTCAGAAACGTTTCGGCTTCTTTTGGGTTGTCCCAAAATTCCGGTGCAGCGGTTTTTTCATCGTCATTGGAAATCTCGATTTTCTTTTTCTCGATCTGAAGATATTTATGAAGGTCCTCAATGCGGGACTGTGCGTCTTTAAACTGATCAGCGTTTATCATGCTGCAAAAATACGGATTTGAAAACGGAAAATCAATCTTATTTGAAGCTGAGGACTTTCCTTTTCCAAACTAAAAAAATCACTACTTTAGTTTTTGAAATTTATTGGTTTGAAAGAGCAGGTTACACAGTTTTTCCACGAACTTGGATTGTTCAGTCCGTTGGATTTTACAGATCCGGTAACGTATTTTATTCCCGGATTCATCCTTTTGATTCTTGGAGAAACGCTGCTGTATCAGATTCCGCAGAAAATATTCACAAAAAAACTCATTAACGACGAACTTTCAAGCATTGGTTTAGGTTTGGGTGCGGTTTTTCTTGATTTCGGAATGAAAGCAATTTCCATTTCCTATTTTTTCTGGTTCTATAATAATTTCAGATTAACAGATATATTCGGAGTTGGTGATCTGTCGAATCTGCTTTCGTGGAAATGGAATCTCGAACACTGGTGGCTTTGGCTGTTGGTTCTGATTGTTCAGGATTTCGGATTTTACTGGCATCACCGTTTAAGCCATAAAATCCGACTGCTCTGGACAGGACACGTGAATCATCATTCAGGAAAACATCTGAGTTTTGCCATCGCGTTGAGACAGGGTTGGTTTGAAATTCTTTACCGCGATATCTGGTATATCCCGTTTGTGATCATCGGTTTTCATCCGCTGATGATTGCGATGATGCATCAGTTTAACCTGATTTTTCAGTTTTGGCCGCACACAGAAGCGATTGGAAAACTGGGTTGGTTTGACAGAATTTTCAATTCGCCGTCCAATCACCGTGTTCATCATTCAAGGCAGATTGAAGAATTGGATAAGAATTATGGCGGAATCCTCATGATCTGGGATCATGTGTTCGGAACTTACAAAGCCGAAAACTCATTAAAACACGATTACGGAATTCTGCATAACATCAACACCTACAATGTTTTGCATATTGTTTTTGATGAATTCGGAAACATGATTCGTGACATCAAATCTGCTCCCGATTTCAGATCGAAGCTTTCCTACATTTTCAAAGCTCCCGGCTGGAAACACAACGGAAAAGATGAGCGTATTGATACGCTTCAGAAGCCATTGAAATAATTTTCTGTTAAAAAATCATAAAGATTTTTATTAAGGATTTTATTGCTGTATTTTTGTACGTAATCAATACTTATGGAGCATTTCGAAAGCTGGAAGGATCTTCTGAATCCTGAGTTTTATATAAAAATGGGCGGTTTCTGGCTCATTTTGTTTATTATTTTTGCAGAAACCGGGTTATTTGTCGGTTTTTTCCTTCCGGGAGACAGTCTTCTGTTTGTTTCCGGTATTTATGCGGTGGACATTATCGAGGAAACCTTCGGCGGAACCGGAAGTGAGCTGCTGGATACAACCATATTAGCAACTGCGATTGCAGTTGCAGCAATTATCGGTAATGAAGTGGGGTATTGGTTCGGCAGAAAGACCGGTCCGGCATTGTATAACCGTCCTGATACCTTCTTTTTCAAGAAGAAATATCTTCACCAGGCACACGATTTTTTTGAGCAGCATGGTGCACTTGCCGTAATTATGGCCAGATTTTTACCGATTGTGAGAACTTTTACACCTATTGTTGCAGGAATTGTTGAGATGGATAAAATTAAATTCCTGAAAGACAATATTATAGGTGCATTTCTTTGGTCTTTTGTCCTAATTTTTGCTGGCCACTATCTGGATAAACTTTTTATTGAACAGTTTGGAATTGACCTAAAAGCTCACCTTGAAATGATTATTCTGGTACTCTTTCTTATTACAACACTCCCGATTGTCATCAAGTTCTTTTTCAGTAAACATAAGGATACCGATTTTGATCCGCAGGATCCGGAATAATTAATAAAAACCCGCATACCGCGGGTTATTTTTTTATCCAGTTCAGGATTTCCGGAAGTATTAAACTGTCGCGTTTCTGTTTGCTGAAAAACCGCGGTGTATGTCCCGTATTTTTCATGTAAATAAGCTTATGCGGAATGTTTTTTTCGGTAAGAATTGAATCAAGCGCGAGTCCCTGTTTCCGGTTCACAAGATAATCCGTATCACCCTGAAAAATAAGGGTCGGAACATCAGAAACATGACTGATCGGACTGGCTTCGACGAACTTTTCGGAAATGTTTTTTCGTTCAAATTTTTCACCAACAACCGTCTGTATCGTTGGCGCAGAGTAAAAAGAATGCTTTGAACTGAGATAATCAGCGGTAAAGAAATCGGTGGGCCCGCTCATAGAAATAATTTTTCTGATATGCTGAGGATTGTTATAACCGTAAAGCAGAGCGAGATGCGCACCTGCACTTTCTCCAAGAATAATAAGGTTGTCAGGCATCAGGTTCGCTTTTGGCGCGAGACGGCTGAATTCCAGAACCGATTTTTCAATATCTGCAAGCTGTTCCCTGTACGTAATGCCTTTCTTTTTTGAAGCCAGACGGTAATTGATATTCACCGTCGGAATCTGATTTTCATACAGATACTTCTGAATCATAATCATATGTTCTTTCCGACCATATTTCCAGGCACCGCCGTGAACGATAAAAACAGTCGGCTGGTCTGAAGCGTAATTCGCAGGAAGAAAAATATCCATCACCTGCTTTTTGTGCTCGCCGTACTGATGATTGTATATTTTCTGCTGCTTTTCCGGGCCAACCCAAACTCTGTGACGCGTATTACAGGATGTCAGAATGGTTCCGAGAAGTCCAAGAACCCAGAAATGATATTGAAGAATGTACTTTTTCACGACTGATTTTCAGAAAATACTGTTCCAAAATTACTTAAAATGATTTCAATCATAAAAAAAGAGGCTGTCTCAAAAGAGAGATAGCCTTTTTTATGCAAAAAAAGGAAAGCCGAGGCTTTCCTAATAGTTGCAAATTTCGTAATTTGCTGTGTGTTAACTAAGTCAAAAGTAGTCTTTAA
>JAEXBA010000051.1 GCA_023457935.1 Bacteroidota bacterium | reverse complement strand
CTTCCAGGTTATTGTTTGACCATGTGGAAAGATTGATTTTTACTCCGGCCAGCATTCCGCCTAAACCGTCGTGCAGGTCTTTTGCAACGCGTTCGCGCTCTCTTTCTTCGCCGTCGAGGATTGCTTTGGTAACATTCAGTTCCTCGATCTGTTCTTTTTCCTTCAGTTGCTGCTGAAGATTGATTTCACGCTGTTCCGAAAGTTTCTTCTTGTTTCTGAAGAAAAGAAACGTAAAAATTCCCGCTCCCAAAAATACCAGCGCAGCAAAGATAGATGCCCACATATATTGATTTTTTCTGTTTATTTCCAGCTCTTTAACAGCCAATTGTTTTTCTTTTTCTGCAGTGCGGAATTTGGTTTCCATTTCGTTAATGGCCTTATTCTGATCATTGTTTGAAAGACTGTCCGAAATCATCATCCGCTGTTTTGCATAACTTAATGCCGCTTTATAATCGCCTTTCCGCTCTTCAAGCATCCAGAGTTCATCATAAATGGTGGAAATATTACGACCGTAATTGCTGACATAAATTTTGTTGTTCAGCAGTTCCTTGAGTGTTTTTGCTGCATCATCAAATTTCCCAAGGTTTGACAGAACTTTGGATTTCATAAAAGTAAGACGTACTGTCTGATACATATTATCAACTTTTCTGACAACCAGAAGTCCTTCATTAACCGTTTCCAAAGCTTTTTCATACTGACCTGTATTCAGATAGTAAATGCTGCGCAAGTGGTAAAGCTCTGGTTGAATATCGTCGTTCGGATATTTTATGAGTAATTTTTCTGAAATGTCCAAATAACTGTCAGCCATACGGTAATCTTCCTTCTTCAGATACACTTCCGCAATATAAAGGTTAGCGACTGTAAGAAATTTATTGGTTTCAGCTGTTGCAGGCATTGCATTAAGCTGCTGAACGGCCAGCTGATGGTACTGCAGGGCTTTATCCAAATTATTGTCATTGTAAAATATAAGACCTACTGTAAGATAATTATTTGCCAGATAAATTTTGTTCTGAGCTTTCTTCGCTTCCGGAATTCCGCGATTCAAAAGTGTATTCATCGCTGCTTTAATATTTCCTAACCGCTGCTCGTCTGCCGCCACATTAAACCACAGTTTTGCCCTTAAATTCTGTACTTCTGCAGACTGCTCTCCTTCCAGCAGCTTTATGCCGCGTAAATGGTGTTTCTTGCCTTTCTCCGGATCTTTTGACATGTAATAGAACCCTAAGGAATTCTCGATTTCGGCTTTTCCGACAATATTGTTTTCGGAAGTGAGCTCAATGGCTTTATTTAAAAAAGAACGGGCTTTTGCACTGTCGCTTTCAGAATAATAGGTTACGAGCTTAAGATAGATTTCCGCTTTTTTATCCGGATCTGTTTCTGTACGCAATGCCTGCAGCAAACTGTCCTGTTTCTGTCCGAAAACCAAAGTGGCTAAAAAAGTAAATATGATGACAAGTCTGGAATTCATGGTAATTAATTTCCACTAAAATTAATCAAAAATAAGAAGTACTGCATAACAGAAAAATACCTAGAAATCAGTAGAAAAAAATACTTGATATGGCTGATTGAATAAATATTCCAGAAAACAAAAATTTGCAATTATGAAAATGGTTAGAACCTATACGTTGGCTGCTGCGTTTTTATTTCCATTGGCAACCTTTGCACAAAGTGAGATAACCCCTCAGGTTCCTTTCAATGAGAACGAAGCCAAATCTATAATGGAAATGGGAAATGGTTCTGTAACCGGTAAAATTACAGTAAGACGGATCTATAAACCCCAAGACGGGACACTGGTTTTCCTGTATCCGTTAACTCCTTATATTGAACAATATGTAAAGTTAAGAAAGAAATACCTGAAGAATGATAATTACCGCGTATACCTTGATGAACTGCCGGGAAAATACAGACGCGAAACCTCCGTAGTAAAAGGAACCTACAGTTTTGACAGACTGAAACCTGGAAAATATATAATTACGTGCGCAGTAAATTATTCAGGAACCATAACCGAAAATGTTCCTGTGGGACAGACCGTCTATATGAAAGGCAATACGGTTGTTGGATACGGAGGAATTCAGAGTGCCCCGCAAACACGTAATTTTTCGGACAGTTCTTATGAAACTGCAGTCTTTACTATAAAAAAAGATGGAGAAAAAAAACAGGTTAATCTTTAAGATTATGGCGATTTCTGTGAATCAAAATCAAGAATGATACACTTCATACTTCCAGAATTTTAAGGCATAGCATCGTTGTAGAATTTTCCTACCAGTACCAGAGCCAACCAGAAAATCAACTGGACGGTTTTCATCTGACACAGGCAGCGAAACGTACTAATTATTATTTCCGAATAACGCTCTTCTAACTCAAAAAAAATAAAAACATGAAAAAAATGATTTTCAGTTTTGCGGCTGTAACACTTATGATCATTACACAAAGCTGCAGAAGTGGTGAAGACGCAGAACCACAGTATTATTTTCGGGCAAAAATTAACGGGCAGCAGAAAGATTTTCTTAAAGATGCAAAATTTCAGGCCGATACGGCAACATGGCAGCACATTATTTTTGGCGGCGACGAAAAAGGCGGCGAAGCTGCACAAACCGCTATCGATATTGAAATCTGGAACGAAGGCGGTACTATTGTTCCCGCAACGTACACCTATCAGACCAATGGCGACAGCCCGGATCCGATGGATTATTCCGTTGACTGCCGATATGTACATCAGACCTCAAACGGATCGATCGTTTACGACAGTTATGAAACCGAAAATTTTCATTTTACCATTACTGAAATGAGTGCAGAAAAAGGAATCCGGGGAACTTTCACCGGTACAGTTTCATCTTTTGATGTACCGGGCCAGATCCTTACCGTTGAAAACGGCGAAGTTTACCTTCCTTACAATACGTTCGTGAACTGATAATCTACCAAAATTCTGGTAGAAAAATTTACCAAAATTAACGGATTTTATTTCAGAGGTATCCGCTCTAATTTTGACAGTAGTTAATCAATCAAACACTGAGGTAAAAAATAACCATGCAAATTGATAATCAAAAACAATTAAAAAATTATTAAAAAATCTTATGAAAAAAATGTTCACAAAAATCGTAATGAAAAGCTTTCTGCTTTTAATGGCTGTAACCGTTGTCTTTAGCCTTAATTCATGTAAAAACGGTGATGACAGAGATGACAATAACGGTAAAGGAAACAATTACAAAATTACCCTTACTCTTAACGGTATAGATGCGGATGATTATGTGTCTTTCACATTGGCCGGTGTCAATAACACTGCAGATACCAGTGTCTGGAAAATCAACGGACAAACGCAGACAGGGCAAATAGGAATTGGTATGAACGCGGATCAGTTTACCGGAAGCACAAAAACCTACGTTATTGAAAGTAACTTTCCACTTGTTAGTGTAGCATCAGGGTTTTCAGTTTCAAATTTAGGTGCGGGCACAATTACAGGAAACTTGAAAATAGAAAAAAATGGAAATGAAGCGGTGAATCAGCCTGTAAATTTAACCACCGACGGCGCCAGCATCATCAAGCAATACAATCTTTAATTAGTTCTTCATAGTGAAATCCTTTTAGTGGTAAAAGGTGAATCCCGGCCATTAGCCGGGATTTTTATTATTGATAAAGAAATGAAATCTAAAAGCCAAAAACTGATTTCGTTGTCTTGGCTCTTGGCGGTTGGCTCTTGATTCTTTTTACATCGCCTGCATCTTAAAACTCATGCTTTCCACTACTTTCAGAATCGCTTCCACTGTATCCATCGAAGTTAAACACGGAACGCCGTTTTCCACCGACATTCTACGGATTTGGAATCCGTCTCTTTCTGCCTGTTTTCCTTTGGTTGTTGTATTTACGACGTACTGAACTTTTCCTTTTTGAATCAAATCAATCAGGTTGACATCTTCCTCCCCGATTTTGTAACCGATTTTCACCGGAATGCCTTTTTCTTCAAAGTATTTTGCGGTTCCTTCCGTCGCCCAGATTCTGAAACCGACTTCATGGAAACGTTTTGCAAAAACTGCGGCTTCTTCTTTGTGTTTATCAGCAACCGTGAACAGAATCGATCCGTGCGTAGGAACTTTTCTTCCGGCGGCGATAAATCCTTTGTAAAGGGCTTTTTCGAGTGTAGTGTCTTTCCCCATCACTTCACCGGTGGATTTCATTTCCGGACCGAGAGATGTGTCAACTTTCGTCAGTTTTGAGAAGGAGAACACCGGAACTTTTACGTAAACGCCTTCTTTTTCAGGAACGAGTCCGTTTTCGTAACCCAAATCTTTGAGTTTTGCTCCGAGAATTGCTTTGGTTGCAAGATTCGCCATCGGAACATCGGTAATTTTTGAAAGGAAAGGAACTGTTCGCGAAGAACGCGGATTCACCTCAATCACATACACCTGATTTTCAAACAGAACATACTGAATATTCATCAAACCAACGACTTTCAGACCTTTTGCAAGTTTTATGGTGTAATCAATCAGATCCTGATAACATTTTTCGTTGATATTCTGCGGCGGATAAACGGCAATCGAGTCGCCGGAATGAACTCCTGCTCTTTCGATATGTTCCATAATTCCGGGGATCACAACGGTTTCGCCATCACAGATTGCGTCCACTTCCACTTCTTTCCCCACCATATATTTATCCACCAAAACCGGTCTTTCAGGATCCACTTCCACGGCGTGTTCCATATAATGAGCGAGTTCGGTTTCGTTGTAAACAATTTCCATTGCGCGACCGCCCAAAACGTAACTCGGACGAACCAAAACCGGATAACCGATTTCGTTGGCAATTTTGATCGCGCCCTCTTTGGAATGTGAAGTCTGACCTTTTGGCTGTGGAATTCCAAGTTCCTGAAGCGCCTTTTCAAACTTGTCGCGGTTTTCTGCTCTGTCCAAATCTTCCAGAGTTGTTCCCAAAATTTGAACGCCGTGAGAAGCCAGTTTTTCAGCAAGATTAATTGCGGTTTGTCCGCCAAACTGAACAACAACACCTTTTGGTTTCTCCAGTTCGATGATGTTCATTACATCTTCTTCGGTCAAAGGTTCGAAATAGAGTTTATCTGAAATCGAAAAATCTGTGGAAACCGTTTCAGGATTATTGTTGATGATGATCGCTTCGTACCCCATTTCCTTAATCGCCCAAACAGAATGCACAGTCGCATAATCGAATTCCACACCCTGTCCAATTCTAATCGGACCGGAACCAAGAACGATTACTTTTTCCTTTTCCGTTACGATGCTTTCGTTTTCTTCCTCGTAAGTTCCATAGAAATATGGTGTTTCAGATTCAAATTCTGCAGCGCAGGTATCAACCATTTTATACACCGGCATGATTCCGTTCTGTTTTCTGAAATCGAACACTTCACGGTTTGAAACATTCCACAAATGACCGATATTTACATCAGAGAAACCAAGTTTTTTGGCTTCAATTAAAGTTTCTTTATCGAATTTATTTTCAGTGATTGTTTTCTCAAAATCAACCAGTTTTTTGATTTTCCAGATGAAAAATTTATCGATTTTACTCCATTCCACAATCTGTTCCCAATCGTAACCACGTCTTAACGCATCACCGATAATGAACAGTCTTTCGTCATCACAAATACGGATTCTTCTTTCAATTTCCTCGTCTGTTAATGCTTCTGCCTGTTTGGTTTTCAAACCTAAATGACGGATTCCTGTTTCCAAAGAACGGATGGCTTTCTGTAAACTTTCCTCGAAATTTCTTCCGATGGCCATTACTTCGCCGGTGGCTTTCATTTGTGTTGAAAGTCTTCTGTCGGCAGTTTCAAATTTATCGAACGGAAATCTCGGGAATTTCGTCACCACATAATCCAAAGCCGGCTCGAAACACGCGTAAGTCTTTCCTGTAACCGGATTCATGATTTCATCAAGCGTTAAACCCACCGCAATTTTCGCTGCGATTTTTGCAATCGGATAACCCGTCGCTTTACTCGCCAAAGCTGATGAACGCGATACTCTTGGATTCACCTCGATGATATAATAATTGAAAGAATGTGGATCCAAAGCCAACTGAACGTTGCAACCGCCTTCAATTCCGAGCGCTCGGATAATTTTCAGGGAAGCATTTCTCAGAAGTTGATATTCTCTGTCGGAAAGTGTTTGCGAAGGCGCCACAACAATTGAATCTCCGGTGTGAACTCCGACCGGATCGATGTTTTCCATATTACAGACCACAATCGCGTTGTCGTTCGCGTCGCGCATTACTTCGTATTCAATTTCCTTGAAACCTGCAATGGATTTTTCAATCAGACACTGCGTTACCGGCGAGTGTTTCAAACCGAGTTCGGCAATTTCCCGAAGCTGGATTTCATCCGAAGCAATTCCGCCTCCTGTTCCGCCCATCGTGAAAGCGGGACGTACGATCACCGGATAACCGATATTGTTGGCAAAATTCAGTGCGCCTTCAACCGTGGAAACGATGTCACTTTCAGGAACCGGTTCGTTGAGTTCGCGCATCAGTTCACGGAACAGATCTCTGTCTTCGGCTTGGTTGATGGCAGAAAGTTTCGTTCCCAAAACTTCGACATTACATTCATCCAGAATTCCCGATTTCTGTAATTCAACGGCCATGTTCAGTCCGGTTTGTCCGCCTAAAGTCGGCAAAAGCGCATCAGGACGTTCTTTGCGGATGATGTGACTTACAAACTGAAGTGAAATCGGTTCAATATAAACCTTATCGGCAATTTCAACATCGGTCATAATCGTCGCCGGATTCGAGTTGATCAGAATCACTCTGTACCCTTCCTCTTTCAGCGACAGACACGCCTGAGTTCCGGAATAATCGAATTCTGCAGCCTGTCCGATAATAATTGGGCCGCTTCCTATTACTAAAATTGTTTTTATGTCGGTTCTTTTCATGTGTTTAATGTAACAATGTATCAGTCTAGCAATGTAGCAATGCAATACTGTAACAATGCTTTAGTTATCGTGTTTTAAACTTGTACTTAATATTTTGTAGATAATTTTACCGATTTCAACGATTTGATTTTCTAAATCATCGTTAAACGGATAATTATTAGAATGTTTGCAGAGATACAGCCAATATTTGGTTTCTTCTAATTCCTTCGCTGCAATCTTAATTTTATTGATGAAATCCTTTTTACTGTAAGGGTTCTGTGCTTCAAAAGCATTTGCACCGATGCTTGTTCCTGAACGCAACAGTTGTTTTGCAATGATGAATTTCCTGTGATTTTCAAGCAGTTCACAATAGTCAATTAAATCAAGTGAAAACTTAGCTGTTTTTTCAATTAATGGATTATTTTCGAAATTGATCATTGTTCTAATTGTTACACTGTTACATTTTTAAATTGATACATTAAATCAATAAATTCATCAAACAAATAATTCGCATCTTCCGGACCGGGACTTGCTTCAGGATGATATTGAACCGAAAAACACGGATGAATTTTGTGTTTTACGCCTTCGTTGGTTCTGTCGTTCAATGCGATGTGCGTTTCAACTAAATCGGTGTTTTTCAAACTTTCCTGATCGACTGCATAACCGTGATTTTGGGAAGTGATGGCAACTTTATTGTTTTTCAAATCGAGAACAGGATGATTTCCACCGCGGTGGCCGAATTTCAGTTTGTAAGTTTTTGCTCCGCACGCCAAAGAAATCAGTTGGTGTCCCAAACAGATTCCGAAAATCGGAACTTTTCCAAGCAAACCATTGATCATTTCTGAAGCGCCTTTTACGTCTTCAGGATCGCCGGGACCGTTGGAAAGCATGATTCCGTCCGGATTCATCATCAGAATTTCTTCTGCTGTGGAATCCTGTGAAACTACCGTTATGTCACAGTCTCTCTGAGAAAGTTCACGAATAATACCGAGTTTGGAACCGAAATCCACCAAAACAACTTTGAAACTTCTTCCCGGTGCTGCATATGCCGTTTTCGTGGAAACCGTTTCAACCTGATTGGTTGGAAAATTTTGCGAATTCAGTTCGTTGATTACTGACTGTTCATCGGTATTTGCATCTACAATTTTTCCTTTCACAACACCTTTATCACGAAGAATTCTTGTAAGTCTTCTGGTATCAACACCGTAAATTCCGGAAAGATTTTTCTTCTGGAAAAATTCATCCAAAGTCATTTGCGTACGAAAATTGGAAGGTAAATCACAAAGTTCCTTCACAATCAAACCTTTTATGGCAGGTTCCATACTTTCGTAATCGTCGCGGTTGATGCCGTAGTTTCCAATCAAAGGATACGTCATACAAACAATCTGCCCGCAATACGACGGATCGGAAATCAGTTCCTGGTAACCCGTCATTCCCGTATTGAAAACCACTTCCCCTTCAGTATCCGAATTGGTTCCGAAACCTTTGCCGTGAAAAACTTCGCCGGATTCTAATATTAATTTCTTTTTCATTCTTTACTTAGATTCAAGAGCCAAGAACCGGGATTCAAGACTTTTTGTTTAAAAAAAATGGGCGAAATGCCCATTGATTAATTATTTTGAAGCTTCTTCAAATTCGAAGCCTTTCTTTTCAAGCGCATCTTTTAAAATCGCCATTCTCGCATAAACACCGTTTTCCATCTGCTTGAAAATACGTGAACGTTCGCATTCTACCAAATCATCATCAATCTCAACACCGCGGTTAATTGGAGCCGGATGCATAATGATTGCGCCAAGTTTCATACGTTTTTCCCGGTCTTTTGTTAAGCCGTATTTTGTAAGGTATTCGTGATTGCTTATTTTCAAAGGATCGTGATGTCTTTCATGCTGTATTCTCAGAAGAATCAGAACATCCACTTCCGGAATCAGATGATCGAAAGTACGGTAGGTTCCGTTCATCATTTCGCCCTGACCAAACCAGTGTTCAGGCCCGGAGAAGTTCACTTTTGCGCCGAGTTTTCTAAGTGCATCTGCGTCTGAATTTGCCACTCTGCTGTGTTTAACATCGCCGATAATACCGACTGTAAGTCCTTCAAAAGTTCCGAATTCCTGCTTAATCGTCATCAGATCGAGCATACTTTGACTTGGATGCTGCCCGATTCCGTCGCCAGCATTGATTAAAGCCAAATCAGCGTCAATCAGTTCGTCGTAATAACGGTCTTTTTTGTGGCGGATTACTGCAAGATCAATTCCTATTGATTCGATGGTTTTAATGGTATCGTAGAGACTTTCTCCTTTATTTACAGAGCTTGTCTGCGCATCAAAAGGAATAACATGAAGCCCTAGTTTTCTTTCGGCAACCTCAAAGCTTACTCTTGTTCTTGTGCTGTCCTCAAAAAAGAGGTTGGACACAAAAATGTCTGACTTTGCTTTTGCGGTTTTTCCTTTCGCAAATTCCAGAGCGGAATCCAAAATACGTTCGATCTCAACCTTGCTTACTCTCGCTAATTCTATCATGACAGTTCTTTAAAAATAAAAAAAACGAAGCCCTTAAGACTCCGTTAATAATAAAAAATATTGTTGTTGTCGGCGTTGCCGTCTAAAAAATGTACATTAGAAAGTATGTTCATCAATGTTTCCATTGGGTGCAAAGATAGGAAAAATTTTCCTTCAATGAAATGCCTTACGACTAATTTTGAACCAATTTATCCACAAAAAAAACCGCACTCCAAATGAAGTACGGTTCTGTATTTTCAGTAAAAACTGATTATTTCTTAGCAGTTACAGAAGCTTTAAGAATAATATCATCCTTTATTACTTTATCAGCAGCAAGATTTTCGATAGCCGTTCCGGAACCGTAGTTAACGCCCCATTTCGTTCTGTCGATCGTGAACTGATCTGTTACCAAAGTTACACCATCAGGAGTTTCAGTTACTGTTGCAGGAAACTTCACAACATCAGTTTTACCTTTCATATCGAAATTACCTTCTACCATTGTTTTACCGTTCTCCTCAGTTACGTTTGTAATATCAAGAGTTGCAGTTGGATAAGTGTTTGTGTTGAAGAAATCGTCTTTTCCTTCCTCAGCCAAACCTTTAAGGTGACCTTCCAGTTTTGCTTTCATTTCAGGATCTGTAACGTCAGTAGAAGCAATTGAAGCCATATCGAAAACGATAGTTCCGTCTACAAGTTTACCTTCGTTCATTACAAGGTTCCCTTCTTTGATATTGATTGTTCCTAAGTGTTTGTCACCGGTAACTTTACCGCCTTCCCACTCAACTTTGGACTCTCCTACTGCGATTGCATTGGAAGTACCTTCAACCGGAGCTGCAACAGTTGCTGTAGAATCTACTGCAGTTGTAGAATCTGTAGCTGTAGCTTCTTTTTTACAAGCTGTAAGTGTAAGCGCTGAAACGGCGAAAATTGCCAGAATGTTTTTGTTCATCTTATTTGAATTAAATTATTTCATGCAAAAATACGATTTTTTAGAATTCTTCTAAATAAGTTAACAAAAATTAACTTATTTGCAAGTTTATTATATATTTGCTATAAACATATATATCTGATGAATAACTGTCCTAAATGTCAGAATTCCAACACAGTAAAAAGCGGCATTATCAAAGACCGTCAAAGGTTTCTCTGCAAAGACTGCAATTATTACTTCACCGTAAACAAACTCGGAAAACAGATTGACGATTACTTTGTAACAAAAGCACTTCAGCTCTATTTGGAAGGACTTTCTTTCCGCGAAATTGAAAGAATTATCGGTGTTTCACACGTTACGATCAGTTCCTGGATTAAGAAATACAACATCAAAAGACCGCCTCACTCCGATTTTCATCCGGTGTATAAAGTATTCAAACAGAATGAACTGATTGATTTTCTACAAAAGGAAGAAAACATCAAAGGTTCCGGACTGATTATCACTGAATTCGGCGACAAATACATGATGATCAAATGGGAACGTTTCCGGAAATAATGGTCTGCAATGAGATTTCCTAAGCGTTAGATAATTTCTATCATCATTTTTGAAACGGGCTATTCACATATAAAACTATATTCTTTCCAATTATATATATTACTTTTTTCTGAACAGATTTTTAATTTCAATTTAGTCGAAACAAAATATCCGCTAAATAATTATTAATTTATGAAGAGAATCGTACTAATGCTTGGTTTTTCCTTATTTGGAAGTTCCTTGTTTGCCCAGGGTTCACCTGATTACGGCAGCGGCTTAAAAATCAATCTTAATCAGGAAGGTTCAAAATCTGTCCGGTTTATTCTGTGGGATCAGTTCTGGCTGAAACACACGCAGATGAATCCCGGAACCATGATTGCCGGAGAACCTACTGAAAGTGCATGGAATCTTGGTAACCGTCGCCTCAGAATGTTGGCAATGGCACAGATTTCTGAACGTTACAAAATTGTTCTTCATGTTGGTGTAAACAACCAGATGTTCAACAATGGTGGAATTATCGGCTCTGCCGGAAACGGTGGATACGGTGCCGGTAAAAAACCGGGACTGTTTTTTCATGATGCATGGAATGAATACGCTGTAATTCTTCCGAAAGAAGACCAGAAGTTTTCCCTTACTCTCGGAGCGGGACTTCATTATCTTTTGGGACTTTCCAGACTTTCACAGGCATCAACACTGAATTTCCTTACTGTTGATTCCCCTACTTTCAGCTGGCCATTAATTGACAATTCAGATCAGTTCGGACGCCAAATGGGATTCTTCGCAAAAGGTAAATACGGAAAATTTGAATACCGTTTAAGTGCCAACAAACCGTTTTCAACAAGTCTTACTCCGGTAGATGCAGCTTCTTCCGCTACAGCGGTTGCAGTGGACAACAATGGAAATGCAAAAATGTCAACCGGAGGATATTTCGAATATCAGTT
>JAEXBA010000050.1 GCA_023457935.1 Bacteroidota bacterium | reverse complement strand
GGATAAATTAATTTATACCATTATCCGATATTAAAAATAAAATGAGTACCTTTGTGAAATGAACTGGCAAAATTATCCATATCAGTTTGAAGGTCTTGAAAATCACCTTGAAAGAATTCAGCAGAAAAAAGCTGAACTGGATAAACTGCGCCCTATTCCGAAGTACGCCCTGCAAAGCATTAAAGAAAGTCTTTCACTGGAATGGACCTACAATTCTAACAGCATAGAAGGAAACACGCTGACTTTACAGGAAACAAAAATGGTTCTTGAAGAAGGATTTACCATTAAAGGAAAATCTTTGCGCGAGCATTTTGAAGCCATAAACCATCAGGAGGCAATTGAATTTGTAGAATCCTTAATATCGGATAATTCTAAATTAACCAAAACCGATATTTTGAGAATTCATCATCTGGTTCTTCAAAAAATTGACAAAGATTTTGCCGGAATTTACAGGAGTTCCGGTGTACGAATTTCCGGCGCTAATTTCACTCCGCCAAATGCACTGGTTATTGATGAACTGATGGCTGAACTTATTCATTGGGTTAATCATTCAGATTTGCCAACCTTGATTAAGGTTGCCGTTTTTCATCACCGTTTCGTATGGATTCACCCTTTTTTTGACGGAAACGGAAGAACAGTACGGCTCACTTTTAATCTTTTGCTGATGAAGGAAGGCTTTCCGCCGGCAATTATTCTGAAAAATGATCGGAAGAAATACTACGATGCATTAAATCAGGCAAATAAAGGTGATTATTCCAAACTTCTATTGCTTGTTTTGCAGGCAGCAGAACGCAGTCTGGATATTTATTTAGGTTCTTTGAACAATACCTACGATCAGTTTCAAAATATTTCTGATATTGTAAAAGAACCCGATATTCCATATGGCCAGGAATATGTAAGTCTTTTAGCAAGACGCGGAAAAATTGCTGCGCTGAAAGAAGGACGGAATTGGCTGACAACTAAAGACGCCGTCCTGGATTATATTGACAACCGCAAAAGAAAGCGGATTTTAGAGTGATTTGAAGCGAAGATTTTTTCTTCGCTTTTTTATGGCAGTTTCGCCACCAGACTTTCCGGCATATTTTTCAGCAGCAGATGAATCAGTTTCCATTTGATATTTGGAACGTTAACAAATCGGTTTCCCACATTCACAATTTTTTCTGCGACATAATCCGGTTCCATCATCAGCGACTGATTCAGATCCAAACCTTCATTGATTTTGCTCCGAATGTAACCCAAAACGAAAACATTTACCATAATTTTTCTTGAAGACAAGTGCTGCCGCAATCCTGCCAAATATTGAGTAAAAGCAGATTTCGTACTTCCGTAAATGTAATTGCTGTTCCTTCCGCGAACTCCCGAAAGTGACGAAAGTCCGATGACTCTTTCAAGATTTTTGTTGCTTTTATCTTCCGAAATAATATTGAGAATGGAAACCGCACCGGAATAATTCGTGTGCATCATTTGGAGCGTTGCAGGAAAATCTTTTCGTGCTTCTTCATTCTGAACCAAAAAACCGGCAGCATACAAAACAATATTCGGTTTTGAAGGCAGTTCATCATAAAATTTCTGATGCGAATCGAAATCAACCGCATCAAAATAAAGCAGTTTTATTTTTTCTGAATTCAGATTGTTTTCCCTGATGAAATTTTCCATTGCAGAAATATTCCGCGAAGCCATCATCACACGGAAACCTTTCTGCACATACAATTTCACGCATGCTTTTGCTACATCGGAATTGGCACCGAGAATCAAAACTGTTCTTTCTGAATTCATCCTGCAAATGTATCAAACCAACCGAACAAAAGGAAAATAATTGTGCGCTGTTCATTTTTGACTAAATTTGAAATGCTTCTGAATCTGAAAATTCCAACTTCATGAAAATCCTTCTTTCTCTTTTTTCTCTCTTCTTTTTTCTAAATATGAACGCACAAAAACTTACTTCTTACGTCAATCCGTTTGTCGGAACTAAAAATATGGGACACACTTTTCCCGGTGCAACGGCGCCTTTCGGAATGGTTCAACTTTCACCGGAAACCAATCAGGAACGTTATGCAATCGATGGAAAATACAATCCGGAAACCTACCGTTACTGTTCCGGTTATCAATATGACGACAAAACCATTTTAGGATTTTCGCACACGCATTTCAGCGGAACCGGACATTCGGATTTGGGAGATTTTTTGGTGATGCCGACAACCGCAACACTCAATTTGGAACCGGGAAATAAAGATCAGCCAAAAAGCGGATTTCATTCGCAGTATTCTAAAAATACCGAAAAAGCAAGTCCGGGTTTTTATGAAGTTCAACTCGATGATTACGGAATTAAAGCCGAGCTCACCGCTTCAGAACGGGTTGGTTTTCACCGATATACTTTTCCAAAATCATCGCAATCGCACATTATTCTGGATTTGATGCACAATATTTACAATTACGACAGCAAAAATGTTTGGACTTTTGTGCGCGTTGAGGACAATCAAACCGTGGTGGGTTACCGTGAAACCACAGGTTGGGCGAGAACTAAGAAAGTGTTTTTTGCCATGAAATTTTCGAAACCGTTTAAATCTTACGGCAGAAAACGTTACGAAAAAGTGGAATACAACGGATTTTACAGAAAATTCAATGAAAACGAAAACTTTCCAGAATTTGCAGGAAGACAAATTCGCGCTTATTTCGATTTTGATACTGAAGAAAACGAACAGATTCTCATCAAATTTGCTTTATCCAATACTTCTACAGCCGGTGCAATGAAGAATCTGGAGGCAGAAATTCCACACTGGAATTTTGATCAGGTAAAAAAAGAAACGGAACAGAAATGGGAAAAGGAACTTTCAAAAATTGAAGTTGAAACCTTAAATGAAAACGACAAGAAAACGTTCTACACTTCACTTTATCACACCATGATGTCACCTATTGTTTACGAAGATGTGGACGGAAAATATCTGGGTTTAGATCAGAATATTCATGAAAGTAAAGGTTTCACCAACTACTCTATTTTTTCGCTTTGGGATACGTATCGAGCGCTTCATCCGCTTTACAACATTATTCAGCCGAAAAGAAACAACGATTTTGTGCATTCAATGATGGCACATTACGATCAGAGCGTTCATAAAGCATTGCCTATTTGGTCGCATTACGCCAACGAAAACTGGTGCATGATCGGTTATCATTCGGTTTCGGTTTTAGCGGACGCTATTGTGAAAGGAACGACAGATATTGATTTGAAAAAAGCTTTGGAAGCTTCAAAAAATTCTTCTTACCTGAAATATTACGACGGCATAGAAGATTATCTGAAATACGGTTATGTTCCTGAAGACAAAAGCAGTTCATCGGTTTCCAAAACGTTAGAATATGCTTATGACGACTGGGCAATTGCACAGATTGCCAAAAAAATGGGCGATAAAAATTCAGAACAGGAATATCTGAAACGCTCAGAAAGTTACCGGAATGTCTACAACCCGAAAACAGGATTTATGCATCCTAAACTTTCAGACGGCACTTTTAAAAAAGAATTTGATCCAATGGATACGCACGGACAGGGTTTTATTGAGGGAAATGCGTTCAACTACGGACTTTACGTTCCTCACAACATTCCGGAAATGATTAAAATGATGGGCGGAAAAACGAAATTTTCAAAACATCTCGACGAAATTTTCACTACCGAAATTGCTGACAAATACATCGAAAAAAATGAAGACATTACACGCGACGGAATTATCGGAAACTACGTTCACGGCAACGAACCTGGACATCACATTCCGTATCTTTATAACTGGACCAATAATCCGTGGAAAACGCAGGAACGCGTTAGAATGATTATGCGAAAAATGTACACCGCCGATGCAGACGGACTTTGCGGCAATGACGACGCCGGACAAATGAGCGCATGGTATATTTTTTCGGTATTAGGATTTTATCCGGTTCTTCCCGGGTCGGATGAATATGCGATAGGTTCGCCTTTGGTAAAATCAGCAAAAATTAATCTTGAAAATGGAAAGGTTTTAAATATCAGGACTGAAAATCAGTCGGAAGAAAATGTATATGTTTCTAAAGTTTTGGTGAACGGAAAAGAAGTGAAAAACCATACTTTGAAACATTCGGATATTGCCGACGGTGGAGAAATTGTTTTTTATATGGATTCAAAACACTGAAAATATGAGAAAATTCATTTTCAGTTCAATTTCGCTGAATTATCAATATTGTACCTTTGCACCGTAAAATTTAAAAGCAGAAAACATTATGTTCGACTGGCTAAAAACACTCCTTCTTCCTGTAGAAGACCCCAACATTGCACAATCGCTCATTTCCATCATGTTCGCCATAGGACTTGGAATTTTCATGGGAAGACTCAAGATCGGCAAAATTACTTTCGGGGTTTCTGCTGTAATGTTTTCCGGACTTTTATTGGGACATTTAGGATACAGAATTGATGCTTCAATTCTTGACTTTATCCGTGATTTCGGGTTGATTCTCTTTGTCTACGGAATTGGCTTACAGGTTGGCCCTTCGTTTTTTTCCTCCTTCAAAAGTGAAGGTTTAAAATTCAACATTCTGGCAGTTTCTGCGGTTCTACTGGGCGGAGTGATTACCTTTCTGCTGTTCAGATTTACCGGTTTAAGCATTGAAAATCTTGTCGGGATTATGAGTGGGTCTGTAACAAACACGCCGGGACTCGGTGCCGCTAAAAACACGATAGAAGAACTTCACAAGGCGCTGCCAGGCAAAACGTTCGACGATCCGACGATTGGTTACGCCATTACTTATCCTTTGGGCGTTTTCGGTATTATCGGAACCATAATCCTCTCCAAACTGCTGCTGAAGATCAATCCTGAAGTTGAAATGCGCAAATTTAGGATGAATAAAATCAACCGTGAAGAACCGCTGATCCATAAAAAAATGCGTGTTGTAAATCCTGAATATTTCGGAAAAACACTCAATCAGGTGATCAAAGAAATCGGTTTTGAAATCGTGATTTCCCGTCTGAAACATTCAGGTGAAACAGCTGTATTTTCCCCAACCTTAGACACTCATCTGCGCGACCGCGATGTTTTAATGGTAGTGGGAAAAGAGGCGGAAATTGATCAGTTTATTAAGAAAGTCGGCCGCCCTTCAACGGATCTTTTCATTGAAAGCGCTTCCGATATCAGCAAGAAAAATATTTTTGTTACCAAACCGGCCGCCGTTCACAAAAAACTTTCTGAACTCGACCTTTACAATACCTATGATCTGAAAGTAACAAGAGTTTTCCGTGCGGGAAAAGAAATTATTCCGCGACCTTCTCTCGAGCTTTTTTATGGCGATATTCTGCGCGTAATCGGCACCGACGAAGCCATTTTGGAAGCCGAACAGATTATCGGAAACCAGGAGAAAAAGCTGATTGAACCGGATTTCCTGTCGCTTTTTGGTGGTTTGCTTCTGGGAATTATTCTTGGATCAATTCCAATCATGATTCCGGGACTTCCGACACCGCTGAAACTAGGTTTCGCTGCCGGACCGCTGATTGTAGCGCTTCTGATCTCAAGATACGGCGGAATTTCTTTTATTCACTCGTACATCAACACCGGCGCTATTTACTTTATGAAAGATCTGGGAATCTGTCTGTTCTTTGCGGCAGTGGGAATTCATGCCGGAGAAGGATTCTACGAAAACTTCATCAAATTCAATGGCTGGACTTTCCTTCTGTACGGATGTGCGATCACGTTTATTCCGCTGATTTTAATGGTGATTATCGGCAGATTTTTTATGAAAATCAATTACCTGCAACTTGCGGGAATTATGAGCGGAAGTTACACCGATCCTGCAGCGCTTTCATTTTCAACAAATTACCTGGACAGCGATATTCCGATTCAGAGTTACGCACAGGTTTATCCGCTGGTTACGATATTCAGAATTTTTACGGCGAGTCTGCTGATTCTGCTGCTCACCTAAAAGAAAAAAGCATCCTCAGTGGATGCTTTTTTTTATTCATTAAACTTCGTCGTCCGATTCTATTGTAAAAGATCTTGACTTGAAGTCTTTGTCGTGTTTTTCAGAAATTACATCTTCTCCTTTTTCGTTGACGATGAAATCTGTTGACTCGTTAAACATTTCCTGGAAAGCTTTGAAATCCTCTTTATAAAGGTAAATCTTATGCTTTTCGAATGTTGCCTCTCCGTTTTCTCCGAAGTTTTTCTTGCTTTCGGTAATCGTAAGATAATAATCTCCTGCCTTCGTCTCGCGCACATCAAAGAAATACGTTCTTCTGCCTGCTTTCAACACCTTCGTGAAAATTTCGTTTTCGTGGCGTTCCTTGTAATCACTCATTCTCGAATTTTTTTATGATCTTATCTAACAAATATAAAAGAATTATCGGAACTGCAAAATAAAAATTTACCTTATCGCTTACAGAATTGCAATATCATTAGGAAATCCGCAAAAGCTATGCAGACTGCTCATTTTCTATTTCGGTGAGATTCAGGATTTTATCTGCGCGTTTGGCGCTGCTTTCACGGTGTGTGATGATGATATTCGTAGTATTTTTAAGATCTTTTTCGATGTTCTGAAGAATGTTTTCTTCCGTTTCTGTATCCAGAGCCGATAAAGAATCGTCAAAAATCAAAATCTGCGGCTCTTTGATGAGTGCTCTCGCAATGCAGATTCTCTGTTTCTGTCCGCCGGAAAGCATTACTCCGCGTTCGCCAACCATCGTTTTATACTGTTCCTTGAAATCAATAATGTTTTTATGAACATCCGCTTTCTTCGCTACTTCAACCACTTTTTCATGACTCGGACTGTCGACTGCAAAACCGATATTGCTTTCAATGGAATCTGAAAAAAGATAACTTTCCTGCGGAATATAACCCAGATGATTACGGTAAACTTCAAGGTTGTGTTCTCTCAGATCTTTTCCATCGATCAGAATAACACCTTCGGTAGGATCAATCAACCGGCACAGCAAAAGCGCCACGGTTGATTTTCCGCTTCCGGTTTTTCCCATAATGGCAAGCGTTTCTCCGGCTTTTATCTTAAAACTTAAGTTATCAAGTGCCTTAATTCCGGTATTCGGATACGTGTAGGAAACATTCCGGAATTCAATATCTCCTTTGATACTGTAAGTTTCAGAATTAACATTGGTTACATCCGATTTTTTATCCAGAAACTCATTAATTCTCTGCATGGAAGCTTCCGCGCGCTGATTTACAGAGGTTACCCAGCCCACCATCGAAAACGGCCAGATCAGAATATTGATGTACATGAAGAAATCCGCAATTTTTCCGACGGAGATTTCTCCGGCAATGTATTTCTGTCCGCCCATATACAGAATGGCGACATTCAGCAAACCAATGACGAAGAGAATAATCGTGAAAAAATAGGCTTCAGTTTTAGCCAGATCCAGCGCTTTATCCTGATAATCCTTTACTTTGAAACCATAATTCCGGGCAATATAGTTTTCTTTTGCAAAGTATTTAACCACTCTGATTCCCGAAAAACTGTCCTGAACAAAAGTGGAAATTGCCGACTGGCTTTTCTGCATCATCTTCGATTTTCTGTTGATGATGGAACTTACCTTGTAAATCACAAACGACAGAATAGGCAGCGGAAGAAGCGTCCATAACGTCATTTGAGCATCGGTTTTTATCATGTAAATGCTGGTGATAATCAGCAGGATTAATGTATTTACAACATACATTACACCGGGACCGAGATACATGCGGACCGCAACAACATCTTCACTCAGACGGTTCATGAGATCACCAATGGTTGTCTGTTTATAATCGGTAAGAGAAAGTACCTGATAGTGACGGTAAATTTTGTTTTTCAGTTCATATTCAATACGGCGTGATGCAACAATAATCGTCTGCCTCATCATGAAAGTAAAAAAACCGGTCAGTAGCGATGATCCTACAATAATGGCGACATAGATTAAAACCTGTCTGTTGAAACCGAAATGGTCGTTTTTGGAAATTTCATCAACCGATTTTCCGATAAACTGTACCTTGAAAATATTGAAGAAATTACTCGCAACAATAAACAGAAATCCCCAAAACAGCAGCATGCGGTGTTTCCAGAAATACGGATTTAAGGTTTTGAGATTTTTCAATTTTCTTATTTGGACGAAACTTTCAGTTCAATTCCTGTGCAAAAATAAACATTTGAGCACAGAACGGTTCTTTTGGGCAAAATAATTTGGCAACGATAATCATTAACAGTTCCGCTCACCCATCTCCCACATTTTTGCTATCTTTGCAGCCATAAAAGTTCTTTGAAATGTTAGGAAGACGACAGATCCGTGAAAAAGTGGTAGAAACGCTCTACTCCTATTATCAGAATCCGATAAAAACCGATGTACTGGAGCGAAATATGCTGACAGAGATCGAGAAAATCTACCATCTCTACATTTACCAGCTTAATTTTCTTGTTGCCTTAAAAGATCTTGCCGAAAAGCAGATCGAAATCGGAAAGAATAAATTCCTTAAAACCGATGCAGACAGTAATCCGAACCAGAAATTCATCAACAATCAGGTTCTGAAAAAACTGGAAGAAAACACAGAAAGGCTCAATTTCACATCAAAGCATCAGGACCTGAAATGGGAACTGCATGACGATTTGTTGGTAAAGACCTTCCAGAGAATGGTTGGCGGAAAAAGGTACCAGGATTTCATGCAGGAAGAACACTGTTCATTTGAAGAAGACCAGAAATTCATAGGGAAACTTTTTCTGCGTTACATTGCTGAGAATGAAGATTTTCATGAGCATCTGGAGGAAAAGGAAATGAGCTGGGCGGATGATTTTCATATTTCCAACTCGATGATTCAGAAAACCATAGGGTTTTTAAAGGAAGATGAACCGTCGCACACGCTGATCCGTATGATTAAGGATAAAGATGACGAGCAGTTTGCTAAAAGATTACTTCAGGTAACCGTAAGCCATTGGGAAGATACTGAGAAAAAGTTGGAACAGCGTCTTGAAAACTGGGGTATGGAAAGAATTTCCCTGATGGACAAAATCATCCTGGTAACTGCAATTTCCGAACTGGATTATTTCCCTGCAACACCTTCAAGAGTAATAATTAACGAATACATTGAAGTTTCCAAGGTATATTCAACCGAAAAATCCAACATTTTCGTGAACGGAATCCTTGATAAGTATACAAAAGAATTAAACCGAATTTAAAATAAGAGAAAAATGAAGAAAACATTTGCAATACTGGCTTTTGCCGGAATTCTTGCAGTAAGCTGCAAAGACAACAAGACTACTGAAACTGCAACTGCTGATACTACAGTAGAAAATACTGAAGCTGTTACACCGGACGCTGTGGGTACAGAAACTGCTGCTGTAAATCCTCAGGAAGCAATGATTAAAGAAGCGCAAAGCAAGCCTCTGACGAACCTTGTTCTTTCAGAAAATCATTTCGATTTTGGAAAAATCAAAAAAGGCGAACAGGTGAAACACGTTTACGAAGTAACCAACACTGGTGACAACCCTCTGATTATCTCTCAGGTAAAACCTGCATGCGGTTGTACTGCTCCGGATTTCACTAAAGAACCGATTATGCCGGGACAGAAAGGCCAGGTTACCCTTGCTTTTGACTCCACCTCTTTTGACGGTCTTGTAAACAAGCAGGCTGAAATTTTCGCCAATACAGAAAAAACACCGATTCTGCTGACCTTTTCAGCGGACATTCAGCCTTAATTATTAAAAGAAAGATTATTTATGTTGACAATATTTCTACAGGCCGCGCCAGGCGGAGACGGAACAACGATGATGCTGATGTTTGCCGCAATGATTGCAGGTTTTTATTTCCTGATGATCCGTCCGCAGATGAAAAAACAGAAGCAGGAAAACAATTTCCAGAATTCACTTAAAGTGGGACAGCGCGTGGTGACGACATCCGGACTTCATGGCAGAATTGCACAGATTCAGGATGACGGTATTGTTCTGGAAACACTTTCAGGAAAACTGAAATTTGAAAAAGCAGCTATTTCAAGAGAATTTACTGCACAGAGATTTCCGGACAGTACTGGTGACGAGAAAAAATAAATACCACAACCGGTAAAAATAAAAACGTGCTGAAATTCAGCACGTTTTTTTATGGGTGGATGAGGGGTCTCGAACCCCCGACCTTCGGAACCACAATCCGACGCTCTAACCAACTGAGCTACAACCACCGTTTTGTGGGTGCAAATATAGCCTTTTTTGAAATATTACAAAACTATTCCGTCAAAATTTTTCAAGGCAATCAGTTTTTCGGTAGTGAAACCTTCCGCATAATCTACGCCTGACAATCTGCCGAGATTCTGTGCCCGGTATCGGAGACTTTCAAGGAAATCCTTCGTTGCAATCGGTGTCATCGGTTCATCAGAATCCGGATCGTAAAACTGGGTTTTAAAAGCAAGACATGCTTCCATTTTTTTCTCCATTTCTTCTGAAATATCAACAGCAAAATCTGGCTCAATATCCTTCCACTGGATGTAATGAAAAACCTGCTTTGGCCGCCAGACTTCCTGGTTTTCTCCTTCTGCCACGGTTTCGATTTTCCGTAGTCCGGCAAGAAAACATGCGTCAGAAACAAGCTTGGAACCTTTTGCATGATCCGGATGACGGTCTTCTACAGCATTGCAAAACAGTATTTCCGGTCTGTATTTCCGGATGATCTTCACCACTTTCATCTGGTGTTCTTCGTCATTTTGGAAGAAGCCATCTCTCATTCCGAGGTTTTCGCGGTGCGAAATCCCTAAAATCCTGGAAGACTCTTCGGCTTCAGCTTTTCTTGTTTCATCTGTTCCGCGGGTACCGAGTTCGCCTTTCGTAAGATCAACGACAGCAACTGTTTTACCGGCCTTAATAAGTTTAGCAAGCGTTCCGCCACATCCAAGTTCAACATCATCAGGATGAGCTCCTATCGCTAAAATATCTACTTTCATGTTATTTTGATTTCTCCTTCAAAGATAATCATCAGAAAACAAAAATCCCGGCCTAAGACCGGGATTTTATCATATCGTTTACTGAACTTAGTTCACCTGGTTCAGTTGGTTGTTAAGATTTACAGCATCCTGATAAGTCGGATTCAGTTGAACTGCTTTTGCCGCATAATCTTTTGCCTTTGCCAGATTATCTTTCTGGTTGAAATACGCTACAAGATAGTAAGCGTAGGAAAGAGTTTGCCTGGCCTGTTCCTGCTCGGCTGGTGTCCCGGCCAGTACAGTATCAATATATTTCTGGTACGAAGTTTCTGCCATAGCGTTGTTTTCCATCTGCTGATATGCTGCTCCTTTTGCGTAGTAAGAATACGCCCATGTCGGTGCGAGTGCAATCATCTTATCCCAGGTTACAATTGCTCCGTTCCAGTTTTTCGCTTCCTGGTATGCCGTACCTAATTTTACAAGAATATCTGCATCTTTAGGATTGGCTTCACTTTGCTTTTTAAGCCCTTCGATAGTTGGGTTTGTAGGCCCTGCTTCTGCAGCTGCAACGGAAGCTCCTCCACCGCCGGCAATCTTGGCAAGTTCTGCATCCCACTCAAATGTTTCATCCTTCGCATTTTTGGCAATCGCAACTTTCTGGTTTGCTTCAGCCATCATCGCGCTTTTTTTCGCTGCATCCTGTTCTTGGGAAGCAAGACCGGCAAGAATAAGTCCTTTCAAACCATGATCGGCCGCCTGAATCCTGTTTTTTTCTGCATTGGCAAAAAATTTCTCAAGGTTGGTATTAGCTTCGGTATAGTTTGCATCGGCATGGAACAGAAGCAACGCCTTAAGTTTGTATTTGATAGGATCATCTACTTTGTCATACACTTTATCAAGTGTAGATTTTGCCTGTCCGAATTCATCTACTGTAAAGTAAAGTTTCGCAACTTCAAGGAGTGTGTATGGATCTTCATCGGCATATTTGGAATAATTCAGAAGATCTTTTACCGCATCTGCATTTTTATGGTAAACAATATTGTAGTTCGCGTTCGCTTTATATGCGGGAGCATACGTTGGGTCAACCGCAA
The DNA here is from genome assembly GCA_023457935.1 of Bacteroidota bacterium. Classification (GTDB taxonomy): domain Bacteria; phylum Bacteroidota; class Bacteroidia; order Flavobacteriales; family Weeksellaceae; genus JAEXBA01. The sequence continues at coordinate 59,622 of JAEXBA010000050.1, read as the reverse complement.
TTGCCTGATTGATTTTCTCCTTCGCAAGTTTCCACTGCTGCGCTGCCATCCATAATGTACCCATTCTTGTAAATACAGAAGCTTTGTTTCTGGCAACTACTGCTGCTTTATCGTAAGCAGTCATCGCGTCTCCAGGTAGTCTTTTAAGCCTGTAAGCATCACCTAAAGTATAGTAATAGTGTGCAGGAACACCGTTTTTCTGTGCTCTTTCCACTGCCTTGTTAAGAAATCCAATAGCAAGATCCGGTGCATTGGTTGTTTCATACAGTGTTAGCGCTTCTGCCGCTCTGTACAGCACTTCTGCATCTTTTTCCCTTGAATCCTTAACTACATTCTGGATTTCGGCAATCCCTGATTTGTCACCTTTGCCCAGTTTAATAGTAGCCAAACCGATTTTATTAAGATAAGATTTAGAATCTGCTGCAAGACCTTTATTAAAATATTCCTGAGCTTTTGCAAAATTAGGCTCACTCTGACTTAAATAGGTATTACCCAGGTAAAAATAGTTTTCCGCCGAAGGGGATTTAGTTAACATATCTTCAAAATTCTGCTTCGCTTTTGCATACTTATGACTGTCGATACTGTTAATTCCATCCTGAAGTGTCTGTCCAACCGCAAAATTTGCGAAAAACGCAACAGCAACCCCTAAAGCAACTTTTTTTGTTAAATTCATTATATCTTTCATTTTAAGTTTGTTCGTTTTTAAAATTTATGTTAAATATTACGCAATTTCCAGACCAAAGAAAAAAAATCAAATAATTTTTTATAAAATTCCGGCTCTACCGCATCTGAACTTCTCTCTGAAACAGGTAATACGGCTGAAGTCCTTCCTTCTGCACGATTTTCTGACCGACGTAGCTGCAGGAATATCTCATTAATCCATTTGCCATATCGAATGTTTTCTCGTTTGTAAGAAAGTACAGTATTCTCGTAAAAGGATAGTTCATATTCCTAAGGTTATCGTTGTTGGGCAGATAAGCAACGTTACTATCAACGACCGGTAAAATCTTTACCTGCTGACGCAGCAACTCCGATTCTTCATCATAAGGCCTGCTGAAAGTATTCAGCGCTACTACACCTACTTTATCCGGATACCTGCTGATCTGTTCAATCACGTTACGGTTTCCGTTAATAATGGAGAACTTCAGGTCTGCAGCTTTCTTTCCCAGTTTTTGTGCCACAAAATTAAGGTTGCTGGAGTTTGTTGCATCAAAAACAATATTCTTACTCTCGGAGGCCACTTCACTTCTGATCTCATCCATGGTAATCTGTGTTTTTGGTGAATTCTTCGGAACTACAAAAAGAACGGCATCTGCTGCAAACTGAGCCGGCACAGGATCCATATCAGTCACTCTTTTAAACTCTTCCTTCTCAGCCGCAGTGAGCTCCCGGGACATTACAACAGCTTTGGCTTTGTTCTGAAGCAGTCCCATCAGTGCAAAATCTTCTTTTTCCGCTTTTACTTTCAGAGAAGCTTCAGGATAGTTAATCATATAACCGTCCGCAAGTGCTTCGGTAACGCTTCGGAAAGATTCATCAGTAAGAATCACAAGTTCGCCCTTGAAATAGGAATCTTTTTTCACTTTAGTTTTCTTCTTGCAGGATGCTGCTACAAGAAGCAGGACAAAGATTAAACCTAATAACCTAACGATCTTCATTCTTTGCCTGTTTAATTCTGTATACCGCTCTTACAATGCGGAAAATACCGTAAAGCACCAGCAATCCTCCCAATGCAAATGCGATCCAGGGTTCCAGAACTGTAAAAAACCATTTTTTTACAAGTACAAAAACGCCCAGAACGATATAGAAGAATCCGGTGACCAGTGAAAGCCAATTAAATATCATAAGTCACAAAAATAGTAAAAAAAGAAGAGAAACAATTTCTGTTTCTCTTCAAGAATTTATTAAATCTAATGAATTATTCAAAATTCATTGTCAGCGGCAATCTGAATCTGTAACGTACTGCCTGACCGTTAATTTTCGCAGGCGTCCATTTCTTACGGATTGATTTTACTGTTCTGATAGCTTCCTCGTTAAAGCCTCTGTTTGATCCTGAAGCTTTCACGTCTGTAATACTACCGTCTCTTTCCACAACGAAAGTAACTTCCGTTTTCACTGTACCTTCATCACCGCTCATTACGCTGGTGTCGAAGTTACTTCCCACCTGGTTTCTGAAGGAGTTGATTCCTCCAGGGAATTCTGCAAGCTGCTCCACTTCGGTATAAACCTGAGTTTCACTAACCTGCGGCTTCACTTCTACTGTAGCCGTTTTGGTACCGGTAGATGGCGGCGGCGGCGGCGGAGTATAAGTCGGTGTCTTCACCCCTTCCTGCGCTACCAAACCGGTAGTTGTTTCCAACTGCTTGGTAATTGGTGGTGGTGGAGTTTCTACCTTCGGAGCTTTTTTCGGTTCCGGAACCACGTTTTGAATCACCTCCTGTTGTGGTGGTTCCTCTTTTGGTGGCGGTGGTGGTGGAGGTTCTTCCTCTTTTGGCTGCTCGATAATAGTTTCCTCAGGAATAATATCGATCAGCTGAGCATTTACTTCCTGCTTATCTGCTGCATTCATCTTCTTAATCTGCATGACAACAACAGGTGTAATTGCAGCAATACAAAACAGAATAGTACCCAACACAAAAGCCCTTGTTAAAATCCTTGGATAGGTTTTTCTCAGGTCATATGCCCCATATTCTTTATTTCTATTCTCAAATACAATTTCATCCAGGGATGGATTGCCATTGTATACGGTTTCATCTGCCATATCTTAAAAATATTTAGCGTTAAACGAATTACGGATTCTGTGGCGCTGCTGCCGGAGCCTCTAAAGTAGATCCCGACTTCTTCTTATAGATATCCAGTTCCCATGATTTCGGATCGGTAACCCCGTATCTTTCATTCTTGGTAATGGCCATCTCATCGAGGATATCCACAAAATTCCTGTATACGGCATCGTCGGTAGGCTTGATAATTACTGTAAACAGCGATTTATCTGCTGCACCTGCCTGTGCCTGTCTAATAATCTTTCTGATTCCTTCTCTGTCGAAATTAGTTTCGTTCATCGTTTCTTCAGTTAAGGAAGTCTGGTCCTGCTGGTGCCAGTATACTTTATTGTCTTTCCCTAATAGGATTGAAATAGAGTTAGAAAGTTTAATCTCTGTATCCGGTGCTTTTTGGCCTTCTTTCGGTTTAGCCGGTAGTCCCAGATCCATTACATTCGGTTTGTTAAATGTTGTTACCAACATGAAGAATGTAATCAAAAGAAAGGCCAAATCCACCATTGGTGTTAAGTCTACATGCGGTGGCGATTTTTTGGAACGGACCTTGCCACCCTTGCCACTTTGTTCTTTTACTTCTACTTCTGCCATTTCTTTCTAGTTTAGTCGGAGTTCACCTCCTGATTAGTAATCAACCAAAATTTAAGAAAATCGATGTCTCTTAATCCCTCGAATAAAGATTTTACTCTTGGATATTTGGTATTAGTATCTCCTTTAATCGCCAGTTTGTAATCCGGATTAACGGCCAAACTTTGCTGCACCCAATCGATAAGCTCGGTTTTTGTACTGTCCATCGGAACACCAGTCGGGCTTTTGTAAGCTTTTCTTTCTTCCTCCGGCATGTTCAGATAACCTTTAAGCTGGCTCATTGGAACTCCTACCGCCTGCACCTTTGTAAAAGCTGCTTTTTCCTGGTCAGTAAAAGTCAATCCGTATTTCTTACCCATATTATCAAGCACCTGCATTCTTTCCTGACCGTTTTCAACGGGTGTGAAGTAGAATTTCCCGTCTGTTGTGGAAAGGATTGTCATCAAACTTGCGTCCGGCAACAGTTTTTCCGAGATTGACGATGGTGTTGTAATATTTTCTACGTCTGGTTTTGCAAACTGGGCTGTGAGAATAAAGAAGGTAAGCAGTAGAAACGACACGTCTGTCATCGCGGTCATATCTACACGTATATTATGTCTTTTTGGTTTTACTCTCGCCATTATTTGTCTTTATTAATATTAAACTTTACAACTTTCGGAAGAATTTCTCCCGAGCAGAAACATATTAGTTATGTTCTGCGAAAGACTGCTGGATAGACATTGCGATCTCGTCGATTTTGAATGTCATACCGTCAATCTTAGATGTAAAGAAGTTATAAAGGATAATCGCAACAGCAGAAGTACCAATACCCAAAGCTGTATTTACAAGTGCTTCAGAGATACCTACTGAAAGTTTTGCTGAATCCGGTGTACCACCACCAGCACCAAGTGCGCTAAATGCCGCGATCATACCCAATACCGTTCCAAGAAGTGCAACAAGCGTTGCTACTGTACCCAGAGTTGAAAGAATCATCATGTTCTTCTCCAGCATTGGCATTTCAAGAGTTGTAGCTTCTTCGATTGCTTTGTTCAAAGCGATCATTTTCTGCTCTTTTGTCATTGTAGTGTCATGTGCAAGAGCTTTGTAAGATACAAGACCTTCCTTTACAACATTACCAACTGTTCCTCTCTGTCTGTCGCACTCTTCAATAGCTTCATCAATTCTGTTTTCGTTAATCAGCTTTCTGATGTTCAGTACGAAGTTGTCAAGGTTACCTTTACCCTGAGCTTTATTAAGCATAATATAACGCTCAATAGAGAACACGATTACGATAATCATGAAAGAGATAAGGATTGGTACGATAACACCACCCATGTAGACAATTCCTAAAGGACCCTCCGGATGAAGTTCCGATCTTTCGATATCTGTAAATGCAACCGATGTTGCGTTAGCGATTCTTGGATCAGCCTTGAAATTACCAGGATTACCCAATACGAACCAATAGATACATACTCCAATCGCAATCAGGATAGGAATAATTAAAGCGGGGTTAAGACCACCAGTTTTTCTAGCAACTACTTGCTCCTCGTTGTTTGAAACATTCATTTCCATATTAAACTAAAATTATAATTGTTATTTTTTTAATGTTTTCCGGCCGTAAAATAAATACAAATATTTTGTTAATGCAAGAATTTAAACTTCTGTCCGCTCAATTTTTTCAATGTTAACCATCATTAACATTGAATTATCTGCAATAAAACGCTGAATATTTGTTCCGGCTTTCTGATTTCTTTCAATACTTTGAAAATTTAAAAATTATCGTTTCTTTTTTTAGGAATTCGATAATGCATTTTTTAATATTAAAAATATCAGACAACAATATTAATTATTTTTTTGTGAACCACGATGATTTTCTTCGGCGAATTTCCGTCCAGCTGTTTTAAAACTCTTGCGTCCTGCATAGCAATTTCTTCAACCTGTTTTGCATCCAAGTCAGCGGCCAAAGCCATCTTAAACCTCATCTTTCCGTTGAAACTGACCGGATACTCAATTTCGTCTTCAACGAGATAAGTTTCATTCAGTTCGGGGAACGCTGCAAACTCGATGGATGAGCTGTGGCCCAGCTGTTCCCAAAGTTCTTCACAAATGTGCGGCGCATATGGTGAAATCACAATCGCCAGCGGCTCCAGGATCGCGCTTTTGCTGCATTTCATCTTCTGAAGTTCATTCACTGCAATCATAAATGATGAAACGGAAGTATTGAACGAAAAATTATCTAAATCGTAAAAAACTTTCTTAATTAAAGTATGAAGCACCTTATATTCTTCTTTTGTCGGTTCTTCATCAGTCACTTTAAAGGTATCACCGTCAAAATACAGGTTATAGAATTTTTTCAGGAAACCGTAAACACCGCTTAATCCCTGCGTATTCCACGGTTTGCTTTGCTCCAGTGGTCCAAGGAACATTTCGTAAAGGCGAAGACAGTCCGCTCCGTATTCTTCGCAGATATCATCAGGATTTACGACGTTGTACTTGGATTTGGACATTTTTTCCACTTCCCTTTCGGTGATGTACTTTCCGTCTTCAAGAATAAACTCTGCATCTGCAAACTCCGGGCGCCATTTTTTAAATGCTTCCGTATCCAACTCATCAGAAGCTCCTTTTAATAACGAAACATCAACGTGAATCTTCTGTGTCGGATGCTCTGTTGCCAGGTTTTTTGAAACAAATTTATTCGTTCCCTCAATTCTGAAAACAAACGCACTCATTCCCAAAATCATTCCCTGATTGATCAGTTTTCTGAACGGTTCATCCTGATTGATGTAACCTCTGTCTTTCAGAAACATATTCCAGAAGCGCGAATACAGCAAATGTCCGGTTGCGTGTTCGCTTCCACCAATGTAAAGATCAACCTGTCCCCAGTAATCGGTAAGGTTTTTATCTGCGAAAACTTCCGAATTATTTGGATCCATATATCTCAGGAAATACCACGAACTTCCTGCCCAACCAGGCATTGTCGAAAGTTCCAGTGGAAAAACAGTTTCATTGTCAATCAAATCAACAGTAACAATTTTTTCCTCCATTTCGTCCCAAGCAAAATCCTTTGCATTTCCCAAAGGCGGATCGCCGTCCTCGGTCGGCAGATATTTTTCAACCTCAGGAAGTTCGAGAGGAAGCGCTGAAGCCGGCAAAGTGTACGGCATTTCATCTTTAAAATACACCGGAACCGGTTCTCCCCAATATCTTTGTCGTGAAAAAATAGCGTCACGTTGACGGTAGTTGGTCATTCCGTGACCGATACCTCTGTTTTCAATTTCATCAATGATTTTGGTTTTCGCTGTTGCATAATCCAGACCGTTCAGGAATTCAGAATTTACACAGACAGAATCTTTTGAATCATACGATTCCTGCTGAATATCGTTTTCGTTTTCGATAACATTAATGATTTCCAGCCCGAATTTTTTCGCAAAACGGTGATCGCGTTCGTCATGCGCCGGAACAGCCATTACTGCGCCGGTTCCGTAACCCATCAGAACATAATCGGAAATGTAAATCGGGATTTTCTGATCTGTAAAAGGATTGATGGCATAACTTCCGGTGAAGGCACCGCTGCCGTTTTTCACATCAGCCATACGGTCGCGTTCTGTTTTTTTGGAAGTTTCTTCAACGTATTTTTCGATTTCAGATTTCTGTTCTTCTGTCGTCAGTTTTTCAACCAAAGGATTTTCCGGTGCCAAAACCATGAAAGTTGCTCCGAAAATAGTATCGGGACGCGTTGTGAAGACTTCAATCAGTTCTTCTCCGTTTTCGGTCTCGAATTTTACAGATGCGCCCTGCGATTTACCGATCCAGTATTCCTGAGAATCTTTCAGCGGTTGCGGCCAGTCGATATTGTTCAAACCCTGCAAAAGTCTTTCTGAATAAGCCGAAATCCTCATGCTCCACTGCATCATTTTCTTCTGAAAAACGGGATAACCGCCGCGCTCAGATTTTCCGTCCTTTACCTCATCATTCGCCAAAACAGTTCCCAAAGCCGGACACCAGTTTACGGTAGTTTCTGCGCGAAAAGCCAAACGGTAATTCAAAAGAATATCCTGTTTATCGAGTTCGGAAGCGTTTTTCCATTCTTCAGCCGTGAAATCCAGTTTTTCTGTTTCTGCAGCGTGAAGATTATTACTTCCGTGTTTTTCAAAATATTCAATTAAAGTGGAAATCGGTTCCGCTTTGTCAGCAGTTTTATTATACCAGGAATGGAAAAGCTCAATGAAAATCCATTGCGTCCATTTATAATATGAAGGATCGGAAGTCCGTACTTCCCTGCTCCAGTCGAATGAAAATCCGATTTTCTTTAACTGCTCCTCGTAACGGTTGATATTGGTTTCGGTAGTTACCGCAGGATGCGTTCCGGTCTGAATCGCGTACTGTTCTGCCGGCAGCCCAAAAGAATCATAACCAATCGGATGAAGAACATTGAAGCCCTGATGTCTTTTATACCTTGCATAAATATCCGACGCGATGTAACCAAGCGGATGTCCAACGTGAAGTCCCGCTCCGGAAGGATACGGAAACATGTCGAGAACATAAAATTTGGGTTTATCAGTTGTATCGGAAGTTTTATACGTCTGGTTTTCTTCCCAGAACTTCTGCCACTTTTTTTCAATCTGCTGATGATCGTAGAACATTTTTAAGTTTTATAAGCTACAAATTTAAGGTTTTGAATTGAAAATCCCTTCCTTAAGCCAGGAAGGGATTTTAATTCTCAATAAATTTTTCTGACCGTAAAAATATCTCTTTAATGGCTTACGACCAGTTTTTTGGAAAACTCTGCGGTATCGGTTACTATTCTAATGATATAAAGACCGTTCAGAAGGTTTGAGGTATTGATTTCCAATTCTTTGTCAGCATTAAACTGATTCATTTTCAAAATCTGACGCCCGGAAGTATCAAAAACTGAAATCTCAACCTTTTTATACTTCACTGTGCCGAAATTCAGTTTCACAAAGTTATTCGCCGGGTTAGGATACAGTTTAATCTCATCAGAAACATTTACATTGGACGTTCCCAAAGCAGAACAGACTACAGAAGCTTTTTTGGCATTCTGAACAACATCAATTTTCTGTCCGGCCGCCACAAAGGTTTCCAGTTCCGTATCTGCGATCAAAGCTGTATCAGCGCCCAGCCAGTCCTGAAGAAGCGACGCGAAAATCTGCCGGTAATCATATCTTCTCTGGTTCTGATTGTAATAAAAGCTTTTTGCATTTCTGAACAGCGGATGATCACCCATAATTCCCGAAGCTACACTGTTCCCGATTATGAAGAACGGCGCAAGATCACCGTGATCCGTACCCAAACTCGCATTTTCGCGAACCTGGCGGCCAAATTCACTGAAAGTAACCGTAAGAATTTTGTTGCCAAGTCCCAAAGATTCAATATCCTGCTGAAATGCAGCCACTGAATTTGAAATATCCGCCAAAAGATTTGCATGGTTTCCCAAAGCGGAGTTTCCAGACTGAATCTGATTGACGTTCGTATCAAAACCACCGATATTCACCTGGAAAATTTTTGTCTTACTGCCGCCCTGAATCATTCTTGCCACCGTTTTCAGTTGTTTGCCTAAATTAGAATTCGGATAAGTAACGGTAGAATTGCTTCCGGTATTGAAAACCTGCATAACTCTGTTATAATACGCATCCATACTCGATACTACACCACCAATATAATTCAAAAGATCATTATATTCCGAAGGAACAATTGAAAGCTGATTAAAAAGAGTTCCCTGAAAACCACTGAGATTGTACTCGATATTTTTTTCGGTATTGTGTTCATAAAACAGGCACGGATTAAGGTTACCCAGCTGGATGGCCAGCGGATCCGGATTCGCAATGGTTGGATTTCCGGACAAACCAGGAAACAGCGAACCAAGATAGCGTCCAAAAATACCGTCCGGAAGATCCTGACTTGTTGAGCCGTCTTTTCCTGCAAACATCAGATTTTCAGACCGGAAGTGTGAATAATTCGGATTCGGATAACCAACGCCGTTTAAAAGCGTCATTTTACCGGAATCATAAAGGGATTTGAAACCAGTCATCACAGGATGAAGACCAACCTGTTTTGTTGATGCCACTGTTGTATCCAGCGGAATATATGAAGAAGCACCAGTGTTGGCAATTTTGATTGTAGGCCTAAGATTGGCGTAAGTATCATATTGATTTATGGGAATAACAGTATTCAAACCGTCATTTGCGCCGGCCATTCTTAATATTACAAGAACGCGGTCGTTCACTTCGCTGCAAGTAGCCTGAACATCCAGAAAGCTGTTCATAAAGCGTGTCGGCATTCCGTTAAGTACGAACGGTGCGCCCACACCAGCCATGGACATTAATTTGATAAATTCTTTCCTTTTCATAGCTTACAGTACTTGGTATTCTGGAGATTTAACGAGTGCCTTCACCAGGCGGTCTATTGGGATTTTCACAGCGGCTGCACTTCCTGTGTTAACGTAGTTGTTCCATTCATTCTGCCAGTTGGTCGGACTTAAGCCGCCGAGAAAAATATCTCTGAAATAGGTAAACCGAGCCGTTCCCGGAACTTCAATATGAAGCAGCGAGAAAAAGTCCTGAACAAGCTGATCTGCATTTCCAGGATTGCTGAAATTTCCGCTGTCTTTTACAAACGAAGGCAGATTAAGTTTGTATAGGAAACCGTTCTTGGTGAATCCGCTGATCAGCATATCTATAGAATTGTAAAAACGGACTCTGAGGGTTGAAGTTGTAATCCAGTTTTTATCATAATTCGGACTGCTTGAATATCCGGAAAGACAGCCAAAGGAACGATAATTCCGCTTTCTATTGCAGGAGTAATCTCACGGCCCACAAAATAGCGGTACATTCTGCGGCAGTACGCTTTTGCAGTTTCATCCTGATTAAAAACCATGGTAACAAAACTCTCAAGTTCAGCCTGAATTCCCGCAGCTGTATTGGCGCCAGTAATCACCTGATTCCCAAATGCACTGCTGAAAGTTTTGTTGCCGGTATCGTGCGTATTAACATTGATATATCCATTCGGAAGCCCCGTAACAGAATCAACAAGATTGAGTCTTGCAGTTTTGTTGAGTTGGTTTGACCATTACAATGTAAAACCTGTAAACACTCTTGCCGCCTGCTGAACATCCTGTTCCGTATAATTGGTGTAGTTTCCGGTAGCAATCTGCGGGCCTTTCAGAATAGTAAACAGTTCCAGAAATTCTCTGGCGTAGTTCTGATTGGGACTTGTGTTTTTGTTCAGGTTATTGTTCAGGTAAATCAACATTCTCGGGTCCGATGTCATACGCACAGCCAGTTCCTTGAGACTTCCCGACGCGTGAAACCTCAACAGTTCCTTATAGTCGAAACTTGTAAAAAAGGCCGCATCATCATCGGTAACGAACAGAAGATGCAGAAAATAAGCTATTCTGTACTGCGCAGAACTGTCTTTCAAAGCCTGATACATCCACCAGTACAAATCGTTGTTCACAGCATTGTCGGTGTTTAATGTATCGGTAATCGTTGGAGCAGCTGTAGTTGGGACTATGGTTTCCAGATTCGCATTCAAAGGACTTGGTGGAGAAGGCGCGGGAAAAACAAAAAGGGCATCCAATGCCTGTTCTGGTGTTTTCGCAGCCATTTCCTGGATTCTGGCCTTGGTAATGTTAAATGTGGTTCTCCGCAGTAAATGATATGCTTTACTGTATCCCAATACCGTTGTTTTGTTAACTAAACTTGGCATAACACAAACTTTTTTATGTTAGCGAAGTTATTAAAATGAACAATTCAAAATACTTTTTATCACAAAAGCAATACTACATTTTACGTATTTTTTCAATAAACCATTAAAAAAATTATCAAAAACGTAGTGTTTTTGGCTATTTATTAACTTATTTTGAATGATTCTAAATTTCTGCAAAAAAAATCCTGCCCAAAAGGCAGGAATTATTCTTTATCGCAATTTGATTTATTGAACCCTTACCAATGAATACGTTTTGGACTGATAAACATTCTGGTTAATCATTTCAATTCTTAGGTTCATGGTATTTTCAGCAACATCCGAAATCTTACCGTTATCTTCAAACGTGATGTATTTAATAAGGATATCACCTGTATTTTTATCGTAAACATAAGTAAAACCGGCGTCCTGCTGTGTAACACAGGTAGTATTCACCACTTTTCTCTGAAGAGAATGGCCGCTTAAATCATCATTGAATACCCAGCGCGATTCCAGCTGGCAGGATTCATAGATGAAAGTTTCTGTAGAAGGCTGGCCGTTATCCACAACGGTAGTCTGAACCATTTTTATTGGCTTCCAGGTTCCTGTTATCTTATATTCCTGCGGAGTATCATCGTCCTTACATGACGTAAAGAGCAGAAACAGCCCTGCAAAAAGAAAAAGCAATTTTTTCATATTCAAATTTTATGGCATAAAAGTATGATTTTTTTTTAATCTCTCAAAAATATTTATAAAATCAGCAAATCCGGTCCGGCCCGCATCTGCATGATATTTCAAACTATCAATTATCTTTGCAGAAACTATGATGCCGGAAGTTTCCATAATTACACCCTGTTACAATTCTTCAAAATTTCTGAAGGAAACCATTGCTTCGGTTGAAAATCAGACTTTTCAGGACTGGGAATGGATTATCACTGATGACAGGTCTTCCGACAATTCAGTGGAAATACTGAAGGCCATAAAAGATGAGCGCATCATTATCATTGAAGCTGAAAAGAACGGCGGAGCAGGCCACGCGAGAAACCTTTCGCTTCAGAAAGCTTCCGGTAGATTTATTACGTTTCTGGATGCCGATGATTACTGGGAACCGGATTTCCTGGAAGAAATGGTCAGCTTCATGAAAAGGGAAAACGCTGAGCTTGCCTATTCCAATTATTCACGGTGCAACGAAGAACTCGTTCCACAGATTGAAGATTTTAAGGCCGATAAAGAAGTGACTTTCAACAATCTACTGAAAACATGCCGGCTTTCTTTACTGAGTTCGATGTACGATTCCAAAAGAGTCGGTAAAGAATATTTTCCTGAAGGAAGCAAGCGCGAAGATCATGTGATGTGGCTGAATCTGCTGAAGAAAATTCCTTCCGGAAAACCACTTCCAAAAACGATGGCTAAATACAGAATGCATTCCACCAGCGTTTCCCGAAAAAAGAAAAATATTGTTAAAGACCAGTATCTGGTTTACAAAGATTTCATGGGTTTTTCCACACTTAAATCGCTTTATTATACCGCAAACTGGGCATTGAACGGATTTATGAAGTATTCAAAGATTTTTAATTGATTGGACGGTGTTGAGGGTAAAGTCGTTGAGGTGTTGAGTCGTGAAGTCGTTGAGGTGTTGAGTCGTGAAGTCGTTGAGTCGTGATGTTGTACTGTTGTACTGTTGTAAAGCTTTATATTTTTTCTATTGTGGTCGTTTTGCTGATTTTTTTAGTATAAAAGAGAAAAATTAAGCGACTCTTTCAGAAGCAGCATTTCCCAACTCAACGACTTCACGACTCAACGACTTTACAACTCAACGACTCAACGACCTATCTCTTCCATTTTCCTGAGAATAATCTCCGTCGAATTCGGCTGCGAATCCACAAAAACACGGGCTTTTCTACCCATTTCTTTAAGGATTTCAGGAGTTTTGTGCACTTCCAGCAAGTAATTTCCGGCAAAAAATTCGTCTTCAAAGGGTTTTGCGCCTTTCTCCGCAATTAAACCGTCAGCTTCCGGATTTTTCTGATATTGATTGCCAAAGAATACCGGAATTCCAAAAGTGGCTGCTTCAAGAATATTATGAAGGCCTTTTGAATGAAAACCGCCTCCTACAACCGCAAAATCCGCATAAGAATAGAGCTTTGAAAGCAAACCGATACAGTCGATAATTAAAATCTGCTTATCGGCAAGATCCTGATAAAGAATTTCCTGTACGTCATCGTTGCAGTTTTCCTGCTGAAGACAGTCGACCAGCACACTGTATAAAAGTGCATTCGGGAAAATTTCCTGAAGATGCTCAACACGTTTTAAATCGTGCGGTGCGATAATGATTTTCAGGTCTTTTTTTCTGGCCAAAATCTGCGCAATTCTTTCCTCCGCTTCCCACGAACTGCCCAATACAACGGTTTCTTTTCCGTTTTTAAATTCATTGATAAAAGGTACGGAGTTGTCTCTGTTTCTTAAACTTTTAACACGGTCGAAACGGGTATCACCGGCAATTGAAGCATTCTGAATTCCGATGGTTTTTGCGAGTGCGTACGAGATCTTGGTCTGATGGAAAAACCAGTCGACGTTTTTTGAAAGCTGCTCCCGAAACCAACCGCCAAAAGCAGAAAAAAACAGCTGTCTTTCATAAAAAAGTGCTGAAATAACATAGATTTTGGTTCCTTTCGACTTCAGAAAATCTAAGAGATTATACCAGTAATCGTACTTCACGGTGAAAAAAATATCGGTCTGAAATCCGGATGCAAATTCCCCGATCCATTTCTTCAAATCAAAAGGCAGATAACAGACAACATCGGCAATATGTTCTTTATTCACCACATTTTCATAACCGGAAGGCGAAAAAAAAGTGATAAGAATTTTATGGCCAGGATACTTTTCCCTGAGCTTCTGCAGAACCGGAAGACCCTGTTCGTATTCTCCCAGACTTGCAGCGTGCATCCAGATTACGCGGTCTTTATCCGAAAACTTTTCCTGAACTTTTCCGCAGCTCTGTCTTCTTCCAGCGAGTCCGCGCTTCAACTTGTAGCTGAATAAGGCGCCTATTTTCATACCGAAAATTAAGAGCGAGACAAATATGTTGTACAGCGATTTCAAGAGAAAGTTAAATTGAAAGTTTTTCTTTTTCTGAATAACTGGAGAAAGCCAAGAACCCTATAATCACCATAAACATCAGCCCCAAAAAAAGCCAGGTATTTGTCGACAGTTTCGCTGCATTTCCAAGAGCAACCTGAATAGATTCGTAAGTTAGATTTGCAAAAAGCAGCATCAAAACAAAACACATCACGTGCGCAAAAAGATTGATTAATGGCCCGTTCGCTTTCATACCGTCGGGCATATTAAAATATTTTGGCTTTTTTGAAAGGTAGGTTAAACCTGTATATAAAGCTACATTTATTCCCACTTCCAGCCAGATCATACTTTTATCGCCGAAACCGTCTGCTTCGCCACCAGCACCAAAGTGCACCGGAATCACTTGTGGAAGGTCGTCATACCGCAAGAACACATAAAAAATAACTGAAACCAGGATCAGAATATTCAGAACAGCAAAAATTAGGCTTGCAGTTTTCATAAAATCCGTTTTACAAATCTCAGTTTATGAGTATGTTTTTTCAGATCATTACTGTAAATACCGGACGAATCCAGAGAATCCAGACGGACTTTTCCAAAAGCGTGCATCACTTCGTAAGAATTCATCATAATGCCGACATGATTGATTTTGCCTTCCTCATTTTCAAAAAAAGCCAGATCGCCGGCTTCACTTTCACCCAAAAAATCAATCACTTCACCGTTCTCCGACATTTTCTCTGCGAATCTTGGCAAAGCAATTCCGTGAACTTTAAAAACCAGCTGTACGAAACCTTCAGCATCAACACCAAAAAAACTTCTTCCTCCCCACAGGTAAGGAACATTCAGGAATTTCTGAGCAGTTTCTGCAATACTTTCACGGACATTTCCGTTTTCTGATGAAGTTTCTGTCTGAAAATCCAGTTCGGAACCAATGGAAAGCAGACTTCTTCCCTCTTCCAAATCGTATACACCGAACGGTTCCTGAACGATGAATTTTTCAGAACGTTCTCTTACGGTTTTAAGGTTATTGGCGTTCGTCCAACCTTCAGTTCCGTCAAAGTCCATCCGAATCCGCGAAAAATTTCCGGAATTATCAAGAATTTCGCAGGTTTCACCATACAGTAACTGGGAAATCATTTCGCTCTGTTCTGTATTTTCCTTTCTAATCGGAGAAATGAGAACCTGGCATTTTGCTGTCATAATTTATAGATACGAGACATCAGATTTGAGATGTCGGATTTTTTTTTATTTACTCTCGCTGATTAAGCTGATCGGGCAGATTTGAGCTCAAGCCTTCTCATCATTATAGCATACTATTCTTGCAAATTACACACAACACGTTTAATATTTTCAAGAATTTTGTCAGAATTAAAATTAACCAAAATCCCAAGTTTCTTATCTGAAAGCTTAAGATATGTATAAAGCTGCTTGAAATGAATATCTTCCAAAGCTTTTACCGACTTCAATTCTATAATTACTTTTTCTTCAACCAGAATATCAATGCGAAAATTGCAGTCGAAAACAATACCATGATAAACTATCGGAACATCTGCTTCAGATTTCACTTTCAAACCGAGTTCTTCAAGTTCATAAAGCAAAACCTTGTGATAAACTGATTCCAGCAATCCGGGACCCAAAGCATTATAAACGTTGAATATGCCCTTTCTGATCAAAAACGAAATTTCATTTTCTGTCATAAGAAATCTGCTTAATCTGTAAAATCTGCGAGAAATTATATCTTCCGCAGAAGATTTACACCGTCCCGCAAAGGTAATATTAGATTTTCAAAATCGCTGTCTGCAGCGGCCAAATCGTTCAGTTCCTTGATTTTTTGTGTGGAAAGCTGCTTGGGATTTTCATCCAAAACTTTTCCGTACCACAGTACATTATCAAACATAATTACCGAGCCGGACTTTAATTTTGGCTTTATTAAATTGAAATATTCTACATAATTTTCCTTGTCTGCATCAATGAAAACCAAATCAAAAACCTCATCCGTTTCATTCAGAAACTCCTTGGCATCCTGAATCCGGAAATCAATTTTCTCAGTAAATTCACTTTCAGCAAAATATTTTTTGGGAAGATAAGCGAGATCTTCATTCACATCCAGTGTAATGAGCTTTCCGTTTTCAGGCAAACCTTCAGCGAGACAAAGCGCTGCGTAACCGGTGAAAGTTCCGATTTCAAGGATTTTTTCAGGTTTAAGGATTTTAGAAATAATGGAAAGCAACCTTCCCTGCTGATAACCAGAAATCATGTGCGGCTGCGTTGTTTTCTGATAGGTTTCGCGACGGAGGCGTTTCAGTATTTCCGGTTCTGCAGAGGCATGATCTTCCAGATAGCGGTCCATTTCCGGGCAGTTTTCTTCAAAGAAACTCATTCAAAAAATAATTTAATTCAAATGTAATGAAAATAAAAAAATCCCGAAAAAATCGGGACTTTCATATAGTTTTTAATACTTAGTTTTTCACCGGTGCAATATCCATCAGTTTCATAAACTCTTCCAGTTTTGGCATGATGATGATTTCGGTTCTACGGTTTTCTGCTCTTCCGGAAACCGATGCATTTGTTGTTTTCGGGTTGTACTCGCTTCTACCGCCAGCTGTAATTCGTGAAGGATTCACGTTAAACTGGTTCTGAAGAATTTTCGCCATCGAAGTTGCTCTCAGTGCAGAAAGATCCCAGTTGTCTTTTGGCAGATTATTCGAATTCAATGGAACATTGTCGGTATTCCCTTCAATTAAAACAGAATAGGTGTCGTAATCGTTGATCACCTGCGCTACTTTTCCAAGAACTTCCTGCGCCTGCGGAAGCACATTGTAATCGCCGGTTCTATACAGCATTTTGTCTGAAAGAGAAATCATTACCACTCCTTTCAGTACTTTTACCTCAACATCATCATCGGTTACATTATCCAGACTTCTTTTCAGTTTGTTTGAAAGCGCCAGATTCAGACTGTCGTTTTTCGCATTTGTGGAAATCAGCTGCTTAATGTATTTGTTGGATGAATTGATTTCGCCAATCAGCTTATCAATGTTTGCTGAACCCTGCCCCTGATTGGCAAGACACGCATCAAGCGAACTTTTCAGAGCATCGTGCTGACCTTTCAGCAGATTGTTCTCGCTGGTTAAGCTTGTATTGGCTGCTTTTAACGACTGAATTTCGTGCTGCCTTTCACCAAGATTGCCGATACACAACTGATAATTTTCATTCAGTGCATCGAATTTTTTCTGGCTGACACAGGAAGTGAGTGTAACGACACTGACTGCGATGGCCATGATTTTTCCAATTTTCATAACGTTTACTTTTAGATTCAACCAAAAATAGAGAATTCATTTTGAAGAAGAAGAATTAACTTTGCTAAATATTCCTTAAAATGCTGAGTTCCGAAACCTTTTTGCAGAAAATTACCGCTCTCGAAAACCGGCCGGCGCAGAAGAAATTCCTTCTCGCTGTTTCCGGCGGCGTGGATTCTATGGTGTTGATGCATCTGTTCCAGGCTTTGGGTTTTGAATTTCAGGTAGCGCATGTGAACTATAAGCTACGTGCAGAAAGTTCTGATCTGGATCAGAAAATGGTTGAAGATTACTGTTCCAGAAACGGAATCAAATGTCATGTTTACGAAGTTTCTGCAACAGATGAAAAACCTGAAAGCTCTGTTCAGCTTTGGGCAAGAAATTTACGTTATGAATTATTTTTCAGTATTTTAGATAAGGAAAAAATTGATTTTATTGTTACCGCTCATCATCTGAACGACGAACTGGAAACTTTTCTGATCAATCTTTCCCGCGGTTCCGGAATCAGAGGTTTAAGCGGAATTCCGGCCAGTGAAAACCGTATTTTCCGACCTTTGCTTGATTATTCCAAGAAAGAAATTTATTCATTTGCGGAAGAAAACGACATTCCGTTCCGTGAAGACGAAAGCAATGCAAAAAATGATTACCTAAGGAACAGATTCCGCAACACAATTATTCCCGAAATCGAAAAAATCTCCCCGAAATTCCTGGAACAGTTTGGAAATTCTCTTTCCTACTTAAATGACGCTAACCGTTTCATTCAGAATGAAACAGAGAAAAAGATCGCAGAAGTTTCACCCGGTTTTGAAAAGGAACGATTCACGATAAACAAAAAAGAACTTTTAGCGTCAGAACATTTCATTATTACCGAAATTATACGTCGGCTCGGATTTTCCGGTGACGAAATCAACAAAGTGATTTCCGCAGAAAACGGTAAGTTTTTCCGTAGCAAAACCCATGAAATCAGGATTACCGCAAACGAAATCGTGGCAGACAGAAGACGGTAAAGTAATTCAGATTTCCTATTTTTGGGCTTCCAATAAAAAGTATAATGAATTTAAGAAACTGGCTGATCCTTGTTTTCACCTTAATAATTTCCGCGTTCAGCGCACAGATAAAAGATCCTGTAAAATTTAAATATGCTGTAAATCCTGCCGGCGACAACCTTTATGAAGCTGTTCTTACCGCAACCATGGAAAGCGGTTGGCATATTTACTCACAGGATCTTCCTCCGGATTCGGGTATTCCGACCGAGATGAATATTTCCGGTGAAAATATTGTTCCCGTTGGCGGAACCGTAGAAGTCGGAAAAAAACACGATGAATTTTCCGAAGCTTTTGGAACTCAGATTGTTTACTATTCAAACTCTGCGCAGTTTAAGCGGAAATTCAAACTGAAAGATCCGTCTAAACCGGGAAATGTAATAGCTGAAATCACGTACCAAACCTGCGACGACCGCGTTTGTCTGGCTCCAAATACTCTTGAATTTGAACAGAAAATTGAAGCCGGAAAGTCAGCTTCACCATCTGAAAACACTGAAAATCAAACTGAAATAAAAACAGATTCTGTAGTTTCAACTCAGATTTTACCTGCTTCTGATTCTCTGAAAACTGAAATCAGCGCTGTCGCTTCGGTTTCACAACTTGATCCTAAAAATCTGAAAATCAGTTCAATTGATTTTGAAAATCCTCTTACCGACTGCGGAACTGTACAGGAAAAACACAGCGAAAACTACTGGACTTACCTTCTGCTCGGTTTTATCGGTGGTATGATTGCCTTGCTTACACCATGCGTATTCCCGATGATTCCGCTTACGGTTTCATTTTTTACAAAAGGAACAAAAAACAAGGCCAAAGGAAAGCGCGATGCGTTTATTTACGGCTTTTTTATTTTACTGATTTTTGTACTGCTTTCGGTTCCTTTTCATCTGATCGACGGAATTGCCGGCAATATCTTCAATCAGATTTCAACATCTGTCTGGCTGAACATCGCTTTTTTCCTGATTTTCGTGTTTTTTGCCGGAAGTTTCTTCGGATATTATGACATTACATTGCCAAGTTCCATCGCCAACAAATCTTCAAGAGCGGAAGAAGCCGGCGGAATTATAGGAATATTTTTCATGGCACTCACGCTGGTAATTGTTTCGTTTTCTTGTACCGGTCCAATTTTAGGAAGTTTGCTTGGAAGCGCAGTGACAGGCTCCACCGACGTTCCGATGCTGCTCACCTTTGCTCTTGGCGGTTTCGGTTTGGCTTGGGCGATTGTTTTCGGTTTGCTGGCACTGTTTCCGCAGGCGCTTCAAAGCTTACCGAAATCCGGCGGCTGGATGAATACCGTAAAAGTGGTTTTAGGTTTTATTGAACTCGGACTGGCGTTAAAATTCCTTTCAAAGGCAGATCTGGTTACCAAAACCTTTATGCTGAAACGCGAACTTTTCATCGCTTTGTGGATCCTGATTACGATCGGGCTTGTTCTTTATCTGTTCGGAATTATCCGCTTTCCGCATGACGACAAGAAACCGAAAATATCGCTCACAAGAAAGATTTTCGGATTCCTGGGAATCGGTTTCATTATTTATCTCGTTCAGGGACTTTTCCCTTCAGAACGGCCAAGACTGCAGATGCTTTCCGGAATTCTGCCACCAATTAATGTGAGTTATTTCCATGATGAAAAAGACGGAATTCTCGGTATGCATCCCGAACACGATTTCTTTAAAGCCATTGAAGTCGCCAAGCAGGAAAACAAACCGATCTTGATTGATTTTACCGGTTACGGATGCGAAAACTGCCGTAAAATGGAAGAATTTGTCTGGAGCGAACCTGACATTTTGCCGATTCTTCAGAATGATGTGGTATTAGCATCGCTGTATGTAGATGATAAGGAAGAACTTCCTGCAGAACAGCAGACAAGAATTGATATGGGCGGCGGCCAGATGAAGAGAATCAAAACTATTGGTGACCGCTGGAGCATGTTTCAGCAGGTGAATTTCAACAATAATTCGCAGCCGCATTATGTTTTGATTACACCAGACGGAAAAGTGATCAACTCGCCTGTTTCGGGTTATATGCCCAAAGAGGATTTCAAGAAATTCCTTGAGTGTGGCGTAAACTATTATAAAAAGTCTAAGTAATACTGTAAAAATCTAAAGCGCTCTGTTTCTTTACTTTACAAAAAGTAAGAAAATGAAAAAATATGCTCTGATTGCCACTTCTCTGCTGATGTTCAGCTGTGCGGAAAAGAAGACCGATACCACGGATTCCTCAAACCAAACCCATGTTCCGGCAGAAATAAACAGCGAAACCGACAGTTTAAAAACTGCTATTTCCGAAAATGAAAACGACACCATTCTCAGCGAAGATCGGTATGGCGAAACAGAAGAAAGTGATGTTACAGGCTCATCCAATTCGGATTTAAGAGATTTAAGCGGCAAGCATTCTCTAACATTGCAGTGGATCAGCTGGGACAAACCAGGAACGGTGAATTTCAGGAAAACTGGTGACGGAAAATACAGCATTTCCGGAATTCAGAAAAAAGGAAAAGATTACGTCAAGATTGAAGGACAGATTATTCAGATTTCCAATGAAGAACTCAATTTTGAAGGAACCATTGAAACCTTTGTCGGAAACAACGGCGGAAAATGCCTGAGAACCGGTCCGCAGCTTTTTCTCGTGACACAAAACCGTAAATACTGGCGTCTTCAAAGCATGGAAGAATGTTTCGGACTTACGGATTATATTGATATCTATTTCTGATATCAAATTCCCGGAATCAAAATTTTCAGCTTTTTAGAAGACATACTATTTGCCGAATATTAATTTTTTAACATTTTTTAACTTCAGGCACTGTTATTGATATTGAAATTTTAAATTCTATATCAAATTCATACCGGATTTGATTTTTGTTTAACATTTCAAAAAACACAGATTATGGCTGAAGTAATGACCAACACAAAAAGTTCAGGACGCCGCGGTTCCAAACTGAAAACAATTCACGTGGACATGACTCCGATGGTGGATTTAGGATTCTTGCTGATTACCTTTTTTATGTTCGCGACCACATTTCTGAAACCAAACGTAATGAACCTCGGTTTACCCGCAAAAACAGAAGGGCCAACCGGAAATGTAATTGACACGCGGAATCAGCTTACTTTTATTCTGGGCGACAACAGAATCTTTTACTATCAGAAAGAAGTGAAAGACTTAACACCAGCAGACATCAAGGAAGTTCCGCAACAGAGCATTGCTGCAGCAAAAACAATACAGCAGTACCGCAAAGTTGCGCCAAAACCGGAAATTTTCACAGTCATCATTAAACCTACCGAAGATGCCAACTACAGCAATTTTGTGGATATGATGGACGAACTGCAGATTGCCAAAAGCGAACGGTACGGAATTACCGATCTTCAACCCAAAGAAAAGGAAATCTATAAAGAAATCATTCAATAAAAAAATCCCGGCGTGGCCGGGATTTTTGCTGTTATTTTGTTTCCGCTTCCATTGTAGAAACATTGATGCCGTTTGTAATGTTTTTGATACCGTTCGCTTTTAGAATATCAATAGCCTGAGAAGCTCTTTTTCCGCTTCGGCAAAAAACGATTACCGAAGGTTTACCCTGAAATTCAGCAACTCTGGCTTCCACTTCACTCAGCGGAATGTTCACTGCATTTCCGAACGTTCCTCCCGCAAATTCCTGTGGAGTTCTTACATCCACCACAAACGCTCCGTTTTCAATCTGTTTCTTAATGCCTGGCAAATTCTGCGCTGCAGCCATTTCCGAAGGCGTCGGCGAAGTACAGGAAATATTTCCAGCTAATGTTACGAAAAGAAAACCCGCAAATATTAAATTTTTCATCTTCAAATAATTTATTCTGCAAAAATACTTTCCTTAAAAGTAGGCTTTTGTAATAAATATCACAAAAAGATAATATTAGAAAACTGTAATTTAGCCGACCTTACGACCTGTTATGATTTCCAATCCGCGAATTTCCAATTATGTTTTCCTCGGGCTTGCAGCAATTTCGCTGATGCCTTTTGTGTCGCCACCTCTGGCGCTTCTGATGGGAATGGTTTTTGTGAATTTCATTGGATCGCCGCATGAAAAAACCGGCAACTATACCAAAAAAATACTTCAGTATTCCATAATCGGGCTTGGTTTTGGGATTAATTATAAGGAAGCAGCAAGCGCAGGTAGCACAGGTTTTATTTTCACTGTTTCCACCATCGCAGTTGTAATGGCTTTGGGAATTATCCTTGGAAAGCTGTTTAAAATTGACAAAACCATTTCAAAACTGATTTCCGTGGGAACCGCCATCTGTGGAGGAAGCGCGATTGCAGCCGTTTCCCCGATTCTGAAAGCCAATAACCAGCAGAATTCAGTGGCGCTTGGAACGGTTTTCATTCTGAATGCGGTTGCGCTGTTTACATTTCCCGCTATTGGACATTTGTTGCACCTTACACAGACGCAGTTCGGAATCTGGTCGGCCATTGCCATTCACGACACGAGTTCTGTGGTTGGAGCCGCAAGCCGTTTCGGACAGGAAGCGCTGAATGTTGCAACTACTGTTAAACTGGCAAGAGCACTCTGGATTATTCCGGTAGCCTTACTGTTTTCCCTGTTCACAAAATCGGAAGGCAAAATTAAAATCCCTTATTTCATCGGCGGTTTTGTTGTGGCAATTCTGCTGAATTCCTTTATTCCTTTTGTGGGAACATTCGGACCTTATATTTCAGATTTTTCTCGGGCAATGCTTAAAGTTGCACTTTTTCTGATCGGAAGCGGACTTTCATTCAAAACTTTTAAAATCATTGGCCTGAAACCTTTAATTGCAGGCGTTATTCTGTGGTTCTTTATTTCCGCGGTTTCTCTTTGGGCTGTTGTTGAAACCGTTCACGCATAAAAATCTTTTCTTCTGCTTTTTTTGCTATTTTTGGGCAAATCAGAATAATGAAGAAAATCCTCCTTCCTTTATTGGCGTTAGCGCTGTTTTCCTGTAAGAAAAACTCAGAAACAGCTGACAGTCAACTCAATGATACATTGGCAGTTATTGATTCTATTAATGCTGCACGCACAAAAATCAACGACAGCATCAGAGTACTTAATGTTCAGAACCGTTTTGAAGACCTCAGCGGAAATCATAAACTTACGCTTAGCAGCGACAATTCCAAACTCAGCGGAACCGTAACCATGAAAAACAGCGGCCGCGATTATTATGATGTTGAAGGCAGTGCCGCTTCAGGAGCCAACACACTGAAGATCAACGGAAAAATAAAACGTGTTTCGGAAAAACATCTGAATTTCGAAGGCAAAATCTCCCAGAAAATTAACGGCTCCAGCTACGAACGGACTAAAAAAACCACATTTCTGGATGAAGGAAAAGGAAGTTTCTGGCGCCTTCAGGACAAAGTGAACGGCGACGGTTTTGTGGATTATATTGATATACATCAGTAATTCACAACATTTTTAAGTATTTTTGAATATGCTGAACTACGAAATTTCCGGAAACGGAAGCGAAAACCTGATTCTGCTCCACGGTTTTATGGAAAATCTTCTCATCTGGGAAGAACTTGAACCGCTGCTGTCAAAAAAATTCAGAATCATCAGAATTGATCTGCCGGGACACGGAAGATCGCCGGTTATCGGCGAAATCCACACCATGGAAATGATGGCTGAAGAAGTAAAAAAAGTTGCAGACAAACTTAAACTGGAAAAATTTCATCTTCTCGGACATTCCATGGGCGGCTATATTTCGCTGTCTTTTGCTGAAAAATACGGCGAAAGTCTAAAAAGCTTAACATTATTTTTCTCCTCTTATTTTCCCGACGACGAGGAAAAAAAAGACAACAGGAGAAAGAGTTTCAGAATTATTCTGGAGAACTTCAAAACGTATGTTGGAGCGGGAATTCCGAACCTTTTCAGTCCGAACGAAAAAGATATTCTGGAAGGAAAAATCAATTTTGCTAAGGAAGTGGCACTCTCAACGAAACCGGAAGGCGCTTTGGCCGCTGTAAAAGGCATGATTGAAAGAACTGACAAAAAAGCCGTTTTGGAAAATCTGGATGCCAAAATTCTTGTTATTGCAGGGAAACACGATGGCGCCGTCAAATCGGAACTGGTAATAAACCATTTACCGGACAAAACGAACATTAAATCCTATGTACTGGACTGCGGTCACAACGGTCATCTGGAAAAACCGGAAATCTGTGCAGCGATTATCAATACGGAATTACTGCATAACCTGCCGAAGCATTTTGTTTTTTAAATAATATTGCCACGAATGCACGAATCTTTATGCTGTTGAATGATTAAAATTAGTGCATTCGTGGCAATCACTAAAAATCTTCTTCTTCAACTTTCTCCTTGAAATCTTCAATCGTTTCGCCGAAACAAGCTTCAAAAAATATTCGCCGGCCAATTATTAATAGCTGACTTCGCTAAAAATTTAAATCAAATGCCACTAATGCACGAATTATCGAATTGCTGAAAAAATTAAATTAGTGCATTCGTGGCAATCACTAAAAATCTTCTTCGACAATTTTATGATTGAAATTTCCAAATGTTTTGGAAATATTCTTAAAGTATTTTCCGCCGATCAACTTAATGGAAATTGTTAAAAATATGCCACGAATTCACGAATGATTGTGCTGTTGAATGATTAAAATTAGTGCATTCGTGGCAATCACTAAAAATCTTCTTCTTCAACTTTCTCCTTGAAATCTTCAATGGTTTCGTAAATATCCTTAAAGTATTTTCCGCCAGCTGCGTTGATATGACCGCCACCATTGAAATATTTCCTTGAAAACTGGTTCACATCAACATCATCTTTGGAACGGAACGAAATCTTGATGAAGTTCTCATAAAGATCTTCCATGAAAAAAGCGGACATTCTGGTTCCCAGAATACTCAGTCCGTAATTGACGAAACCTTCCGTGTCGCCTTTTTCAAAACCGAATTCTTTCAGTTCGTGGCGCTTCAGCCAAAGAATGGCCACTTTTCCGTCTTTAACAATTTCAATACGGCTTAAAATCAGGGAAAGAAGATGAAGCCTTGAAACTGTATTGGTATCCCAGGTATTGGAAGTAATGGTCGCAGGATCGGCGCCGTGTTCGATTAGATTGGCAATAATCCGGTGTGTTGTGGCAGATGTTGAACGGAAACGGAAACCACCGGTATCCGTCATTATTCCTGTATAAAGACAGTGCGCGATATCACTGTTTACCAGTTTTTCTTGCTCCATTGCTTCAATAAAATGATAAATCATCTGTGAAGTGGCCGGAATTGTTGTATCTGAATACACAAAATCAAAATCGTCCGGCTGCTGATGATGGTCAATCAGGATTTTTTTGCCTTTTGCTTTTTCAATCCACGGTCCGACAAGGTTTCCGGCGCGGTGGGAAGCATTAAAATCAAGGATAAAAATTACGTCTGCCCCGAAGATTAGATCTGCTGCTTTTTTTCTTTTATAGTCGGCAATTGTAATCTTTTTTGCTTCCGGCATCCATTTCAGAAACTTCGGAAAATCATTCGGAACCACTACTTCTGCATCTAGACCTTTCGCGGTAAGATAATGCTTCAGCCCAAGCGAAGAACCCACTGCATCGCCATCCGGATTGTAATGGGTGATGATGACAATTTTATTTTCGGGAACTAAAAGCTGATTGATATCGAGCAGATCGGTAGGCGTAAACATTTCTGAAATTTTTGAAGTTTCAAAGATAGGCAATTTAGCAGCGAAAGAAAATTAAGGGTTGGTAAAAACTGTAGCAAACACGCTCTTCACGCCATTCGGCGCTGACTCTGTGAATGTTGACAAAACTATTCACTTAAAAAAAGAGCTTTTTTAACCTGAAAAAATTCGGAAATAGTTTGCAGATATAAAAATAATTCCTACTTTTGCAGTCTGAAAATCAAGAAATAGTTTTACACTAAAAGATATTAGCAATGAGCAAAAGAACATTCCAGCCATCAGAAAGAAAGAGAAGAAACAAACACGGTTTCAGAGAAAGAATGTCTACGCCAAACGGTAGAAGAGTTTTGGCTGCAAGAAGAGCGAAAGGCAGAAAGAGTTTGACCGTTAGTGCTGCACGCGCTAAGAGATAATTCTTCAATTATCATATACAAATATGCTTGAGAAAGAAATTTTTCAGGCATTTTTTGTTGTTAAAAATTGCCAAAATTTAGGAACAAAATAAAGTTTTATCTATTTTTGAACCTCGATCAACCATCATTCATCAATTATCCTTTATAACAATGCCTCACAGAAACGAAACCGGCGAAAACATCATCAACCTTACCAATGCAACGGTTGCCCAAAAGAATTTCACCGTTCTCAACAATGTAGATTTACACATCCAGAAAGGAAAATTCTGTTACCTTATCGGGAAAACCGGTTCGGGGAAAAGCTCACTTCTTAAAACGCTTTACGGGCATATCCCGTTGGCGGGCGGAACAGGCAGCGTTGCAGGTTACGACCTTGCAAAACTGCGCATGTCGGACGTTCCCAACCTGAGAAGAAAACTGGGAATTGTTTTCCAGGATTTTCAGCTTCTGCCGGACAGAACTGTGGAGAAAAACCTGAAATTCGTTCTGGAAGCGACGGGTTGGAATGATAAAACCAAAATTGATGACCGAATCAACGAAGTTCTCAGCAGCGTGGGCATGAAAACCAAAAAACACAAGATGCCGCACGAACTTTCCGGTGGGGAACAGCAGCGTGTTGCCATCGCAAGAGCGCTGTTAAATCATCCCGAGCTTATTCTGGCCGATGAACCGACAGGAAACCTTGATCCGGAAACATCAAATGAAATTATGAGTCTGCTGAAAAGAGTCGCAACAGAAAATAATGCTGCGGTTGTAATGGCTACACATGATTATCATATGATTCAGAATTTCCCGGGTGAAGCGATAAGATGCGAAGATGGCAAAGTTGCAGTTCTGGATACTGCCGAACTTTTTGAATAATTACTTTCCGAAAATATGAAACTCTCTGGTGAGTTCAAGATATTGGTCCGAGTATTTTCTCGGACTTTTTTCTATTATAAAATTTTCTTCAACTAAATTTTTCGGTGTGAAAGAAAATTCGAGAATATTCCTTCTCAATGAACCGCCTTCAATTCCATAAATATTAACTTTCCTGCAAAGTTCCACACCAATTTTCTTTGCAAGAGCAATAATTTCAGATGAAGATTCCGAAGGGACAATCAGAGATAAAATTCCTTCCTTTGAAATCATCTTTACGGCAGACGCCAAAAGTTCACGGAAGTTCAGCTCAACCGTCTGCCTTGCAACCGTATCTTTCAGCGAAGTATTTTCTTCAAAATAAGGCGGATTGGAAACAATCAGATCAAACTTTTGGGTTGGTTCAAAAAATTTAAAATCATGCTCTTCAGCCACAAGTCTTTTGCTGAATGGTGAAGAAGCAAAGTTTTTTTGAGTGAGTTGAACTGCAGCTGGGTTAATATCAAGCGCCAGAATTTTTGCCTCTGAACAGCGCTGTGCGACCATCAGAGAAATCAGTCCGGTTCCGGAACCAACTTCCAGAATTCTGCCGGCTTCGGCACACCAACAAAGTGATCCAAGGAGAACTCCATCGGTTCCTACGCGGAAAACTTCTTTAGATTGCTGTACTGTAAACTGCTGAAAACGGAACGGCTTCATCTACAGATTTGTGGGAAGAAGTATCGTAAACACACTGCCTTTTCCCACTTCAGATTTAACAGTAACTTCGCCTTTATAGTCTTCCACCATTTTTCTCACCATCGTTAAACCAAGGCCCATTCCGGAGTTTTTGGAAGTGAAATTAGGCGCAAAAATCTTCTCCATCCTGTCTTCCGGAATACCGATACCGTTATCTTCAACGGTAATCTTGACGCGTTTCTGCTGCTGTTCAATATCAATGTTAACCAGTAATTCGCGTTCCGGGCTTCTCGCCTGCAGAGCATTGGTAACGAGATTGGTGATGATTCTGTTCAGATAAATCTTGTCCATGTTCATCTCAATATCATTTCTGTTGGCATGAACATAAATTTTTTCATTGTTGAAAACACCCAGGATATTTTCAATCTCCGATTTCAGGTCAAACTTTTCGTTGTTTTTATCCGGAAGCTTTGCAAAACGTGAAAATGCAGTCGCCACAGTTGCAACAAGATCAATCTGTTCCACCAAAGTCGAGCTCAGCCGCTTTACTTTTTCATGAATATCAGGATCTTCGGGATCAAACTTACGTTCAAAGTTCTGTATCGTAAGTTTCATCGGTGTAAGAGGATTTTTAACTTCGTGAGCAACCTGTTTCGCCATTTCGCGCCACGCTTCTTCCCTTTCCGTTACCTGCAGCCGCTCTTTTTGGTTCTGTATCTGCAAAATCATCTTGTTATAGGATTTCACCAGCGATCCCAGTTCGTCGTTCTGATAATAGCGGATAGGCGTCATGTCCCGCTCAAACAGCGTAAGCCGGTTAATTTTATCGGAAAATTTTGTGAGTGCGTTCGTCAGGTTTTTCGAAATGATCCAGCTGAGCCAAATTCCCAGAATTACAATAAATATATCAATCAGAACAATATAGCGTACATATCTGTTGAAAACTTCAAGATAGGCAGAATCGTTGTGATACAGCGGGAAGTATACAATAGCAATCGGCTCCAGCATATTATTGTTCAGAACAATATAAGAGGAAGTTTTTGTACTCTGTGTTTTGGGATCGTACGTAGGATAATCAATCCTTTTTCCGGCTTTCAGTACATCGGTAACAATGTTCATCGGAATTTTTTTTACCGAAACAAGGTTGGGATCCAAATTGGAAAGAAGATAATTTCCTTTGGTGTCGTACAAGATAATGTCCTGCTTGTTGATATCGGCAATTTCCAGAATCTCATTCTCCAGAACTGTCGGCAAATCTGAGGTCTGAAGCTGCGAATGCCCAACGGCGTAATCAAAAGCCGCCATCATCGCATTGGATTTGTTCTGCATTTCGGTACGGCTTCTTTCAGCTGCATTTTCTCGAAGAACAAAATAAGAAAGCACTGCAGAACCAAGTATACTCAGAATGCAGATCAGTAAGAATCCCCAGAAAATTTTGTTGCGTAAACTGTAGCCTTTATATCTGCTGAACGGCATTTTGCTGTTTCATTAATTTAGAAATATACTTCCCGATAATATCAAACTCAAGGTTTACTTGATCACCGGTTTTAAGGTTTTTCATATTCGTAAATTCCCAGGTATAAGGAATAATCGCCACAGAAAATTCAAAATCGGAACTGTTCGCAACGGTTAAGCTGATGCCGTTCACCGTAATGGAACCCTGAGGAACGGTAATAAAACCACCTTCAGCGTCATATCTGAAAGTTATGTAATAACTGCCGTCGCGGTTTTCAATATCAAGAACCTCGCCAGTTTTGTCTACATGTCCCTGAACAATATGGCCGTCGAGCCGTCCGTTCATCTGCATACAGCGTTCAAGATTCACCAAACTTCCTTCCTTCCAGGAGCCAAGATTGGTTTTTTCCAGTGTTTCATCAATTGCATTTACAACATAGTTCCGGTCTGAAATTTCCACTATCGTAAGACAGCAGCCGTTGTGGGCTAGACTCTGATCAATTTTCAGTTCTGAAGTGAACGGACAGCTCAGCGTAAAATTGATGTTACTTCCCTTTCTTTCAATTTTTTCAACAACTCCAACCGCTTCAATGATTCCTGTAAACATACTAATGTGATTTTGCTTTGATTTGTCCGCGCATCAAAAAGCCCGGAGTTTCATGTTTATTTTATTACTTTTGTATTTCACGCAATCTTCAAAGATAATTAAAAATGAGCAGTTCGAGGCAGCATAAAGTGAGAGTGGGCATTTCAATTGGTGATTTTAACGGCATCGGACCGGAAATCATAATGAAATCGCTTTCCGACAAAAGTATTACTGATTTTTTCACACCTGTAATTTTTGGTTCGGGGAAGCTTTTCACCTATCAGAAAAACATTTTCAAACTGAACATCAATTTTAATTATATTAATGAAGTAAGCCAGGCACAGCCGGGAAAACTGAATATGGTTAACCTTTGGAAAGACAATGTAAATGTAGAACTGGGAAAACCTACGGAAGAATCCACGAAAATGGCCATTGATTCTCTGGAAGCTGCAACAGAAGCGCTGATGAACGGTGATATTGACGTTTTGGTAACCGCACC
The DNA here is from genome assembly GCA_023457935.1 of Bacteroidota bacterium. Taxonomy (GTDB): domain Bacteria; phylum Bacteroidota; class Bacteroidia; order Flavobacteriales; family Weeksellaceae; genus JAEXBA01. The sequence continues at coordinate 29,037 of JAEXBA010000050.1, read as the reverse complement.
GATCAACAAGGATGAAATGGTGAAAATGGGCTTCAGACATGCAGGCCACACCGGTTATCTGGAAGAGAAATTCCAGAAAAAAGGACTGATGTTTCTGGTGACCGAAAATCTTAAAGTAGCAGTTTCAACGCATCATATCCCGATTTCGGATGTTGCACAGAATATCTCGAAAGAAAAAATCAAGAAACAGATTAAGCTTCTGAACCAGTGCCTGATCGAAGATTTCTGTATTGAAAAACCGAAAATTGCTGTATTGGGCTTAAACCCTCATTCCGGCGACGGCGGCGTTATCGGAAAAGAAGAAATCGAAATCATCGAACCGGCTATCCGCGAACTGTTTGACAACGGAGTAATGACTTTCGGACCATTCCCGGCAGACAGTTTTTTCCAGCCGAACAAATACCGAAACTACGACGCTGTTTTGGCAATGTATCACGACCAGGGACTTGCGCCGTTCAAAACACTGGCTTATGAGGAAGGCGTAAACTATACAGCCGGACTGCCTTTCATCCGAACTTCACCAGATCACGGCGTGGCTTACGATATCGCCGGTAAGAATATTGCTGATTCCCAAAGCTTTACTGAGGCTGTTTTTGCAGGAATAAAAATCTTCAAAAACCGTTCAGAATACCGCGACCTTATGGAAAACCGCCTCCGAAAGAGAAAAGCGGTGACCGACAATGGCATGGATGAGGATTCACCTGAAGAAGAAACACGCTAAAAAAGACATTGGTTTTTGCGGCCGCAGTGTTAAATCATTAAACTTTAGCGTTTAATGTAAAATTTAATTTGTAGAATAAAAAAAATTGCATATTTTTGCACCCTCAATTATGGACAAGTTCAGAAACTATGAAGTAGCTTTTTCCGGGTTGAAAAACGGAAAGCACAGGTTTCAGTTTGAGATAGATAAAGCGTTCTTTGAACTTTTTGATACTGAAAAAGAATTTACCAATCCCAAGATTGTGGCGGATGTTCTGATGGACAAACACTCCACTTTTATGGAATTCTGGATAAAAACATCAGGAACCGTAGAACTGGTTTGCGATATTACCAACGAATCTTTTGATCATCCTATTGAGAATGAAATCAAGGTTCTTGTAAAATTTGGCGAAGAATACGATGACAATGATGAAGACGTTATCACCATTCCGATGAATGATCATGCGTTCAATGTCGCACAGTTGATTTATGAAGATGTAATGTTATCGGTCCCGATGAAAAAAATTTCACCGAATGTGGATGAAGAAGACCTGGAAATTCTTGAAAAATTCAGTCCGAAAGAAGAAGAAACCGATGAAAGCGAACATGAAGGAGACCCGCGGTGGGATGCTTTACGAAAGTTAAAAGACAAAAATTAGAATAAAAATAGTTTAAATATGGTGAGATGATGAATCTCATCGCTCATCAAAAAAATTATTAGAAATGGCACATCCAAAGAGAAGACAGTCGTCAACAAGAAGAGACAAAAGAAGAACTCACTATAAAGCAGAAGTTCCTCAATTGGCAAAAGACGCTACAACAGGTGAGCTTCACCTTTATCACAGAGCGCACTGGCACGAAGGAAAACTTTACTACAGAGGAAAAGTAGTAATGGAGAAAGAAACAGCAACTACTGAAGAAAACTAAGAATTTAGAAAATCTTCATTTTAATACAAAAACCACTCGATTTTTATCAAAATTGAGTGGTTTTTTGTTGTTTTTTATGTTTTTTTGGTATCTTTGACATAACAAAAAAACAATCAAAATTATGGACATCAGAGACATCCAAAATCTTATCAAATTTGTGTCTAAAGCAGAGGTTTCCGAAGTAAAATACAAAACAAAAGATTTTGAAATCACCATCAAAACTCCGCTGGGAGGAAATGAAGTAAGCTACATTCCGCAGCCGGCAGTTTACCAGTCTGCGCCTCAGGCAGCTCCTGCAGCCGCGGCACCAGCTCCTGCAGCAACATCTGCAGAAAAAACAGAAGCTGCATCTGATGACAGCAAGTATGTAACCATCAAGTCGCCGATGATCGGTACTTTTTACAGAAAACCGGCACCGGACAAAGATGCATTCATTAATGTAGGTGATGAAGTTTCTGCAGGAAAAGTGGTTTGCGTAATCGAAGCCATGAAGCTTTTCAACCAGATTGAATCTGAAGTTTCCGGAAAAATCGTGAAGATTTTGGTGGATGATGCGACTCCGGTTGAGTACGATCAGCCGCTGTTCCTGGTTGACCCTTCATAAATTTAGTTAGACATTAGAAGTTAGAAGTTAGAAGTTAGATTTTCTAACTCTAAGTTCACACATCAATTATCTAATTATCTGATTATCTAATTAACTAATTAAAATTATGTTCAAAAAAATATTAATTGCCAACCGAGGAGAAATTGCCATGCGCATCCTCCGCACGTGTAAAGAAATGGGAATCAAGACAGTAGCTGTTTATTCTACTGCCGACAAAGACAGTCTTCACGTTAGGTTTGCAGATGAAGCGGTTTGCATCGGCCCCGCAATGAGCAAAGATTCTTATCTGAAGATCTCAAACATTATTGCTGCTGCAGAAATCACCAATGCAGACGCCATTCACCCAGGGTACGGTTTCCTTTCAGAAAATTCTAATTTCTCAAGAATCTGTCAGCAAAACGGCATCAAATTTATCGGTGCAACTCCCGAACAGATAGACAGAATGGGCGATAAGGCAAACGCGAAAGCGACAATGAAAGAGGCCGGCGTACCTTGTGTTCCCGGTTCTGAAGGTCTTATCGATTCTTATGAAGATGCTGCAAGTACCGCCAAAGAAATCGGATATCCGGTGATGATTAAAGCAACAGCCGGCGGTGGTGGAAAAGGAATGCGCAGGGTTTGGAATGAAGAAGAACTTAAAGAGCACTGGGAATCTGCGATTCAGGAAGCAGTAGCTGCTTTTGGCAATGGCGGAATGTACATGGAAAAACTCATTGAAGAACCTCGCCACATTGAAATTCAGATTGCAGGAGACCAGTTTGGAAAAGCGTGCCATCTTTCTGAAAGAGACTGTTCTGTACAGAGAAGAAACCAAAAACTTACTGAAGAAACTCCTTCACCTTTTATGACCGATGAGCTTCGTGAAAAAATGGGCGAAGCTGCAGTAAAAGCCGCAGAATATATTGGTTATGAAGGTGTTGGAACCATTGAATTCCTGGTAGACAAACACCGTAATTTCTATTTTATGGAAATGAACACCAGAATTCAGGTGGAACATCCTATTACGGAACAGGTTATTGATTATGACCTCATCAGAGAGCAGATTATGCTTGCTGCCGGTACACCAATTTCAGGAATGAACCATTATCCGAAGCTTCATTCTATTGAATGCCGTATCAATGCGGAAGATCCTTTCAACGATTTCCGTCCGAGCCCGGGAAAAATCACAAGACTGAATATTCCTGGAGGTCACGGAATCCGTGTGGACACTCACGTATATTCAGGTTATTCCATACCGTCCAACTACGACTCAATGATTGCAAAGCTTATTACCACCGCTCAGTCCAGAGAGGAAGCCATCGCAAAAATGAAGCGTGCACTGGAGGAATTTTATATTGAAGGAATCAAGACCACCATTCCTTTCCACAGACAGCTGATGGAAAATGAAGATTATCTTGCCGGAAACTATACCACAAAATTCATGGAGGATTTTGAAATGGATACCGATTTTGACAACTAATAAATACCCAAACCGTCTGCCACAACAGACGGTTTTTTTTATGCCTCAGATTGATTAACTTTGTAAAAAATCATAGAAATGTCTACAGCAGAAAAAACCAAAAACGCACAATACTATATCGGTCTTGAAGACCAGCACGGCGCACATAATTATCATCCGCTTCCTGTGGTTCTTGAAAAAGGTGAAGGAGTTTACGTGTGGGATGTGGAAGGCAAGAAATATTTTGATTTCCTTTCCGCTTATTCTGCTGTAAACCAGGGACATTCGCATCCAAAAATAGTGGACGCGCTTACGAAACAGGCACAGAAACTGGCCTTGACTTCAAGAGCTTTTTACAACGCCAATCTGGGTGTATATGAAAAGAAAATAACAAAGCTCTTTGGATTCGACAAGGTTCTTCCGATGAATTCCGGTGCGGAAGCTGTGGAAACGGCTATTAAACTGGCCAGAAAATGGGCTTACGAAGTAAAAGGAGTTCACGGTAATGATGCAAAAATCATTGTCTGTGAAAACAATTTCCATGGAAGAACTACGACCATCGTTTCTTTCTCGAATGATCCCGACGCTCATAATAATTACGGACCATTCACTCCAGGATTTATTAAAATTCCTTATAACGACCTTGCAGCGCTGGAAGAAACACTGAAAACCGATGCCGCTCACATTGCAGCTTTTCTTGTGGAACCGATACAGGGTGAAGCCGGAGTTTATGTTCCGGATGAAGGTTTCCTCAAAAATGCTTCAGAAATCTGTAAAAAGCACAACATTCTTTTTATAGCAGATGAAGTACAGACGGGAATTGCAAGAACCGGAAAACTCATCGCCTGTCATCATGAGAATGTTCAGCCGGATATTCTCATTTTAGGAAAAGCACTTTCCGGCGGAATGTATCCTGTTTCAGCAGTTTTGGCAGACAATGAAATCATGAATGTTATTCATCCCGGACAGCATGGTTCCACATTCGGTGGTAATCCGCTGGCTTGCGCTGTGGCAATGGCTGCACTGGATGTCGTGGAAGAAGAACAGCTTTCGGAAAGAGCAGAAAAACTTGGAGAAATATTCAGAGAAGGAATCCGGAAAATCATCGGGAAAACAGATCTAATTTCTTCTGTAAGAGGAAAAGGTTTGCTGAATGCGATACTTATTAATGATTCCCAACACTCTCCTACTGCATGGAATCTTTGTGTGGAACTCATGAAAAACGGACTTTTGGCAAAACCGACACACGGCAACATCATCCGTCTCGCGCCGCCTTTGGTGATTACTGAAGAACAGCTGGCGGAATGTCTTTCAATTCTGGAAAAAACGATTTTGGAATTCAAGAAATAATGACTCCGGAGCTTCAGGAAAAAGTCAGTGGACTGATTATTACCTATAACGAAGAAAAAAACATTCGGGAAGTTCTCGAATGTTTTGATTTTTGTGATGAAATTATAGTAATCGACTCATTCAGTACCGATCAAACGACAAAAATTGCATCAGAATTTCCCAAAACTACCGTTATTCAGAATACATTCGAAGATTTCACGCAACAAAGAAACCTTGCTCTGCAGTACGCAAAAAATGACTGGGTTCTTTTTCTGGACGGCGACGAACGTATTACACCGAAACTGAGAGAGGAAATCATCTCAGAACTGAATAAAGCAGACAAATGTGATGCTTATTATTTCCCGCGTCAGTTCTATTTTGCCGGCAAGAAACTCAATTATTCCGGTACGCAGAATGACAGGAATTTCAGACTTTTCCGCAAATCAAAAGCACATTATGTTCAGGACAAAAAAGTGCATGAAACTTTGAAAGTCAGCGGACAGATCTGTACACTGCGAAATAAACTGCAGCATTTTTCCGTTTCTGATTACGGCTCTTATAAGGAAAAAATGATTCATTACGGCAATCTCAAAGGTGAAGAACTTGCTCATAAAGGAAAGAATTACAGTGTTTTATCTCAGAATTCGAAAACATTCTTCAAGTTTTTCAAAAGCTATGTTATAAATCTTGGTTTTCTGGACGGTAAGGCAGGTTTTGACCTTTCTTACCTTCAAAGTCTGTATGTTTACCAAACGTATGAGTCTTTGAAAAAGCATCAAAAAAAATCTTAATTTGGCTGAATGAAAATCACCGTCATCAGTTTTGATTTCTGGAATTATGATGTCCATATTGTTGAAGAGCTTAGAAAGCAGGGCATTGAAGCGCATCATATCAATTTGGGAGCTTATCAGCATAAAAACCTTGCGGTGCGAGCAAAAAATGCTTTTTCAAAATTTTTTCTGGGTAAAAACCTCAAAACCGGGAAGCGGAATGAACTGATTCTTGAAACCCTTAAAAAAAACGGACTTCAGGATCAGATCCTTGTCATTAATCCTGAACTGATTGATGCAAAACATCACTCTGTAATCAAGAAGTACACTAAGAAATATATCGCTTACCTCTACGACAGTCTTGCAAGATGTCCGGCTGAACATCTGCTTGATTTTTTCGACGAAATATTCTCTTTTGATAAAAAAGATGCCGAAGAACATGGTTTCAAGCGCATCACCAACTACAATTATCTTTATGATTATCAAACAGATATAAAGGCAAAATACGATCTTGTTTATTTAGCTTCTTTTGACAGCAGAATGAACAAAGCAATAGCGATAGCGGAAAAAGTGAAAAGCTTTGGCAGGAAACCTCAGTTTTTTGTCACCGGCAAAAAGTCCTGGAAAAAGAAACTGAACAACCCATACAGAGATTTCATGACCTTTCGCCGGAAAAGAATCCAGCATAAAGAAATTCCCGAACTCTATTCAAAGTCGAAAGCGGTACTTGATTTGGTAAGGGAAAATCAGGACGGACTGAGTTTCCGCGTTTTTGAAGCGATGGCACTGCGCCGCAAACTGATCACCAACAACAAGACCATCGCGGAATACGACTTCTATCATCCACAGAATATTCTATTGGTTGACAACGACTTTAAGAACCTTGACTCCGCATTTTTTGATTCCGGTTATCATGAACTTACGCCGGAAACTTATGAAAAATATACTTTGAGAAACTGGGTGAAAACAGTTTTTGGGTTAGCCTGAGTAAAAAAGGGCAAAAACTTGGTGAACCTACGGCCGCACGGCATTATATTTGAGAGCTGATAACTTTTTTCTATTTTTACTCTAAAATTGGGAAAAAGTAATCCTTCATCATTCAACGTGCAGAAGAAAAAAATACTTTTTATCGCCCCGGATTATTTCGGATTCAACGATGTGATTTACGATGCATTCAGTTCACTGGAAGGATACGATACCCAAATGATTCTCTCCAACGGCCCTTATAAATATAAAAACCTGGGTGAACGCATTCATAATTTTTTTCTGAAGAACCTTACCGATAAAAATCTGAAAACCATCAACAGCAAGCTGGATCTTATCCGCAAGATTTCCGCAGCGGGAAAGGTTGACGTCTGTATCGTGAACCGCAGCGATATGCTGGATATTTCCCATCTCAAGCTCATCAACGAAGTTTCCGAAAAAACTGCAGTAATCTTTTGGGACAGTTTTGCAAAAATTACAGGACAGAAGGAAACTATGCCTTACTTTGATTTTTCCTTCAGTTTCGATCAAAATGATGTGGACCAGTACGGACTTCATAAAATCAGCAATTTTTTCTTTGTTGAAAATCATGAGACGCAAAATCCCGAATACGACGTGTTCTTTCTCGGCGCTTATGATTCCCGATTTGAAGATCTGGTCAGGGTTTTCCGCTACCTCAAAACACTTGGGCTGAAAGTTGGTGCGCGTTTGTATGCCTACCACCAGAAAACAGTTCCGCCCGATCTCACAAACGAAATTCTTTTGACAAGAGAGATTATTCCTTTTTCGAAATCATATATATTCAATGTGAATACGAAAGTAATGCTGGATCTTGCACATCATCATCAGAGCGGACTTTCTTTCAGGCCTTTCGAGGCAATGGGACTGAAAAAGAAGTTGATTACAACGAACGCCAATGTAAAAAACTATCCGTTTTATCATCCCGATAATATTTTTGTGATTGAAGATACTGAGAACATCAACCTCGACCCCGGCTTTATTGCAACAGATTACACTGATATTCCTGAAGAAATTTCCGCTGAATACAACAGTTACAGCTGGGCGAAGAAAATAATTACCGTGATAGAAAATGGATAAAAACAGAAAAATATATTTCATCTGCCCAAAAAACTCAAAGCCTGCCGGCGGTGTTAAGCAGATGTACAGAATGGTGGACATCCTGAACAGAAACGGCTTTAACGCGTCTATCGTTCACAAAAACGGCCAGCGCGAATCCTGGTTTTCAAACGAAACGAGAATTCAGAAAAACCCCTATATATTCAAGAAAATAAAACTGAAACTTAAAGGAAAAGACAGTTTTTTTAATAGGCTTGTTCTGAAATACCTGCAGTCCCAAAGCATTAAAATTGAGGAGAATGCCATTGTCGTATTTCCAGAAATCTATGGCGACAAAATCAGCGGTGTTCTGCCCAATGATTTTGTAATTTTTAACCAGAACTGTTACTACACTTTTGAAAATTTCGGTAACGATGCAAAAGCAGACCCTTATGTTTCACCTAAGAATAAAGGCGTTATTGTGGTTTCTGATGATTCTCTGCATTATATGAAACTGGCTTACCCTTCCGTAAATGTCAGCAGAATTACGCTTGGGATTGATGACCGGCTTTTTCATTATTCTTCAGAAAAAAAACCTCAGATTGCCTATATGCCAAGAAAACTGAGTGATGATGCGAAGCAGATTATTACAGTTCTGTCCCGGAAACCGGAAATGAAAAACTGGCATTTCGCGCCCATTGAAGATAAATCTGAGACTGAAGTTAGCAGCATTCTTAAGGATTCCTCTATATTTCTCTCGCTGAATCATAAGGAAGGTTTCGGACTGCCACCTGTTGAAGCAATGGCTGCGGGCTGTTACGTCATCGGTTATGCCGGGCAGGGCGGCAAGGAGTATTTTAAAGAGGATTTTACAGGCAGAATTCCGGACGGCGACATTTCTGCGTTTGTGGAAGAAGTACTCAGAGTTTCACAAAATGAAAAGGAGCTGAAAGAAAAAGGACAACGGGCATCGGATTTTATTTTGCAGCGCTATACTTTCGCAGCCGAGGAAGAAAGCATTCTAAAATTCTGGAATTCAATTCTTTAAATATTTCTCCAGCACACGAAGGCTGCAGTAATCTTCAACGTCTTTATTAAAAAACTGCTGACACCACCGGTTTGCATTTTCAACAATTTTAAGGGCTTCTGATGGATTCTCAATATAAAAAGTGAGTTTTTCCTCAAGATCAGAGTAGTCTTCAGCAATTTCAATAAAATGGACGCCGCCAATCAGCTTTCCTTCCATAAACCATGTCTCGAACTTAGGTTTCGGCATCACGGCAACAGAACTGGATGACATAATCCATTTGAGATTAGTGGCCACATCATTACCTTCAAGACTCAGGATGAATTTATAGTCCAGATGGTTTTCAATGGAAATCTTCGGCCTGATCCATTCCGGATTTCCGCCAACTTTATTGACCTGTCCCAGATCGCACAGCGGATGATCAAAATACTTTTCGTAAAAACGGTACCGGTGATTCTGGTAAACTGCGCCACGGCCGATCAGCATATTTTTCTTTTCGGCGTAGGGTTTATCGTTTCTGATCCACGTAAAATGTCTTGCTTTATCGAGATTCAGAAGTACACTGTTTTCATTATCGCCGGTAACGGGCCGGCTTTTCACAATACTTGGAACTTCCGGAACATCCGTTACATCGCCAAAAACGAAACTCAGCGGAAGCTTCTCATCAAAATACCTCGCATATTCCCATGTATCAAAATAGTAAGCTTTGGGAGTTTTGGGAAACTTAAGATCCTGAATTTTTGTCGGACAGCGGAATGAATGATGATCATCAAGCTTATTGTAATAAGCAATTCTTTCTTCTGCGGCGGCGGTCTGCTCAGCGGACAGGCGTTTTTGGAGCTCAGCTATTTTTTCCCTGAAGCCGTTGGTTCCTGAATATTTTATCAGAACAGATCTGAAATAATACGCAAGTTTATTCTGTTTGATTACCTGAGCCATAATGCTCAACAAAAATAGAAATATGAATCAGAAATTCCTATTTTTCCGTAAATTTGCCGCTTAAAATTTTTCTATGGAAAGAGTGAGAGTGCGCTTTGCGCCAAGTCCGACCGGACCGCTGCATTTGGGAGGCGTAAGAACAGCTTTATATGATTATCTTTTTGCCAAAAATCAGGGCGGTGCCTTTGTTCTGAGGATTGAAGATACCGACACTGCAAGATATGTTGAAGGCGCCGAAGAGTACATTATGGAAGCTTTGGAATGGTGCGGAATGATTCCTGACGAAAGTCCGAAACACGGTGGACAGTACGGCCCTTACCGCCAGTCGGAAAGAAGAGAAATTTACGACCGTCATTTGGCTGAAATCCTCAAAACCAATTACGCATACCTGGCTTTTGACACTCCCGAAGAACTTGACGCAATCCGTGCGGAATATGAGCAGAACGGTGAAGTTTTTTCCTATAACTATTTAACGAGAAACCGTCTGAAAAACTCACTGAGTCTTTCCGATGAAGAAGTTCAGAAGCTTTTGGACGATAGTGTTCCGTACGTGGTACGCTTCAGAATGCCTGTGGACAGAACACTTAATCTTGAAGACATTATACGCGGAAAATTTTCTGTGAACACCAACACGTTGGATGACAAGGTATTGGTTAAAAACGACGGAATGCCGACTTATCATTTCGCCAACATCATTGATGACCATGAAATGAAAATCACCCATGTAATCCGCGGTGAAGAATGGCTGCCTTCTTTGGGTCTGCATTATCTTCTGTATGAAGCAATGGGTTGGGAAAAACCGCAGTTTGCACACCTTTCGCTGATTCTTAAACCTGAAGGCAAAGGAAAACTCAGTAAAAGAGACGGCGACAAATTCGGATTCCCGGTTTTCCCGCTTAATTTTAAAGATCCGGCAACCGGAAACATTTCCAAAGGTTACCGCGAAGAAGGATATCTGCCGGATGCCTTTATCAATATGGTGGCGCTCTTGGGATGGAGCCCTGCAAATGACCGGGAAATCCTAACAGTTGACGAAATGATTCAGGAGTTTGATCTCCACAAAGTACATAAAGCCGGAGCAAGATTCAGCAAAGAAAAGGCAGAGTGGTTCAACCATCAGTACCTGCAGCTGCAAAGCGATGAGAAAGTACTGGCGATGCTGAAAGAAATCGATGAAGTAAAAAAGTCGTCAGTTTCTGATGAAAATCTGATGAAAATTGTTCATCTGATGAAAGAAAGGGCAACTTTTGTAAAAGACATTTACGAGAGCGGTAAATTTTTCTTCGAAGCGCCACAGACTTATGATGAAAAAGCAGCGAAAAAAGCCTGGAACGAAAATACTTCCGGAATCCTAACTGAACTTGCTGCAGAACTGGAAACAGCAGAATTCAACCCCGAAAATGTCAAGGAAAAAATGCATCACTTTGCTGAAGCCAAAGGATTGGGAATGGGTAAAGTAATGATGCCGCTGCGGCTTGCTCTTGTTGGCGAACTAAAAGGTCCCGATGTTCCGGACATTCTTGCCATACTTGGCAAAGAGGAAAGCATGACCCGTATTAAAAATGCGGTGAATAACATCTCGTGATTCAGCTAATTTTCATAAATTTGTTAGATTAAATTCATTTAAAGAATAAAATGGAATATTTAGAATTCGAGAAACCGATTCAGGAACTCATGGAGCAATACCAAACCTGTTCTCTGGTTGGTGAGGAAAGCGGTGTAGATGTAAAGCTTGCCTGCTCGCAGATTGAGGATAAAATTATTGATAAAAAGAAGGAAATCTACGGAAACCTTACTCCGTGGCAAAGAGTTCAGCTTTCGCGTCATCCCGACCGTCCTTATACACTGGATTTTATTAACGGAATTGTAGATAAAGACAGTTTTCTTGAACTTCACGGAGACAGAAATTTTGCCGACGATCCCGCAATGATCGGAGGCTTGGCTACCATTGACGGTCACAGAGTAATGCTGATTGGAACTCAGAAAGGCCGCACAACCAAGGAAAGACAGAAAAGACGCTTCGGAATGAGTAATCCTGAAGGATACAGAAAAGCCCTGCGTTTGATGAAGCTTGCAGAGAAATTCAGAATTCCGGTGGTTACGCTAATTGATACGCCCGGAGCTTATCCAGGTCTTGAAGCTGAAGAAAGAGGCCAGGGTGAAGCCATCGCAAGAAACATTTATGAAATGACACAGATGAAAACCCCGATTCTGTGTTACATTATCGGCGAAGGAGCCAGTGGCGGAGCGTTGGGAATCGGCGTAGGAAATAAAGTATACATGCTTGAAAACACATGGTATACTGTAATTGCGCCGGAAAGCTGCTCATCAATTCTCTGGAGAAACTGGAACCATAAAGAAGATGCCGCAAACGCACTGAAACTTACACCTAAAGATGCGTTGGAACATAAATTTATCGACGGTATTATTGAGGAACCTCTTGGCGGTGCGCATTATGAGCCACAGGTTGCATTCGACCATCTGAAGCATTCCATCGTTCAGAACATCAAGGCTTTTGCAAGCTTTTCAGGCCAGGAACTGGAACAGCAGAGACAAGACAAGTTCATTGCAATGGGACAGTTCAAAGGGTAAAAAAACCACTATCTACTAAATAAGAAGCCGGATATTTTCCGGCTTTTTTTATCTTGAACTCAGCGTAATCGAAATGTCTTTCGTAATGCTTTTCGCAGTATCATACTTTGCATCGCAGACACTCGTGGTCATTTTATAGTTTCCTTTATCAACAAGAATGAAATTCTGGTTTTTTGCTTTTACATCAAGATTGTAGAATTTCTTGCCGCTGAACTTCACCACAAGATTACAGGCAGATTTGTTGATAATCTGAACATACGCTTCCCTTTTGTTGACATCGTTGTTAAAAAGCTGATTAAGTACGGCGGCAGTCTGCTTGTTCTTGTCGTTCACGCCGTCTCTTACATCTCTGCGGACCTGGCTTACAAGTTTGCCTTTCGTCATGGCTTCAACTTTTGGTTTCGCTACAGGATCATCTGCCGGGCTTATGAGCTGAATGAGCTTTATTTTCAGTGCGGAAGTTTGGGGATGATCAGGATTCGCTTTGATAAAAGTGGCAATCACCTGCGGATCATTACTCATCGCGGCAGTCTCTGCAGTTATCGGGGCAGATTTTGCCTTTTTCTTCTGGCAGCTGCCTGCTACAAATGCAAAAAAGAGAAAGAATAGCAATATTTTTTTCATTATCAGTATGTTGTGCGTAAAATTAACAGAATTATAATAACGTAAAAAGTCTGTTTTTAGTTTGCTGTAATTTTATTATCTTTGCAAGGCTCAAAAACAGAGCCAAACATAACGATTTTTAAATAAAAAATTAACAATATGTACACACCAGTTGCGGCAGATGTTGCCAAACTAAGAAACACGACAGGCGCAGGAATGATGGACTGCAAAAAAGCCCTTACAGAAGCTGAAGGAGATTTCGAAAAAGCAATTGAAATCCTTAGAAAAAAAGGACAGAAAGTGGCGGCCAACAGAGCGGACAGAGAGTCTACTGAAGGAGCTGTAATTGCAAAAGTAAACAGCGACAACACTAAAGGAGTGATTATTGCGCTTAATTGTGAAACTGACTTCGTAGCGAAAAACGAAGATTTCGTGAAAATGGCTCACGATATGGCAGAATTGGCTTTGGGTAAAACCAAAGAAGAATTCCTTGCTTCTGACTTCGGAGGCATCACGGTTGCAGACAAACTTACTGAGCAGACTGGCGTTATCGGTGAAAAAATCGAGGTTGGTTCTTTCGAAACAATTGAAGGGCCTTTCCTTGGATCTTACATCCACGCAGGAAACAAAATCGCTGCCATCACTTCCCTTTCAGAGAGTGTATCCGGAGCTGATGAAGCTGCAAAAGCTGTTTCAATGCAGGTTGCTGCAATGAACCCTATTGCACTTGATGAAACCAAAGTTTCTCAGGACACCATCAACAAAGAGCTTGAAATCGAAAGAGAACTTCTTATTAAGGAAGGCAAGCCGGAAAACATCATTGATAACATTCTTAAAGGTAAAATGCAGCGTTTCTACAAAGACAACACGCTGGTACACCAGGCGTTCATCAAAGATGCCAACACTTCTGTTGCTGATTATGTAAAATCTGTAAACAACGACCTTAAAGTTCTTGGTTTTGTAAGAGTAAGTCTTACTTAAATAAGAACCGCATACAACTTTAAATCTCTCTGATCTTTCAGGGAGATTTTTTTTGCTAAATTATTGATATTTAATAGCTACCTTTGCTATCCTTTTGATTAATCCAGTTGCTGATGAAAAAACTACTATCCTTTTTCATTCTTTTTTTCGGAATTCTTGGTTACGCACAGCTTGACACTGACCACTGGTTCGCACCAATGTCGGCCCGGGCTTCCAACGGAGGAGCGGAAAGCTATGTTTACCTGTCCACCAACGAAGTTACGCCGTTTAACGTTCAGATTTTCAACAACAACACTTTATATCAGACAGCGCTGATCAGTAAGGGATCACCGGCCATGGTCTCAGTGCCAGAACATTTTATGATGGCCACATCGCAGTGGGAACTTTTTACTGTGGGCGAAAAAGGAATGCATATTAAAGGACCGAAAAAGTTTTTTGCCAATTTCCGTTTTGCCGTTCCGAATCACGCGGAAATCATTACTTCCAAAGGCCTCGCAGGTCTTGGTACAGAGTTTTTTGCAGCGATGGCACCGAACACCGCATCCAATTATTATATTAATTCCACCATTGGATTTGTTGCGACGGAAGACAATACTACCGTTACAGTTTCCGGATATAATCCGAGCATTGTTTTTTCAGACGGAATCAACACACCGACCAGAACCGTAACCCTCAACAAAGGACAGTCCTATATAATGGATGTCGTAAGTACGGCTTCACAAAGCAATCTTGCCGGTCTCATTGGAGCAAAAATCGTTTCCAATCAACCCATTTCGGTTACCAACGGAAACTTCAACGCAATTTATACCAACCAGAATTTTACCAATAATGATATTCTGATGGACCAGTCGGTTCCAACAGAACGTCTGGGGAATGATTTTGTCATCGTAAAAGGTAACGGTCCGGTAACTTCCGGAATGGAAACAGTTCTGGTTGTTGCCACGCAAGACGGCACTCAGCTTAATGTTAACGGTGTTCCTTTCGGAGCTCCACTCAACACAGGGCAATACGTGATGATTGACGGAGCCAATTACGTGGATCAGGGCAACGGAAACTACAACATGAGTGTTTCTGGGAATAAAAATGTTTATGTATATCAACTGCTCGGCGGTACTTCTTCAGGCTCTATTTATGCAACGGGCGGATTCAATTACATACCGCCTTTAAGCTGTTTCCTTCCCAATAAGGTGGATGAAATCGGCTTTATCAACACAATCGGAAGTTCTTACTTTACAACAAAACTTAACATTATCACACAGACCGGTGCGCTTGTTACTTTAAACGGAACACCGCTTCCGGCAAGTCAGGGACCTTATCCTGTAACCGGAAATCCACAATGGGTGACTTACTCTGTTCCTTTTGTTAACGGCAATGTTACAGTACAGTCATCAAAATCCGTAACCGCTGGTATTGCAGCGGGCAGCGGCGCAGTGGGCTTTGGCGGTTACTTTGCCGGCTTTTCGTCGGTTCCGGCGATTGCAAAAACCGGTGACTGCTACGCAGGAATTCTTCTGCAGGTTGACAACACTTATGACGGCTATCAGTGGTTTCTGAACGGCGTTGCTATTCCGGGAGCAAACACTTTCTCTATAAATCCTGAACTGTACGGACCGGGAATTTACACCGTAAACATTACCAAAAACAACTGTGAAACCAAGCTTACAGATCCTTATACTTATACTGCCTGCCCTCCTTTAAGTACCACTACACACAATATTGGTTCCTGCAATACACTGCAGATTACTCCGGCATTTACAGTTTCACCACAACAGATTAATCCAGCACTTACGCAGCTGATTACAACACCAACAAACGGTACAGCCTCTGTTAACGCCACGACAGGACAGATTACGTATACTCCAAATGCAACACTTACCACTGATACAACAGACCAGTTTGTTTTTTACGCTGAAGGAACCGGCTCTCCGGCAGAATTTCAGTATTTTAAGGCTATTATCAACATTGATGTTCTTCAGACCAACAATGCTGCTTTAACAGTATGTTCCGAACCCAACGGAAACGGTATTTTTGATCTGACAACAGCTGTGCTGAGTCCCGACACAGGAACAACTGCTGCTTTCTTTTCTGATGCGGCATTAACGGTTCCAATCAACAGTCCCGCTGCATACAGTTCCGGGCCAGGAACGGTTTATGCCAACGTAACATCTCAGTACGGATGTACGAAAAGTGCTCAGATTACACTTACAGTTAACGCTTCACCGGTAATCGACACCAGTACATTCAACGGTACTTTCTGTGATGAAAATCTGGACGGTACTATTGCGGTGGATTTTTCAACAGTATCTCCTCAGATTGTCAATAATGCTGCGGCCTTTAATATAAGGTATTATCTTAATCAGAACGACGCCAACGCAGGAAACGCAAATAATCTTCCGAAT
The DNA here is from genome assembly GCA_023457935.1 of Bacteroidota bacterium. Classification (GTDB taxonomy): domain Bacteria; phylum Bacteroidota; class Bacteroidia; order Flavobacteriales; family Weeksellaceae; genus JAEXBA01. The sequence goes on along the minus strand of JAEXBA010000050.1, from coordinate 12,689 downwards.
AACTGGAACTATTCTGCCAATACCACTGTATTTGTGCGCGTAGATTCACAAGCAGCCAACTGTCCGCCTGCATTTGGGCAGATTGTATTTCAGATCGGTGACAAAATTCCCCTTCTTTTGCCTGAGGCCAGTACTACTTTATGCGACAATGACCTGAACGGCTCTGAAAATATTGACCTTAATTCGCTAAAACCACTCTTCACTGCAGATCCTGCTGTAACTCTTACATTTCATGCTACACTTGCAGATGCCCAAAATGATACGGCTGCCATCGGAGCCAATCAAACTGTAAATCTCGGTGGCGGAAGCTATTTTATCCGTTTTGAAACTGCAGGAAGCTGTCCTGAGGTCGGTAAAATAAACATCATCATAAATCAGCCGACTGCTTCAACGACGCTGGTGAACGAATCGGTCTGCGCAAACAGTACCGTAATTCTGGATGCAGGCCAGGGTTTTACAGCTTACCTTTGGAGTACAGGCGCGACTACTCAGACTGTAACAGTCGGGCCGGGCACGTATTGGGTAGATCTGACTTCCGCAAACGGATGTGTATACAGACAGACGGTGACGGTAACCGGAGTAAATCCTCCAAACCTCTATACAGCAGGTTTTAACACGGCCTTATGTGATGATGATTTTGACGGTTCTGTCTCGGTTAATTTCCTGAATGTTTCGCAGCAAATTGTTGTACCGATTGCTGGAATGCAGGTAAGGTACTACCTCAACAATGCAGATGCCCTTGCCGGAAACAATAATTTTCTTCCAGTAAACTGGGCGTATAATGCTCCCACAATGGTATTTGTACGTGTGGACGGACTCACTCCGGGCTGCCCACCATCTTTTGGACAGCTGAACTTCACCATTGGGCCTAAAATACAGCTGATTACGGATGCTGCAGGAGCAGATATTTGCGATCCGGATTTAAACGGAAGCCAGGCAGCAGATCTTAACAGCTATAAAAACCTGTTCACCGCAGCAGCCAATGTTACGCTCTCTTTCCACAGCACGCTGGCTGATGCACAGAACGACACCAATGCAATATCACCTAACCAGACCGTTACCGGAACCGTAACCTACTATGTAAGATTCGAAAGTCCAACCGGCTGTCCTAATGTTGCCACATTAACCCTTATCCTTAAGGCACCGAAAAAATCCGACATTCTGCAGGATATCACGATTTGTCCGAATGCGTCTGTTGTTTTGGACGCCGGGCCCGGCTTTGACAGTTACCAGTGGAGCAACGGTTCAACTGCTCAGACAGCAACTGTTCTTGTAGGTAATTACTATGTTGATTTAGGATTCAACGGGTGTATCTACCGTCAGTATGTAAACGTTCATGCAGCAACTGCACCGGAAATTACAGGTATCGACATTGACGGAACTACTGCAACTATTCATGTTGCGGGCGGACTTCCACCATATCAGTATTCTGTTGACGGGTCTCCGTTTCAGAATGAAAATGTTTTCGTAGGATTACCTAAGGGTCCCCATACGGTTACCGTAATTTCATCGGACGGATGTATCCCGGTAAGAAAAGAGTTCCTGATTCTTAATTTCATCAATGCCATTACACCAAACGGCGACGGTTACAATGATTATCTGGATTATTCTGATCTAAGGTTTAAAGAGGATGTAAACATCGAAATATATGACCGTTACGGACTGAAACTTTACCAGTCTTCAAGCAACAGTTATATCTGGGACGGAAAACTGAGAGGCAACCCTTTACCTTCAGGTACTTACTGGTACATGATCCGCTGGACAGAACCGGAATCTAAAATCCCAATGAGCTTCAGCAGCTGGATTTTGGTAAAAAACAGAGATTAAATAAAAAGCACCTCATAAGGGTGCTTTTTATTTAATAAGAATATGAATTTGTGAAGAAGACTGAAAAAACTCTTCACCACCTTATATTCATAACTAAATTTTCTTCCGAATCAAAGCAAATTAATATTATATTTGTAGAATACAACTTTTATAACCAATATGAAAAAACTTCTACTTCTCTTTTTGGCAGTCCTTTTTTCATCAGTAAACGTTCATGCTCAAAGAGACCTTGAGCACTGGATTGCGCCGATGATGGATACAACGGGTTCCGGTTCGCAGCAGCAGGTACTGTACTTTTCAACAGATTCTGTTGCGCCGTTTGATGTTGAAATCTACAACAATAATGCCGTTATCGGTACTGTTACGATCAGCAAGGGGAATCCCCAGACATTTTCGGTAACCCGAAACCTGATTATCACGACCTCGGTAAATGATCTTTTCACCCCAAAAACAATGGGGCTCTATACGAAAGGAACAAAACCGTATTATGTAACGCTGCGTTTCTCGGTAACCAGCCATGCAGAAATTATTACCTCAAAAGGAAAAGCCGGAATTGGTACAGAGTTTTATCTTGCTCCTTCCCCGCTGACGGATCAGGCTTCTTATCTTAACTTCATGGCAGGATTCCTTGCGACTGAAGACAATACTACTGTAACTGTTTCCGAGTATGCATCAAACGTACAGTTCTCCAACGGCGTAAGCGGAGCAGCACAGCCAACCACAACTTTCACGCTTAACAAAGGCCAGTCTTACATAATGGAAGGTAAAAGTGCCATTGCGGGAAATGCTTCCGGCTTTATCGGAGCAAAAGTGGTTTCAAACAAACCTATTTCGGTAACAAACGGGAACTTTAACGGGCAGTTCGCGCTTTCAACATTTCATGACGGTTCTGATATTGTAATGGATCAGTCGGTTCCGGTAGAAAGACTTGGTGACGAGTTTGTCGTAATCAAAGGACGCGGTAATGTTGGTGAACAGATGGAAGGCGCAATGATTATTGCTACAGCCGACAATACACAGATTTTCATTAACGGAAACGCAACGCCGGTTGCAACCATTAACCGTGGAGACTGGTACCGTGTAAACGACAACAATTTCGTGAACCAGAATAATTCGGGACACTACAACCTTCATATCAAGACATCCAAAAATGTTTATGTATACCAGCTTCTGGCGGGTATGCCAAGCAGTAACGCAACCATTGGGTTCAACTACATTCCGCCTTTGAACTGTTTTCTGCCGAGAAAGATTGATGAAATCGGAAAAATCGGGGAAATGCCGGGGATTACTCCTCAGGTAAAACTGAATATCATCACGGAAGCCGGAGCAACCGTTACAGTAAACGGTACTACACCTACAGCTGCACAAGGGCCGCATCCTGTAACCGGTACGGCTGCCTGGGTTTCCTATTCTATTGACAATGTAACAGGAAACTTAACAGTAGTTTCATCAAGTGCTGTAACCGCAGGTATTTCCGGTGGTAGCGGTGTATACGGATACGGAGGATATTTTGCAGGTTTCAGTTCTATACCTGTTATTGCAAAGCAGAGCGGCGACTGTATCCCTGGAATTGTACTTTCTGTTGATGACATTTATGACACGTATCAGTGGTTCCTGAACGGAACGCCGATTGCGGGCGCTACTACACATACTTATACGCCAACCACTCCAGGTAATTATACATGCCGTGTAACCATCGGAAACTGCCAGCCGGTAATTACTCCTGTTTACAAAGTGTACAACTGTACAGTGGAAACTGCAGTAACGCAGAATGTTTGTGGCGGAACACTGTTCACACCTGATTTTTCTGTATCTACACAGACTCCGGGGCCTGCGACAACAACGATTGTAACTCAGCCTCAGCACGGTACTGCGGTAATCAATGCAGACGGATCCATTACTTACACTGCAACTCCCGGTTATTTAGGGCCTGATCTGCTGGTGTATAATTTCTGCGGTAATGTTTCCGATTTTGCAGACTGTGAAACCGTTACAGTAAACATTAACGTTGTTCAGCTTGAAATGCTGACACCGACCATCAAAAGCTGTAACAGCAATGACTCTCAGACCGGTCTGTTTGATCTTACTACAGGTGTAGTAACCACCTATACAGGAAATCATTCGAAGAAATACTTCACTACGATGGCTGATCTGAATGCTGATGTGAATCCTATCGTGACTCCTTCCGCTTACATTTCTACCGCGCCAAGTACGGTTTATGTTCATGTGACAACGCCTGAAGGCTGTTCTGAAGTTACTACGATTAACCTTGAGTTTTTCCCTCTTCCTGCGGTAACGGATGACACTCTGGAAAGCTGCTATGTTCTGGAGACACCTACAAAAGCAATCTTCAACCTTACTGATGCCGTTATCACACCGGATCCGACGCTAGTATCCAAGAAATACTATCCGACACTGAATGACGCATTAAACGATACCAATGAGATTACAACTATCACGAATTATCTTTCGGAAACGACTACAATTTACGTTAGAGTAATCAATAACTTCAATTGTTACAATATTGCTGAAATAGATTTGGTTGTTATTACACAGAAATTCTCACCAACACTTGTAGATAAATACATTTGTGTGGAAGACAGAACTTCTCTGGATGCCGGCCCTGGATATACTTCTTATCTGTGGAGCACCGGAGCAACCACTCAGATGGTTTCGGGACTGTCTGTTGGGGAATACTGGGTTGATTTGGGCCATCAGGGCTGCGTAACGAGACAGGTTGTAAAAATCCTGAAATCTGCAGAACCGGTTATTACGCACGTTGATATTTCAAATACAACTGCAACGCTTACCGTGAGCGGCGGAAATCCACCTTATCAGTATTCCGTTGATGCACAGACCTGGCAGGATTCCAACGTATTTACGGGATTGACGAGAGGCGAAAACACTTTCTATGTGAAAGATTCTTTCGACTGTGACCCAGTATCAATTACGGTAACGGTACCGAATATCGTTAATACGATTACACCAAACGGTGATAACGTAAATGACGCTGTTGATTATTCAGCCCTAGCTTACAAGAAAGACCTTAAGTTTGCCATTTTTGACCGTTACGGAAATCAGATTTTCCTTTCTGATATCAGTAACAACTACAGATGGGACGGAAGAAACTCACAGAAGAAAATTCTTTCCGGAACGTATTGGTATTACATTACCTGGACTGAAGACAATGAGCAGAAGACACCTGTGAAATATTCCGGATGGATTCTTGTAAAAAATTATTAATCAAATAATTCTCTATACAAAAACACGGCAGTTTGCCGTGTTTTTGCTTTTCAAAAAAATGCTTTTGATAGTCCTGATTACCTATTTATTTCTAAATTTGTGCTAAACCGATAAAGGCATGCGGAAAATTTTACTCCTTTTACTTATTGTTCTTTCCGGCTCTTTTCTGAAAGCGCAGCTTGACCGTGAGCATTGGTTTGCGCCGATGGTAGACCGTGTAGGAAACCCAAGTCCTTTCCAGCGCCTTTATCTTTCCACCAACCGTACGACACCTTTCGCAGTAAGTATTTTTAATAACAATACTTTAATCGGAACGGTAACCATCAGCAAGGGAAATCCACAGAAATTCGACATTCAGCGGGATCTGATTATTACCACACTTCAGACCGACCTTTTTACACCAACCACAAAAGGACTGCATGTAAAAGCAGATTTTCCGTTCTATGCCAATCTTCGGTTTTCGGTTTTTCAGCATGCAGAAATTGTAACATCAAAAGGAATTGCTTCCATCGGAAACAACTTCTACACAGCCATGGCTCCACTTTCTGCCCAGAATCCTATTCTGAATTTTATGACTTCGATTCTGGCAACCGAGGATAACACCAATGTAACGGTAAGCGGATACAGTCCGACAGTTGAATTCTCAAACGGGACAACAGGAGCTACTAATCCGACACTTACTTTCACCTTAAACAAAGGGCAGTCCTACATTATTGACGGCCGTGGCGATCTTGCTGTAAATGCTGTAGGTTTCATAGGTGCCAAAATAACATCCAACAAGCCCGTGAACGTAACAAACGGGAACTTCAACGGACAGTATGCCGTTAACACACTGCAGAGTTCAGATATACTGATGGATCAGGCCATTCCCGTGGAACAACTCGGAAATACTTTTGCACTTGTAAAAGGAAACGGAAACATCGGACTGAACATGGAAGGCGCACTGGTTGTGGCCACACAGAACAATACACAGGTTTTTCTGAACAATGAAACTCTTCCCGCTGCCACTTTGAATGCCGGGCAGTTCTATGTAGTTCCTGATACAAAATATCAGTTGCAGGGAAACAATCACTATAATCTTTACATCAGTACCACTCAGAATGCGTATGTGTATCAGCTGCTTTCCGGTATTGACAATTCTACTGCGACAGGCGGCTTCAATTTTATTCCCGCACTGAACTGCTACTTACCAAAACAGATTGATGAGCTGGGTTTTATTGATGAAAATGAAGTCATCTCCGCGAATAATCCAAATGGAATCCTCAGTATTCCAACCAAGTTGAATCTCATTACCGAAACGGGCGCCACAGTAACGTTGAACGGCGCAAACCCACCGGCAGGAACCGGCCCGTTCCCTATGACAGGAACATCAAACTGGGTAACGTACGGCATTCCGAATGTCACGGGAAATATTACTGTGAACTCTACCAAGGCCATAACAGCCGGAATCACTGCCGGAAGTGACGCTGTTGGATACGGTGGTTTTTTTGCAGGCTTCCCTACCACTCCGGTTATTCTGGCAGTTTCCGGAACCTGCGCACCTGACCTCAATCTGACCGTTGATCCAGTAATTTATGACACCTACCAGTGGAATCTGAACGGCGTCGCAATTCAGGGAGCCAACAGTCCAACCTATACGCCAACGCAGTCCGGTTATTATACTGCGACGGTTACAATGGGAAGCTGTGCGCCGTTAATTACTGCGCAATACAAGGTTCTGAACTGTACTGATCTTTCTGCGGCTAGCTATAATGTATGTACATCGCAGACGATTACGCCTCAGTTTTCGTCAAGCACACAGACGCCGGTAGCCACTAGCGTAAATATCGTAACGCAACCAACTCTCGGAACCGTTACTGTTGATGCTGCAACCGGACAGATTACCTATGTGGTCAACAATCCCGGAACAACAGGAACGGACACGTTTTCATATAATTTCTGTGGCGACAACAGCGAATTCCCAGACTGTGAAACAGTGACAGTAACCGTGAACATCCAGACGATCACAGTAAACAACACGACTCTGAACGCCTGTAACCTTCAGGGCAACGGCGTATTTGATCTTACTGCAGCCGTAGTAACTGCCCAAACGCCGGTAACCCAGCAATATTATCCTACTCTTGCCGATGCACAGAACGAGAATGCTGCGGCAGAAATTCAAAACCCAGATGCTTATACAGCGGCGCCGGGAACTGTTATTTATGTTGTGGTGAAAAACAGTCTGGGATGCAAAAGTATTGCACAGATCACACTCGGACTGTTTCCTTTGGCTGAAGTGGCCGATTTTAATCAGACCTACTGTGATGACAATCTTGACGGAATTATCCCAATTGATTTAAATACCATTACTCCACAGATTCTTACCAACGCTGCTTATTTCACGGTAAGCTATTATCCGACACTGGCGGATGCGACTGCAGGAAATGCCAACACTCTTCCACTCAACTGGTCTTTTACTGCCAACACAACAATTTTTATCCGTGTGAATTCTCCTGACGGCTGTCCGCCGGTCATCAAAGCCCTGAATTTTATTTTCGGAAATAAGATAGCCCTGCTCAGCAATACTGTGAATATCAGCCAATGCGACAGTGACACAGACGGTATTATGTCTGTAAACCTTAATGCGTTTATCTCTCAGTTTACAACAGATCCGCTGGTTACTGCAACTTTCCACAACACTATGCCTGAGGCACAGAACGGTCAGAATGCTGTAGCACAGCCGATCAACCTGACCGGAACACAGACTTTTTTCGTCCGTTTTGAAAGAACCGGACAGTGTCCGGCAGTGGCAACCCTGCACACTGAAATCAGAACACCAAAGAAATCGGATATCCTGCAGGATGTTCAGATTTGTCCAAGCGCAACAACGGTTCTCGATGCAGGATCCGGTTTTGATGAATATTTATGGAGCACCGGCGAAACAACATCTTCAATATCCGGCGTAACTGTTGGCAGTTACTGGGTTGAACTCACTTTTAACGGCTGTATTTTCAAACAGTATGTAGACGTAACCCCACAAACCGCGCCGGAAATTACTGCTATTGACATTTCCGTAAACAACACTGCAACAGTAACCGTTGCCGGCGGCACACCGCCGTACGAATATTCGCTGGACGGAACAATCTGGCAGACCAGCAATATTTTTCCGAACCTTTCAACCGGAGCCTATACTGTTTACGTCCGCGATTCGCTGCAATGTGGAAGAGTTACCAAGAATTTTACCATAATCAAACTGATTAATACCATAACTCCAAACGGCGACGGGTTCAACGATGTCATCAACTACTCCGACCTTATGACCAAAACGGATGTAGTTTTCCGGATCTTTGACCGTTACGGTGCCGAAGTGTTCACCGGAACTCCTTCCAACCGGTTTATCTGGGACGGTAAACTGGGCAAACACAGCGTACCTACAGCGACATACTGGTACATACTGCAGTGGCGCGAATTCGGTTCGGAACTCATTATTAAGCATACCGGCTGGATTCTCGTGAAGAACCGCGACAATGATTACTTCAACCGATAACAGAGTCTTTTTCCGGTTATTCACATTCATTAACATATTTTCTTTAAAGTTTAACCAAACTTTAACCGCCAAATCTCATCAAACAGATGAAATAATGTGCTTTTACGATTAATTTTGCACGCTATATGAGGAAAATTGTACTGTTACTGCTGCTGGCTCCCTTTTTGTTTGAGGCACAAATTTTTACCGGTGAAGTTTTTTTAAGAGATAATTCGATACTGTATCTCAATCAGGTATATGTTACGAACCTTAATTCACAGAAAACTGTGCTGTCTGATTTTGCAGGAAAATTCAGAATTACAGCGAAAGCAGGGGAAACCATACGTTTCACTTCCATTGTAACCGAAAGGAAAGACATAAAGATAACGGAGGAAATGCTTCAGGGAAATCAGAATTTTTTTGAACTGAAAATTGCGTATTACGATATTCAGGAAGTATTAATCAGCCGTTTCAAACCAACCGGAAATCTGAAAAGAGATGTTGCAAGCCTGAAAACCGGTGAGAAGAAGATGGAACTTCAGAAAATGATCGGTCTGCCGGAACCGAAAGGCGACGGAACACCACCGCAGCTTCCCGTTGCTGATCTGGCAGGAGGCGGACTTACTTTCAGCATTGAAAGTATTTACGACATCCTTTCGGGTGAGCGGAAGAAAAAGGAGCGGCTGCATGCTTATGACAGGATGAACAAAGCAGTTGCGAACATCCGGAATTTCTACGGAACAGAGTATTTCCTCAAGCTTAAAATTCCTGAAAACCTCATCGATAATTTTCTGCAGTTTGTGTATACTTCCGATAATCTGACGCCTTATGTTGAAAGCAAAAACTACAGCGCTATACAGATTTACATGGAAAAATACCTTCCGATTTACCGAAAAAGACTAGAAAACTCGCAGCTTCTGCAAGTCGTAAAATAATTCTTATTTTTGTTAATACGGAAAACCGGTTTTCCACGTTTAATAACACAAAAGAAAAAAATAAATGAAGAAAATACTTATTCTGATGTTTGTCTCGATGTTTATAGGGTTGTCTGCCCAGCAGAAGATGAAGAACTACGACAACATCATCAAGAGTACGAATATTTATGAAATTGATGCTTTTCTGCGCGACGCACACCCTGATGATCCGCGAAGAGCGGTCCTGAAACCGAGACTGATGGACCTGATTAAGAATTACCTTAAAACGGCCCACGAAGATGACCAGAAAGTACCCGCATTGCAGGAAAAACTGGCGCTTCTGCGGAAACGCCCTTCCACCAAGATCAGTTTCGAAGAAATGAACGCGAAGATCAGGGAAAAACAGATCAAATATCAGCGGGAAAAACTCGCTGCGCTTCAAGCCGGAAAAAACAGCACTCCTATTGCCGCTACTGAAGTAAAAATGGGCTCCGAAGCTATGGTTTCAGCGCCGGAAGGATCCAAAACAAGTACGATAGACGCCATCCGCGCTAAAAATGCTGCAGGCGGAAGCTCTGCCTCATCTTCTGCAAGAGCCGCTGCGAAGAATATGGCAGCAATCAATTCAGAAAAAGAAGAATTCGCAATGCTGATGAATATGTCAGCCGATGAACACAAAAACAGAACGGTAAAAATTCTTAATGCACTTTTTGACAACGATCCCAACAGCAAGGAAACGACGGTTTTGATCAAAAATACTTCAGACTGTGATATTATCGTAAGAATTGAAGGTATCGGATACACAAAATTCCGCCTTGCAGTGGCTTCAAAAAGTGAAAATACGATCGTAGTTCCGAAAGGAGATTACCTGTTTACAAGTATTGTTTGCGGCGCTCAGTATGCCTCACAGAAATCTCTTCGCAAAGCCATAATGGTAACACTTGGAAATCCCAAACAATAAAAAATTCCTTACAGATTCAATGCCAATATTAAGTAACTTTGCATAAGAATTATGGGGAAGAACAAATTAGCAAGATTTGCAGAAAACAAAATATTAGAAAACGTAATACAGCCAACCAGAGAAGAAGCGCTGGATAATTTTCCACTTAAAGGCAACTGGAGGAAAGACATTTTCCGCAATGACAATCCGATTGTTCTGGAACTTGGATGCGGGAAAGGAGAATATTCAGTAGGATTGGCTAAGGCAATTCCGGAGAAAAATTTTATCGGAATTGATATCAAAGGAGCCCGTTTTTGGTTCGGCGCCAAGGAAGCATCAGAGAACGGTATCAGTAACGTCGCTTTTCTGAGAACACAGGTAGAACTGGTGGACTGTTTCTTTGAAGAAAATGAAGTGGATGAAATCTGGATTACCTTTCCGGATCCTCAGATTAAATACCGAAGAACCAAGCACAGGATGACGCATCCGGATTTTCTGGAACGTTACAAAAAAATACTGAAACCGAACGGCATTATACATCTGAAGACCGATTCGGAATTTCTGCACGGTTACACACTTGGAATACTTCAGGGAGCCGGACATGAAATTATTACGGCGCATCACGATATTTACGGCGCTCCGGAGTATGATCCGAATACCGAACTTTTAAGAGAAATAAAAACCTATTACGAAGAACTGTTTTCGGCAAAAGGAAAAACCATTACGTACATTAAGTTCAGAATAAAATAAAAAAATAGAAAGTTAATTTGAAGAAAATTGCCATCGGACTGAGTATCCTGTGCAGCATAAGTATTGCGGCCCAGAAAAAGAAAAAAGAAAGGTACGAAGACATCCTTATCACCACAGATATCAAGAAAATTGAGCTTTTCCTGCAGTCTGCCCATCCGGAAGACCCGAGGAGAACTGTTCTGAAACCGAAACTCATCGCCCTGAAAAATGCTGCGTGGACCAAAGGTGCGAAAGATGCCAAACCCATGGCTGCGAGACCTTTGGTAACGGAAATCCCGAACGCTTTTGTAAAACGCCCCAATTCCCACGAAGCAGAAGAATTTGCCAGGTTGGTTATGGAAAATTCCGAAGCGCAAAAAGCAAGGACTGTGAAGCTGCTGAACACGCTTTTCGATCAGGATATCAATAAACAGGAAGTGATTGTACTGATTCAGAACAATTCGGACTGTAATATGATTATGAGAATCCAGGGAAAAGACAGTTTCTCGAACCTTGCAATACCGTCACGAGGCGAAAATACAATTGTATTAACTAAAGGAGACTACGAACTGAGCAGCAACGTTTGTGATGTGCAGTATTCTTCCCGTAAAGCACTGAAGAAAAACCTCATGATTGTACTGAACAATCCGGTAATGAAATCGCCGGCGCAGAATATTGCCGTGAAACAGAACAAAACGGCTGCAACAGCGAATTAAAATTCCCTAATAACAGAAATAAAAAATCCGGACTGCTGAGCAATCCGGATCTTTTTGTGATAAGCAAAATCTATTATTCTGCATCGAAATCAGTATCTGCATCAGCAGTTACTTTTTCTCCTTCTTCTTTAGATTTTTCTTTGTCTGCTTTTCTTTGTGAAAGACCTTCCTTGATAGAATCTGAAACTACAGAAAGAATCATATCGATAGACTTGGAAGCATCGTCGTTTCCAGGAATAACGTAATCTACTTTACGCGGATCAGAGTTTGTATCTACGATAGCAAATACAGGAATACCCAGTTTCTTAGCTTCAGTTACGGCGATGTGCTCGCTCATAATATCAACTACGAAAAGAGCTGAAGGAAGACGTACCATGTCAGAAATTGAACCTAAGTTTTTCTCAAGGTTTGCTCTCTGACGGTCAACCTGAAGTCTTTCTTTTTTCGATAAAGTTTCGAAAGTACCGTCTTTCTTCATTTTATCGATGTGGTTCATTTTCTTAACAGCTTTACGGATTGTAACGAAGTTCGTCAACATTCCACCCGGCCATCTTTCAGTGATATAAGGCATATTAAGTTCAGAAGCGTGTTTTGCAACAATCTCTTTCGCCTGCTTTTTAGTTGCTACGAAAAGAACTTTTTTACCTGCAGAAGTAATTTTTTCCAAAGCGTTACAAGCTTCGTCCAGTTTTACTGCTGTTTTATGTAAATCTACGATGTGAATACCGTTTTTCTCCATGAAGATGTATGGAGCCATATTTGGATTCCACTTACGGGTCATGTGACCGAAGTGTACACCTGCCTCTAAAAGGTCT
>JAEXBA010000049.1 GCA_023457935.1 Bacteroidota bacterium | reverse complement strand
ATCCGTGGAGAATACTCGTGGATTCCGGATATTTTGGAAGAAGCTATTGAAGAAGCCAGAAAAGCCGGATTTTTAGGAAAAAATATTTTAGGAACCGGATTCGACTGCGAAATTTATGTGCAGCGTGGTGCCGGAGCTTATATCTGCGGTGAAGAAACTGCCCTTCTGGAATCTCTGGAAGGAAAAAGAGGAAATCCACGTTTGAAACCACCTTTCCCTGCTGTAAAAGGACTTTGGGAAAGACCAACAGTTGTAAATAACGTTGAAACCATCGCCGCGGTGGTTCCAATTATCAATATTACCGGTGCTGAATACGCTAAAATCGGTGTAGGACGTTCTACCGGAACAAAACTGATTTCTGCCTGCGGAAACATCAATAAACCGGGTGTTTACGAAATCGACATGACGATTTCTGTGGAAGAATTTATTTACTCTGATGAATATTGCGGTGGAATTCCAAACGGAAAAAAATTGAAGGCCTGTATTCCGGGAGGTTCTTCCGTTCCGATTTTGCCTGCGAATCTACTGTTGAAAACCATTAACGGTGAACCGAGAATGATGAACTACGAGTCTCTAGCAGACGGTGGTTTCGCTACCGGAACCATGATGGGTTCAGGTGGTTTTGAGGTTTTGGATGAAGACCAGTGCGTTGTGGAACATACGATGACGCTTTCAAGATTTTATGCACACGAGAGCTGCGGACAGTGCACACCATGCCGTGAAGGAACCCCATGGATGTACAAAATCCTGAAAAAAATTGAAAAGGGTGAAGGAACGATGGCAGACATTGACCTTCTGTGGGATATTCAGAGAAAAATTGAAGGAAATACCATTTGTCCGTTAGGAGACGCAGCAGCTTGGCCGGTTGCAGCAGCAATCCGTCATTTCCGTGATGAGTTCGAATGGCATGTAAAAAATCCTGAATTGGCACAAACTCAGAATTATGGTTTGGCAAATTATGCCGATCCTATTCCTGCGCCTGCAGTAAATCCATAAAATTAAGAATTGATTAAAAAACTGACATATCTGTTCCTGCTACTTTCAGCTTTTGGGCTGAACGCACAAACTGATCCTTTCAAAAAAGGTTCGGTGATGCTGTTTTGGGGATGGAATGAGTCGGTTTATTCAAATTCTGATATTCATTTCAAAGGAAACGGATACGATTTTCAGCTTGAAAATGTGGTTGCTCATGACAGACAGTCGCCTTTCAGATGGAATCTGTATTTCAACCCGTCGAAAATTACGGTTCCGCAGGTGAACTACAGAATTACGTATTTTCCGAAAGACAATTTTGGAATTACGCTCGGAATGGATCATATGAAATATGTGATGGATCAAAATCAAACCGTTTCTTTCAGTGGCTATATTTCAGATCCTGAATATGCATCGAGGGTTCAGAACGGAAAAATAAACCTTTCCGATGGCGATTTCCTTCAGTTTGAACATACAGACGGCCTGAATTACATCAATTTAGGTGCACAGAAATATCACAATGTGTTCAACAAGAAAAATATTGATGTTTTTCTGAGTTATGGAGGCGGAGTTGGAGCACTGCTGCCAAAATCCAACGTGACGCTGATGGGAAATGAAAGAAGCGACCGTTTTCATCTGGCCGGTTTTGGTACAGATTTAAGATCCGCACTCACCCTCGTTGCCTGGAGACATATTATCTTACAGGTAGAAGGAAAAGCAGGCTATATCAACATGCCCGACATAAAAACAACACTGAACAACCATCCGGACAAAGCCACACAGGATTTTGTCTATGCTATGGTGGATTTCGGGATTGGATATACGTTTAATACGAAAAAGTACAATTAATTATAAGCCAGTTGCCAAAAGCAAACAGCTAAACGCAATATTATGAGCGAAGAAGTTAAAAAATTTAAAGTAACCATCGACGGACAGGAAACCGAAGTAATGCCGGGAACTACCATTTTGGAAGCCGCAAGACAGATCGGAGGTAAATCTGTTCCGCCTGCAATGTGTTACTACAAACCGTTGGAAACCAGCGGAGGCCGTTGCAGAACATGCCTTGTTGAAGTTTCCAAAGGATCCGAAGCTGATCCGAGACCAATGCCGAAACTTGTAGCAAGCTGCAGAACCGGCGTTATGGACGGTATGGAAGTGAAAAACCTTACCTCTGAAAAAGCTCAGGAAGGCCGCAAAGCCGTAACGGAATTTCTTCTGGTGAACCATCCGCTGGACTGCCCGATCTGTGATCAGGCCGGCGAATGCCATCTTCAGGATTTGGGTTATGAGCACGGCGTGGAAAATACCAGAACCGAGTTTGAAAGAAGAACTTTTGAGCCGGAAGATATCGGTCCGTACATCAAACTTCATATGAACAGATGTATTCTTTGCGCAAGATGTGTACTGGCCGCCAACCAGCTTACAGAAAAACGTGAACACGGAATTCTGTTCAGAGGCGACCATGCAGAAATTTCAACATATCTCAATAAGGCTTTGGACAACGATTTCTACGGAAATGTTATTGATGTTTGTCCGGTTGGAGCTCTAACCGACAGAACTTCAAGATTTGCAAGCCGCGTTTGGTTTACAAAACCGATGAACGCTTCTTGTTCGTGTTCAAAATGTTCAGGAAAAGCCGTTCTTTGGATGAAAGGTGAAGAAGTAATCCGTGTGACGGCAAGACAGGATCAGTACGGTGAAACCGAAGAGTGGATCTGTAATGAATGCCGCTGGGAAAAGAAAGATACCAAATTCTGGAATATTGAAGGGCCAAGACACATCAACAGACATTCGGTAATTTCCCTGAACCATTACCAGAAAGCCGAAGACGAACCTGTACTGCTCGACAATCCGATGGCAAAACAGATCAGCGAAAAAGACGAAGAAAAGATTAAAGAATAAATTTGAAAATACAAGGATTTGTAAACCCAGAACCTGAGTCATCTGTTCAAGGTTTCCAGATTTCAAATTAAAAAATATGGATCCATTAATTTTTAAGATCATACTCGTAGTAGCACTTTTCGCAGTTTCACTGGGAATTGCTGCGTACTCTACATGGGGCGAAAGAAAAGTGGCTGCAGCATTACAGGACAGAATCGGGCCTAACAGAGCCGGACCTTTCGGGTTACTGCAACCGTTGGCAGATGGCGGTAAACTTTTCTTCAAGGAAGGTTTTATTCCGTCCGGAGCAGAAAAATTCCTGTTCATACTCGGGCCATCGATTACCATGTTTATTTCACTCGTTACCGGCGCGGTAATTCCTTGGGGACAGACGCTGAATATCGGCGGTACTTCAATGGATCTTCAGGTGGCAAACATTGATGTTGGAGTACTTTTCCTTATCGGAATGGTTTCCATCGGTGTTTACGGAATGATGCTCGGAGGTTGGGCTTCCAACAACAAATACTCACTGATCGGTGCAATCCGTGCTTCTTCCCAGATGATTTCCTATGAACTGGCGATGGGCCTTGCGTTGCTTTCCATCATTATGATGAGCAGCAGTCTGAATCTGAATACCATCGTTACAGATCAGGGTTCAGGAAAATTGTGGGGACTTTTTGAGGCCGACGGATTCAACTGGAATATCTTCTACCAACCGCTCGCATTCATTATTTTCCTGGTTGCGGCGCTGGCTGAAACCAACCGTCACCCGTTTGATTTGCCAGAATGTGAATCTGAACTTGTAAACGGTTATATGACGGAATATTCTTCAATGAACTTCGGTATGTATATGTTCGGTGAATATGTGAACATGTTTATTTCGAATGCTTTGATTGCAACATTATTCTTCGGTGGCTTCAACTATCCGGGAATCAACTGGGTAACTGAAAACTGGGGCGAAAATGTGGCAGGAATCCTGAGTATTCTGGCAATATTAACCAAAGCAATCATCGGTATCGTCATTTTCATGTGGATCAGATGGACGATCCCGAGATTCCGTTACGACCAGCTGATGAATTTAGGATGGAAAACGCTGATTCCACTGGCACTGGTCAACCTGATTATCACGGGAGCAGTAATCCTACTGGCAGGAGCATAATTAAGAAACAGAAATTTGAGTTCCGAACAGTTCAGAATTCAAATCAAAATAATATCAATAAAGAATGAAACTTACTAACAGGTCCAAAGTAGTCTCGAACAAAAAGATGACTTTTATGGAGAAACTCTACCTTCCGGCAATCGTGAAAGGGATGGGAATCACCCTGAGTCACGCTCTTGAAGGTTCTAAGGGCAAGGTTTTTTCATATCCGGAAGTGCAGAAACCGAGAGCAAAGGTTTGGCGCGGACTCCATGTTTTGAAGAGAGATGAAGAAGGAAGAGAAAGATGTACCGCCTGCGGACTGTGTGCGGTTGCGTGTCCTGCAGAAGCCATTACCATGACTTCTGCCGAAAGAAAACCGGAGGACAAAGATAAATTCAGAGAGGAAAAATACGCCGAAGTATACGAAATCAACATGCTGAGATGCATTTTCTGCGGAATGTGTGAGGAAGCCTGCCCGAAATCGGCAATTTACCTTACAGACCGTCTTGTGGATGTTGAAACCAACAGAGGATCGTTTGTTTACGGAAAGGATAAACTGGTAGAAGACATCAATAACCGTATTGACATCACTTCCAGACAGAGTGAAAAACAAAAAAATGCAGTGAAATAAATGGAACAGTTCTTATTCTTTTTCGTGGCTTTCGTTGCCGTTGCAAGTGCTGTTTATTTTGTATTTGCAAGAAACCCGATGTATTCAATTCTTTCACTTATTGTTACCATGTTCTCCATCGCAGGGCTTTACGTTCTGTTGAACGCACAGTTCCTCGGAATTGTACAGATCATCGTTTATTCCGGAGCTATCATGGTGCTTTTCCTGTATATTCTGATGATGCTGAACCTGAACAAGGAGGACGAAGGAAAGAAAAATACCATCCTGAAATTCGTGGGTGTTTTCACCGGCGGAATTCTTCTGATCGGAATGTTGGGCGCCTACAAAGGTCTTACACTGCAGAATGTAGCAGGAAATGTAGACTCAACCGTTGGTTTAACCAAAAATCTTGGCCGTCTTTTGTTTAACGAATATGTTCTGCCTTTTGAACTCGCTTCAGTACTGATTCTTGCGGGTATCGTGGGTGCCACATTAATTGGAAAAAAAGACCTGTAAATTATTATGGAAGTAAACTCATTCATACAAACCATTCCACTGGATTATTACATTATTCTGAGTACAGTACTGTTCTGTCTTGGCGTAATGGGCGTTCTTCTCCGCAAGAATGCAATTATTATCCTTGGATGTGTGGAACTTATGCTGAATTCGGTAAACCTGCTTCTGGCTGCTTTCTCTGCTTATAAAGGAGACGGAAACGGGCAGATTCTGGTTTTCTTCATCATGGTAGTGGCTGCTGCAGAAGTTGCTGTAGGTCTGGCGATTATCGCAATGATGTACCGCAATACCAAATCAGTGGACGTTAGTATTTTTAACAAATTAAGAGGATAGGAAGATGGAAAATTTGGTTTATGCTATTATTCTTTTACCGCTGATCGGGTTTCTGATTACCGGACTTTTTGGAAAAAATCTTCCTAAAGCAGTTACGGGCGGAATCGCAACTCTTGTAGTCTTTGCTTCCTTCTGTATTGCCGTTTATATCTTCATGGGAATGAATTCCGAAACGCCGCCAGTTCTTATTAAGGCTTTCGAATGGTTCCGAGTGAACGGTATGCAGGTGAACTTCAGTTTCCAGATTGATCAGCTGTCAGTGATGATGATTCTGATTATTACCGGAATCGGTTCTTTAATTCACCTGTACTCTATTGGTTATATGAGCCACGACAAAGGATTTCACAGATTCTTTGCTTATCTGAACCTCTTTATTTTCTCGATGCTGCTGCTTGTAATGGGCGGAAACTACCTTATTCTGTTCATTGGATGGGAAGGTGTAGGTTTATGTTCTTACCTTCTGATCGGTTTCTGGTTTAAGAATCAGGAATACGGAAAGGCAGCAAGAAAGGCATTCATAATGAACAGAATTGGTGACCTTGGCCTCTTGGTTGGGATTTTCGCCATCGCGTTCTATACAAATTCAATTGATTTCCAGTCGGTTCAGCAAAATGCTTCGGTTTTTGAACTGGACGGTACTGCCATCATCTTCATCTGCGCTTCACTGTTTATCGGAGCTGTGGGTAAATCCGCACAGGTTCCGCTTTACACGTGGCTTCCTGATGCAATGGCAGGTCCTACACCTGTTTCTGCTCTGATTCACGCAGCAACAATGGTAACGGCAGGTATTTATCTTGTCGTAAGATCAAACTTCCTTTACACACTTGCTCCGACAGTTCAGGACGGTATTTTACTGATAGGACTTCTGACTGCTGCTTTGGCTGCATTCTACGCATTAAGACAGAACGATATTAAAAAAGTACTGGCCTACTCTACTGTTTCGCAGTTAGGATTTATGTTTGTGGCACTTGGGGTTGGCGCTTATACTGCTGCTATGTTTCACCTGATGACACACGCATTCTTCAAAGCGTTGCTGTTCCTGGGTTCAGGATCTGTAATCCACGCCATGAGCGGCGAACAGGACATGAGATTCATGGGCGGTTTGAAAGACAAAATCAAAATTACGCATATTACCTTCCTGATCGGAACATTCGCAATCGCAGGTATGCCATTGTTTTCGGGTATGATCTCAAAAGATGAAATCCTCGTGAATACTTTTGCCAAACATCCGGCATTCTGGGTAGTTCTCTTCGCTGTTGCAGCGATGACGGCGATTTATATGTTCCGTCTGTATTACCTTACATTCCACGGACAGTTCAGAGGAACACAGGAACAGGAACATCATCTTCACGAGAGTCCGTCCAATATGACGTTACCGCTGATTGTTCTTGCAGTTCTTTCCGTAGTTGGAGGTTTCATTAATCTTCCGCATATCATAGCACACGGCGAATATGCGAAACTGCAGCACTGGCTGAAACCGGTTCTTACGGAACAGAGCTACGCTCAGATGGAAGCAAACATCCAGAAAATCAGCCCGATGACTGAGTATATTCTTCTGGCAGTTACCATTCTGATGTTCTTCGTGGTTTGGTTTGTAGTGAAAAACATTTACGTTAATAAGAAAAAACTTCCGCTTGCGGAAAACCAATATACCGGCTGGGAGAAACTTTCTGCCAACAAACTGTACATCGACGAACTGTACAATGCGCTCTTCGTTAAAACAACGGAAGGTCTTGGACGCGGCGGAAAAATGTTCGATACCGGAATTCTTGACCGATTTGTGAATTTTATTGGCTGGGGAGCAGAAGACTCCGGAAAAGCCATGAAACGCATCCAGAACGGAAATGTTGAAAACTATGTCCTCATCATGTCTTTGGCAGTAGGATTAATACTGATTGTTAACTTTTTATTACAATAATAATGTCGTATTATTTATTAACATTATTACTTTTACCTCTTATAGGTTCGGCACTGCTGTTTTTCTGGAAAGGAAAATCCGGAAAGCATTTGGCGCTGGGAATTGCTTTGGTGCAGATGTTCATCTCTTTTTATGTACTGAGCGGACTGGATTTCAAACCGACTGTAGACAGCGTTCTGCAGCATGAAATCAATTATCCGTGGGCACAGTTCATCAAGAGCTCACTGCATTTCGGAATTGACGGAATGAGCATGCTTCTGCTTTTGCTGACGAACATCCTGGTTCCGCTGATTATTCTTTCATCCTATAATGAGAATTTTACGTACAGAAACTCTTTTTATGCGCTGATTCTGCTGATGCAGTTTGGTCTTGTAGGAGTTTTCACGGCACTGGACGGTCTTCTGTTCTACATCTTCTGGGAAATCACGCTGATTCCGATCTGGTTTATCGCGGGACTTTGGGGACAGGAAAACAAAAGATTCGAGTTTACAACGAAATTCTTCGTGTACACTTTCGTCGGTTCCCTGTTTATGCTTGCCGGCCTGATTTACGTTTACAATTATTCTGCATCTTTCGCGGTAACCGATATGTATAACGCCAACCTGAACCTTACACAGCAAACGGTAGTGTTCTGGTTTATCTTCTTTGCTTTTGCGGTGAAGCTTCCGATTTTCCCGTTCCATACATGGCAACCGGATACCTATACGTATTCGCCTACGCAGGGATCGATGCTGCTTTCCGGTATTATGCTGAAAATGGCGGTGTACGGAGTTTTGAGATATCTGCTTCCGGTGACGCCCGATGCTATCATGGGAATTTCGGGTTCCATCGTCATCATGCTTGCTATTATCGGAATTCTTCACGGAGCCGTAATTGCACTGATTCAGAATGATGCCAAAAGAATTATCGCATACTCTTCCCTTTCGCACGTTGGACTGATGGTTGCGGGTATCTTCGCTTCTGCTGTACTTACAATGAAAGGAACCTTCACTTTTGAAGGTGCGGAAGGCGCAATGGTGCAGACGTTTGCCCACGGTATCAACGTTGTCGGACTTTTCTTCTGTGCTGATATTCTTTATAAAAGATTTAAAACAAGAGATATCCGTCAGATGGGCGGTTTGGCAAGAGTAGCTCCGAAATTTGCAGTACTTTTCCTTGTAATTCTTCTGGGATCTATGGCGGTTCCTTTAACCAACGGATTTATCGGAGAATTCATTCTGATTAAAGCAGTATTCGACCTTAATGTTCTTGCAGCAGTCATTGCCGGAATCACGATTATTCTCTGTGCAGCTTATCTGCTGAGATGGTACGGAAAAGCGATGTTCGGCGAAGGAGACGAAAGAGTACTGAGTTCAGCAAAAGACCTATCAGATTCAGAATTTTCAGTACTGGCGAGTTTGGTAGTGTTTGTAATTCTGCTGGGAATCTTCCCGCAGCCGATTATTGAAATGGTAAGTTCATCCCTGAGATTCATTTATCAGTCAATGGTCAGCTAAACCGAAAAGTGTAGCGAACAGTAAAATAAATAGTAAGAAAATAAGAGGTTTCTGTTTGAAGTGAAAATCTCAGATTAAAATCTCCAATCTCAAATAAAATATAATGAGTGTTTTTGTAATCATATTCCTAACTGCAGTTGTCGCATTGTTTTCCGGAGTTTTTCAGCAGGGAAAATATGCACGTTATATTGGGATTTTTGGGCTTATTATTGCTTTTTGGGTGAGTTTCCAGCCGGAACTTGCATTCTTTCAGCAATACAGAAGCATGTATGAATACGGCCCGAATGCGGCACTGTTCACCAAAATTTCTATTTTCGTAACACTACTCATCTTCTTCCTTGGAGGTTTTGCGCTTAGCAACCACAGAAGTCACCAAAGTGAACTCTATGCGCTGATGCTTTTCGCGCTGTGCGGCGGAATTATACTTTTCGGTTACCAGAATATGGTGACACTTTTCCTCGGTGTTGAAATCCTTTCTATTCCACTGTATGTAATGGCAGGTGCCAACAAAACCGATCTGCGCTCCAACGAAGCATCAATGAAGTATTTCCTGATGGGCGCTTTTGCTACAGGATTTCTGATGTTTGGTGTTGCACTGATTTATGGTGCCAGCGGAAGTTTTGACCTGTACCAGATTCACGACTTCGCAGTGAACAATCCTAAAGATCTTATGCTGATCATGGGTATGGTGATGATGATTGCTGCGCTTGGTTTTAAAGTTGCCTTAGCACCTTTCCATATGTGGAGTCCGGATGTTTATCAGGGCTCGCCTTCACTCATTACGACTTTCATGATGACAGTGGTGAAGATTTCAGGTTTCTATGCATTCTTCAAACTGATGACGATTGCTTTTGCAGGCATCGCTCCGGAATGGATCAACATTATCGGTGTAATGGTGATCATAACCCTGTTCCTTGCCAATGCAATGGGACTTGCGCAGACGAATGCGAAAAGAATGCTTGCGTATTCATCGGTGTCACACGCTGGTTATATCGCACTTGTATTCTACGGAATGAGCAACAATTCAACCTACAACCTTGCATTTTACCTTTTTGCGTATGCGCTGGCTTCAGTTGGCGTGATGATGTGCCTCATCTGGGTTGAAAAACTAAAAAGAGAAACTTCTTACGGCGCTTTCAAAGGTCTGGCGAAATCAGAGCCGCTACTGGCAACAGTTGCAGCGGTTTCAATGCTTTCCATGGCAGGAGTTCCGCTAACCGCAGGTTTCATGGGTAAATTTGCACTTTTCGCCCAGGCAATGAACGGGGCAGCATTTTTGGTTTTAATCGCTGTTTTAGGTTCCGCAATTTCTATTGCTTATTATCTAAGACTGATAATTGCGATGTTTTTCTTTAAGGAAAGCAGCTTCAAGACTTCTGAAAAGGTAACGGTAACTTACAATATTGTTGCTGTATTCATTATTCTTGCAATTGTTGCTTTAGGAGTTTTCCCGGATTTGTTTGCGATGCAGTTTGCTTCGATGAAGTAATTCAGATAAAATAAAAAATACAAAACGCAGTCATTTCGATTGCGTTTTTTGTTGAAATATATTAATTTTAAGAAAAAAGCGATGATCAAAATTTTTCACAAAACAGCTTCTACATTCTGGAAAATAGCTAAGCCAGTGACCGTTGGCGTAAGAATTCTTCTGCTGAAAAATGATGAGATTCTTTTGGTGAAACATACCTATTCCGAGTCGTGGTTTCTTCCCGGCGGAGGTTTGAAAAAAGGCGAAACTTTTCAGCAAGGGATTGAAAGAGAACTCAAAGAAGAACTGGGAGTTCTTGTTACCGAATTGCAGCTTCACGGCGTTTACAATAATTTTTTTGAAGGAAAAAACGACAGTATTATTGTATTTCTTTCTGAGAATTTTTCTGAACCGACAAAAAAAGACCGCGAAATCGAACATTTCGGATATTTTAAACTGAATGATTTACCTCCGAAAACTTCACCCGGAACGAAAAACCGAATCGCAGAATTTCTCCACGGTAAAACCAAAAATTTCGGCTCTTGGTAATCAGAGCAAAGCCCAGAAATTTTTTTTTGAACTATTTTTAATCATTTGATTAAATAATTTGTTTAAATCAAAAAATTAATTATAACTTTGCTGTAGAATTTAATTCGATGGCAAAAAAAGAAAAAGTCAGAGATCTTTCCACAGAAGAAAAAATCCTTTCCGCAGCAGCGAAAGTCTTTACCGAAAAAGGATATTCCGGTACGAGAACACGCGATATTGCAGAAGAAGCAGGAATTAATCTCGCACTTCTCAACTATTATTTCCGAAGCAAGGAAAAACTTTTTGAGAAAATAATGCTCGAGAAAATTCAGCAGATGTTCGGCTCTATTCTACCGATTCTGATTGATGAAAACACAACACTGGAAACCAAAATAGATTTGGCGACCAATAAATATATCGATCTTCTGAAAGAAAATCCGAATCTACCACTTTTCGTCATCAGTGAAATTCAGAAAGGAAATTCCGGAATTCAAAGTGCACTTCCGCTTGAAGAAGTACTCAAAAAATCAACCATGCTTCAGCAAATTTCGGAGAAAAATCCACATATTAATCCGCTACATTTTTTGGTGAATTTTCTTTCGCTTACGATTTTTCCTTTCGTAACAAGTCCGGTTTTCAAAAAATTTGGAATTTTCGATCAGCAAAGTTTTGAAATCTTCATTGAAGAACGCCGGAAACTCATTCCTGTCTGGATCAAAACCTTATTAAACAGTTAGTGATGAAAAAATCAAATCTCGTAATTGCGTTTTTGCTTTTTCTTTCCGGTATGATGCTCGGTCAGCAAACCCTGACTTTAGATCAGGTTTATGATTTGGCGAAACAGAATTATCCACTCATCAAACGCCACGATTTAATCACAAAAACAAAACAGTACAATATTGAAAATGCTTCAAAAGGCTGGCTTCCTCAAATCAATATTGTCGGACAGGCTACTTACCAAAATGAAGTTACCGAACTTCCAATACAGCTTCCGAATATGACCGTTGAGCCGTTGAGTAAAGATCAGTACAAAGTTTACGCAGATGTTCAGCAGACGATTTATGATGGCGGAATGATCTCCAATCAGAAAAAAATGGCAGAAATCAATTCGGAAATCGAGATACAGAAAACCGAAGTGGAAACCGATAAACTGGAGGAAAGAATCAACCAGATGTATTTTGGAGCACTTCAAACCGATGAACAGATTGAACAGACTGAACTGACAAAAACCGATATTCAGAACGCGCTGAAAAAAGCCGATGCGCAATTGAAAAACGGTGTCATTTTACGAAGTAATGTTGATGTTCTGAAAGCACAACTGATCAATCTTGAACAGAAACAGATTGAACTTCAGAACGTGAAAAAAAGTTTTCTGGATATGCTTTCGGTTTTCATCAATCAACCCATTGACGAAAACGCAAAACTTCAAAAACCACAACAGCTTATCATTAACAGCGAAAACAACCGCTCCGAACTGAAACTTTTCGATTTGCAGAAACAGGCACTCGAAACTCAGAAATCCATTCTCAACTCAAAAAATCTACCGAAAGTCGGTGCATTTTTCCAGGGCGGTTACGGAAAACCGGGCTTCAATATGCTGCGAAATGAATTTGATGTGTTTTACATTGGCGGCGTTCGTTTAAACATTCCAATTACCGGATTTTACACGAAGAAGAACGATCTGGCTTTACTGAATTTGCAGCAGCAGGAAGTGGATGTACAGAGAGAAAACTTCCTGTTCAACCAACAGTTTCAGACGCTGCAGAACAACAACGAACTGGAAAAAATCCAACAACTCATTGACAAAGATTCTGAACTGATAGCGCTTCGAGAAAGCATTCTGACCTCTTCAAAAGCGCAGCTCGATAACGGCGTCATCACAACAAGCGATTATCTCCGCGAACTCAACGAACTCGACCGCGCAAGAAATCAGAAAATCCTCCACGAAACACAGCTTTTGCTTACTCAATATAACTTAAAAGCACAACTTAATAATTGAAAGTTGAAAATTGAGAGTTGAAAATGATTAAAACCGACAACCATCAACCGACAACCAACAACGAATTACAGACCACTGTTATGAAAAAATATATTTTCCCTCTACTCGCTCTTTTGGTTTTTTCCTGCAACAATTCCGACGGCGATTACGATGCTTCCGGAACTTTCGAAGCCGATGAAGTGATGGTTACCGCAAAAGCCAACGGAACAATTCTCAAACTGAATGTTGAGGAAGGACAGCAACTTTCCCAAAATCAAAAAGTAGGAACCATCGATCCGAAAAGTGTAGAACTGCAGAAAGAACAGATTGAAGCCACCATCGGAGCTATCGAGCAGAAAACAAATTCAGCTACGCCACAGATTCAGGTTTTGCAGTCGCAGATCAATTCTCAGCGCGCCAATATTTCTGTCTTGCAGGAACAACTTCAAAATGCTATTCGTGAAAGAAACAGGACTGCAAATTTGGTTCGTGCCGATGCCGCAACAAGAAAACAGCTTGACGATGCGAACGGACAGGTTGATGTATTTCAGAAACAGATTTCGGCTGCTCAAACACAACTTACAACTTTGAACCAGCAGATTTCAGCAGCGAAGGAAAATATTTCCATTCAGAACCGTGCGGTTTTAAGTGAAAGAAAACCAACCGAAAAACGTGTGGAACTGATTGACGAACAGCTAAAAAACAATACGATTGAAAGTCCGATTTCCGGAATGGTTCTGACTAAATATTCTAATCAGGGAGAATTTGCAACCGTTGGAAAACCTATTTTCAAAATTGCAAGTCTGGATGTGATGACTTTGAAAACGTACATTACAGGAGATCAGCTTGCGAAAGTGAAGATCGGACAGAAAGTAAAAGTTCTGATCGATGCAGGCGACGGAAATACCAAAGAACTTCCGGGAACGGTTTACTGGATCAGCTCGAAAGCGGAATTCACTCCAAAAACCATTCAGACGAAAAACGAAAGAGCAAATTTGGTTTATGCTGCAAAAATTCACGTGAAAAACGACGGCTTCCTGAAAATCGGAATGTACGGAGACGTTAAGTTTTAATTGAAAATGGAAAGTTGAAAGTTGAAAATTGAAAATTCACTCTCAACTTTCCACTCTCAACTTTCAACAAAAAGAATGAAATCAATCATCGTAAATAACCTCACCAAAACCTACGGCAAGAAAAAAGATAAAGTTCTTGCGGTAGACAGCGTGAGTTTTGATGTGGATCACGGAGAAATCTTTGGATTAATCGGTCCCGACGGCGCCGGAAAAACTTCAATTTTCAGAATGCTGACTACGGTAATTTTGCCGGACAGCGGTTCTGCAAGCATTGAAAATCTGGACATGGTGAAAGATTACAAGGAAATCCGTAAGATTCTGGGTTATATGCCGGGAAGATTTTCGCTGTATCAGGATTTGTCGGTGGAAGAAAATCTGGAATTTTTTGCAAGTGTTTTCAATACCACGATTGAGGAAAACTATGATTTAATCAGGGATATTTATATTCAGATTGAGCCATTTAAACACAGAAAAGCAGGTCAGCTTTCCGGCGGAATGAAACAGAAACTGGCTTTATGCTGCGCGCTGATTCATAAACCAAAAGTTTTATTCCTCGACGAACCGACAACCGGAGTTGATCCCGTTTCAAGAAAGGAATTTTGGGAAATGTTAAAGCGACTGAAAAATCAGGGAATTACGATGGTTGTGGCAACGCCTTATATGGATGAAGCTTCTTTGTGCGACCGCATTGCACTTATTCAGAATGGAAAAATTCTGCAGATTGAAACTCCCGAAAAAATCAGCAACTCCTTCCCTGACTTACTTCTGGAAATTAAAGCTGGAAGAACTTCAGACGTCCTGAAAGCACTTGAAACCTTTCCGCAAAAGAAAAACGTTTATGCCTTCGGTGAATTTGTCCACATGACCATTAATCAAAACGAAGAATTTAGTTTAGCTGAAATTGAAACTTATTTAAGAGAAAAAGGATTCGAAAATATCGACATCAAAGAATCAAAGGCAACCATTGAAGACAGTTTTATCCGATTGCTTTCGAACAGTGGAGAGTTTACAGTTGAGAATTGAGAGTTGAAAAATTGAAAATGAATATTATGGAAAATACAGTATCTGAAAAATCAATCGCATTTTCAATAAGGTTGATAAAGCTTTACAAAATTCTGACTGAAGAAAGGAAAGAGTATATTCTTTCCAAGCAACTTTTGAGAAGCGGAACCGCGATTGGAGCATTGATTCGTGAAGCTGAACATGCGCAGTCCAAAGCAGACTTTTTAAATAAAATGAACATTGCGCTTAAGGAAGCCAATGAAAACGATTATTGGATATTACTACTTTACAGAGGAGAATTTATTCAGGAAAAAGAATATTTGTCCGTTTCCGAAGATTGTAATGAACTGATAAAAATGCTGGTAAAAATTGTAAAAACAACTAAAGAAAATTTAGGACGACAATGAACACTCTCAACTTTCAACTCTCAACTATCAACTTGTTATGATTGCCATAAAAGCCGAAAACATTACCAAAGTTTTTGGTGATTTCACCGCAGTCGATCACATCAGCTTTGAAGTAAGTAAAGGCGAAATTTTCGGGTTTCTTGGAGCAAACGGAGCCGGAAAAACCACAGCGATGAGAATGTTCTGCGGACTTTCGGTTCCTACAGCAGGAAATGCAACCGTTGCCGGATTTGATGTTTATAAAGAAACCGAAAACATCAAGAAAAATATCGGTTATATGAGTCAGAAATTTTCACTGTACGGAAATCTGACAGTGAAAGAAAACCTGGAATTCTTCGGCGGAATCTACGGAATCGGAAGAAAGGAACTCAAAGAAAAAAGTGCAGAACTCATCCAAAAGCTTGGACTGGAAAATGAGAAAAACAAACTCGTTTCCGAACTTCCGTTGGGATGGAAACAGAAACTGGCTTTTTCGGTGGCGATTTTTCACAATCCGGAAATTGTTTTCCTGGACGAACCAACCGGAGGCGTTGATCCCGTTACAAGAAGACAGTTCTGGAACCTGATTTACGATGCTGCCGACCGCGGAATTACGATTTTCGTGACGACGCATTACATGGACGAAGCAGAATATTGCGACCGCGTTTCGATTATGGTTGACGGAAAAATTGCCGCACTTGATTCTCCTTCAAACCTAAAAAAACAGTTTGAAACGGACAGTATGGATGATGTTTTTTATCAACTCGCAAGAGGAGCAAAACGAAGCGCAGATTAAACACAGAGACACAGCGAATGCACAGAGAACACAATAAAAAAAACATGAGCGCAGTGAAAACTCCGTGTCACTGTGGTAAAAAAAATAAACATTTTCAATTTTCCACTTTCAATTTTCAATTAAAAAAGTGAAACAGCTATTAACCTTTGTACGGAAAGAATTCTATCACGTTTTGCGTGACAGAAGAACTTTGCTCATTCTTTTCGGAATGCCGATTGTGCAGGTTCTGCTGTTTGGTTTTGCACTGAGTACAGAAGTAAAAAACACAAAAATCGGCATCCTCGACAACGACAAATCTCCGAATTCCACGGAACTGATTACGAAAATAAACTCTAACCAGTTTTTTGATATTGAACGGAATCTGAAATCCATCAACGAAGCGGAAGACGCTTTCAAAACCGGACAGATCCGGATGGTTATGGTAATTCCCGATGATTTTTCAGAGAATTTAACCTCAGGAAAAAAAACGCAGCTTCAACTGATTACCGACGGAACCGACATCAATTTTGCCAATCAGATTTACAGTTTCATGGCGAATATCGTGATGGATTTTTACGGACAATCAGCAATGCAGAGCGCAACCGGAATTCAGCCGGAAATCCGAATGCTGTACAATCCGCAACTTAAAGGTGCACCAAATTTCGTTCCCGGTGTAATGGCTTTAATTCTCCTGATTATCTGTGTGTTGATGACCGCAATTGCCATCGTACGCGAAAAGGAAACTGGAACCATGGAAGTTCTCCTCGTTTCTCCGATGAAACCTGCAGTAATTATTTTGGCAAAAGCAATTCCGTATTTTATTCTGGCGATGATAATTCTGTTTTCCATTGTGGTTCTAAGTGTTACGCTTCTGGATTTACCGATCAAAGGAAATATTTTTCTGCTGTTTTTTGTGAGTATCATCTTCATTATCACCAATTTGCTGATTGGAATTCTGATTTCAATCCTCACTGATTCCCAACAGAACGCAATGTTGATTTCATTGGTCGGAACAATGCTTCCAACGGTAATGTTGAGCGGTTTTATGTTCCCTATTGAAAATATGCCCGTTCCGCTGCAGGTGATCGGAAACGTCATTCCCGCAAAATGGTATTATGAAATTGTAAAAAACATCATGATTAAAGGAACCGGAATTGAAGTCATCTGGAAACACATTCTGCTACTTACCGGAATGATGTTCCTGCTCTTCGGTCTCGCTGTCAAAAAATTTAAAGTACGGTTAGAATAATGGTTAGAAATAGAATTTTCAACTTTCCAATTTCAACTTTCAATTAAACAAATGTTCAGAACACTCTCCATATTAATCCGAAAAGAATTCCTGCAGATTTTCAGGAATCCGGCGATATTGGCCATCATATTTATTATGCCGGTGGTTCAGTTACTGGTGCTGCCTTTGGCGGCAAGTTTCGAAATAAAGAATGTGAAAATTGCGGTGGTTGATCATGATAAATCCACGTATTCAAGAGAGCTGATCCGAAAAGTAACCGCTTCAGAATATTTCAAAATTATTGAATACGGCGAGAATTACAATGTTGCGTACCGCGCCGTTGAACAGGAAAAAGTAGACCTCATCCTGGAAATCCCTAACAACTTTGAGAAAAACACCGTTCGTGAAGGCAGCGAAAAAGTTCTTATCGCAATCAACGCCATCAACGGAACTAAAGCCGGACTTTCCGCAACCTATCTCGCACAGATTCTTCAGGATTTCAACCGCGATATTCAGATTAAAATGTCACCACAGATTGAAGCAGCACAGAAAAATTCCGGTCTGGAAATCATCCCAAAATTCCGGTTCAACGAGAACTACAATTACCGTCTGTCGCTCGTTCCGGGAATTCTCGCATTTCTCGTCACGCTCATCGGCGGATATTTAACGGCGCTCAACATCGTTACCGAAAAAGAAATCGGCACCATCGAGCAAATCAACGTTTCGCCCATCAAAAAACGCGATTTCATCCTCGGAAAACTAATTCCGTTCTGGATTTTAGCGATGGTTGCATTCACCATTGGAATGGCCGTCACGGTCTTCATCTACGGCATCGAAATGCAGGGAAGCCTCCTTCTGCTCTACCTTTTCGTGTCGGTTTATCTCATCACGCTGCTCGGTTTGGGACTCCTCGTCTCCGTCTACAGCGAAACGCAGCAACAGGCAATGTTCGTCGTGTTTTTCTTCATGATGATCTTTATTCTGATGAGCGGACTATTCACACCCATTGAAAGTATGAACGACTGGGCAAAATACATAGCTTACGCCAATCCGGTAACGTACGGTGTGGAAGCAATCCGCCTGATCATGCTAAAAAACAGTAGTTTCAGCGATCTCACGCTGCATTTTGGAGTCGTTGCAGCAATGGGTGTTATTTCAATTATTTGGGCCGTTTTACGATACCGAAAGACTACCTGATTTTTTCTTAGGAGCAACAAAATTTGGTCTTCTTACACATTCCGGTCCCGCTTTCCGCTGTATCTTTTTTCTTGGCTTCGGCATTTCGACAGGCTCAATGACCTTTCGCCAACAAAAAAGGATGCCGCTGCAATCGGGGCTAAAATCCCTTTCAGTTATCCGATAGAAATCTTCAATCGCAACAATTTTGCGCACCGAAAAAACTTTATGCATTTCTTAACATTTTCTTTTCAGGATTGTCAGTAATTTTAGAAGAATACAAATCAAAATAAAATTCTAAAATAGTATGGCAAAGAAAAAATCATTCGACAGACCAAAATTCAAAAAACAGTACGACAATTACATCGGCGGAAAATGGACAAAACCGGCAAGCGGAAAATATTTTGACGTTATCACACCGCTCGACGGAACTGTAATGTCGAAAGCAGCTCATTCCAACGAAAAAGATCTGGAAAAAGCAGTGAACGCAGCTGAAAAAGCTTTTGCAACGTGGGGAAAAACTTCCGTAACAGAAAGAAGCAACATCCTTAACAAAATTGCAGACCGCATCGAAGAAAACCTGGAATACATCGCTGCAGTGGAAACAGTGGACAACGGAAAAGCAATCCGCGAAACGTTGAACGCCGATATTCCCTTAGCAGTTGATCATTTCAGATATTTTGCAAGCGTTATCCGCGCTGAAGAAGGTTCTTTAATGGAGCTTGACAGCAATACGGTTTCTTTAATCGTGAACGAACCGATTGGTGTTGTTGCACAGATTATTCCTTGGAACTTCCCGATTCTGATGGCGGTTTGGAAACTTGCTCCGGCTTTGGCAGCAGGAAACTGCGTCGTTCTGAAACCGGCAGAAAGTACACCGATTTCTATTCTTGTTTTAATGGAACTGATTGAAGATCTTGTTCCTGCAGGTGTCATCAACATTGTAAACGGTTTCGGTTCTGAATTGGGTCATGCTTTGGTAACGAATCCAAAAGTGGCAAAAGCTGCCTTCACAGGTTCTACCGCAACAGGAAGAATGGTAATGCAGTACGCAACAGAAAATATTATTCCGGTAACACTTGAACTCGGCGGAAAATCTCCGAACGTTTTCTTCGAAAGTGTGATGGACGAAGACGACGATTTCCTTGACAAAGCCATTGAAGGTGCAGTTCTTTTCGCATTCAACCAGGGTGAAATCTGTACATGTCCTTCCCGATTACTGATTCAGGAAAGTATTTATGATAAATTTATCGAGAAAGTTATTAAGCGCGTTGAAGCCATTAAAACCGGAGATCCGCTTGATCCGACTGTGATGATGGGAGCACAGGCTTCGAATGTTCAGTACGAGAAAATCATGAATTACATTAAACTCGGAAAAGAAGAAGGTTGTGAAGTTTTAACCGGAGGCGATGCCAACAAACTGAAAGGCGATCTGAAGAGCGGTTACTACATTCAGCCGACTTTACTGAAAGGAGACAACAAAATGAGAGTGTTCCAGGAGGAAATTTTCGGACCAGTTTTGGCTGTAACTACTTTTAAAGATGAAGCAGAAGCGATTGAAATTGCAAACGACACGATTTACGGACTTGGAGCCGGAGTTTGGACGAGAGATGCGCATCAGCTTTATCAGGTTCCAAGAGCAATTCAGGCGGGAAGAGTTTGGGTAAACCAATATCACAATTATCCTGCAGGAGCGCCGTTTGGAGGTTACAAACAATCCGGAATCGGACGTGAAAACCACAAAATGATGCTCGATCATTACAGACAGACAAAGAATATGCTGATTTCTTATGATAAAAAGAAATTAGGATTCTTCTAAGAAAAATAAAAGATTCTCTCTTTTTCTTTTGTCTTGATACAAAAGAAACAAAAGATCAAGACTGGATCTTTTTGCTAAAATTTGAGAGTGTTTTCTAAAATTTCCAAACTCGGGCGGAAACGGAATTTGTTGTAAAACAGAATTTTAGCCGCCACTCGGACAGTGGAAATTTTTCAACGAAAACATTCTCAAATTTATTAACGCAAAAATCTCCTAGGTCGGAAATAAAACTCAGGAAAAATCCAATAGTGATAACTAAATCTCGAAATTGGATTCCGGTGAAAAGAAATCCGGACCTTGTTTTCTAGCCCCGATGGAAGCGGCATCCTTTTTTGTTGGCGAAAAGTCATTGAGCCCGTCGAAATGCTGAAGCCAGGAAAAAAGATACAGCGAACAGCGGGACCGGAATGTGAAAGAAATCCAAAATCTCCTTGCTCCTAAAAAAGAAAATATGGAAAAAACGAAACGTCTTTCGGCGACACCCAAAGCTTTGAAACTGGTAAAAAAACTCGAAAAAGAATTCGGGGAACTGATGTTTTATCAAGCCGGAGGTTGCTGTGAAGGTACGCAGCCGCAGTGTTTGCGAAAAGGTCATTTTTATCCGCGGACGAAGGATGTGCGAATTGGGAAAATCCTGGATTATGATTTCTGGATTGACCATAACCTGTTTGAATACTGGAAAAATGCGCATTTTGAACTGGATGTTCTGGATGGTTTCGGGACGGGAGGCTTTTCGCTGGAAATTCCGAAAGGGAAAACTTTTAAAATTAATTACCGACTTTTTACTGCAGATGAACTGAAAAATCTGGAGGACACGATGCTGTATCACGAATATATGCAGCAGGAAAAGGAGCGGAAAGAAAAAGTATAAACAGAAGCACTTCGAAAGAGGTGCTTTTTTATTTTCGGCGAAACAGCAACCGCGACGCACGGAATTTTTTCTCCAAATTCGAGATTATCCCGTTGTGATGAAGAATCCAGCCCGTTGCAAAACCGATTAAACTTCCGATGACCGTATCGAGAAGTCGGGCTTTCATAATGGTCTCCGAATCGATGTTGATTCCGCCTGCAGTTTCCGCGAGAAGAATTGTCATCGGCGTAATGAAAATCGCAGCGAGCAGATAATTTCTGACAACCAGCGTTTCAATAACGATCTGAAGAACTGCAATCGTAATAACTAAAGCCAGAACATTCGGATTCGCAGCGAAAATAAGCCACGTTAAACCCATTCCGATAAATGTTCCAAGAATACGCTGAAGATTTCTTTGGGAAGTGTGCGTTAAATCTTTTCCCTGAAGAACCGCCAAAGCAGAAACCGGAATCCAGTACGGACTGCTTTCGTCAATTGCATAACCGATTAAAAGTGCGATGAACATTGAGATGGCGAGAATGAGACTTTCCACCGTTTTCGTGTAACGGTTTTTGCGGAGATTTCTGCGTGTGAATTCCACCACATTTTTCGCAATGAACACCGAATAGAAAAACGCCAATAATACGGAAAGCATTGCTCCCATTGCAAATAAACCGACACGCATCGGAATTAAATCGACATCGAAAGGAAGATTTGTTGCAACCGCTGCAACCATGATGAAAAAGAAATTTCGCGGCGGCGGAATATCAAAATAGGAAGTCACCAAATGCGATAGAAACGTAATAAACGCCAAAGACACAGCGCTTAACCACGGATTGAAATTAAAAACCAAACCGAACGTAAACGCGAACGTCATTCCGAAAGCACAGTAAATCAAATGGCTGATTCTTTTTTCAAGCGATGAATGCGTGAAATACAGAATCGTTAATGCGCCCATACTCGAAATATTTCCGAACGAAGGTTTCCCGAAAAACCAACCGACGAAAAGACACAATCCAACACAAACTCCCGCCAAAACCGGAAAATGCCACAACCTTTCCGTTTCGCGGATTTCCACAAAAGATTTGATGTGGGAATTGAGCCGGTGACGGATTTGTTTCTTCAAAATTTTAGATTTTTTTTGCTTCTTCCCAAAGTTTGTCCATCTGCTCCAAAGGCATTTCGGAGAGATTCAGATTTTTTTTGTGGGCAAGATTTTCCATTTTTTGGAAACGGGAAATGAATTTAATATTGGTTTTTTCTAACGCAGAATCAGGGTTGATTCCGGAAATTCTAGCGTAATTAATCAGTGAAAAGAAAACGTCACCGAGTTCTGTTTCTTTCTTTTCCAGATCGGTTTCGGCGTGAAATTCTGCGAGTTCTTCATCTACCTTTTTCCAGGCGTCTTCGGCATCTGCAAATTCAAAACCGATTCCTTTTACTTTTTCCTGAATTCTGAATGCTTTCACAATACTTGGCGTTCCTTTGGAAACTCCCGACAGAACGGATTTGTTGCCTTCTTTCAGTTTCAGTTTTTCCCAGTTCTGTTTTACTTCTTCTTCATCTTTCACCTCAACATCGCCGTAAATGTGCGGATGACGGAAAATGAGTTTTTCATTCAAAGAATTAATCACATCTGCAATATCAAAACTTCCCTTTTCCGAACCGATTTTCGCATAAAAAACCAAATGCAGCAATACATCGCCCAATTCCTTCTTGATTTCCTGTAAATCTTCTTCCAGCAAAGCGTCCGAAAGTTCGTACACTTCTTCCAAAGTGAGATGACGCAAAGTTTGCAAAGTCTGCTTTTTGTCCCACGGACATTTTTCGCGCAGATCATTCATAATATCGAGAAGTTGTGAGAAAGCTTCGAGTTTTTGGGCTTTGGTGTTCATTTGCTTGATGGTTGATGGTTGTCGGTTAATAGTTGATGGTTGTCGGTTGATGGTTATCAGTTGTTGGTTTAATAATTTGCTAGTGGTAACAGAAGTGCTTCAGTCTGATATCTGACATCTAATATCTGACATCTAATATCCGCATTCTGCTGTACAAAATTAAGCTTTAAAGAAGATTAGCACAAACTTTAATATCTTTGCACTTCTTAAATTAATAAAGATGTTCAGAACACTGCAGCCATTTGACAAAAAGAAAACGACAACCGGAAAGATTCTTCGGATTCTGGCTATCGTGATGGGCGCCGTAATTATTCTGACTTTGCTCGCAGCCATGATTCCGCAGCTCTTCCGTTATAAAGACCGCCTGCTGGAAGCTACTTTCACAATGAACATGATTCTTATCGGACTGATTCTGCTGAATGTCGCCAACTACATGCTTTTCCACGGGAAAAAAGGAAAATTCACCGGAAACCTTGAACTGAGAAACGATTCTGTAATTCTGAACGGAGAAGAATTTCCGCTGAACAGCATTTCCAGGTTAAGATTTATAGGAAACGATATCAAAGGTGATTTCCGCGGTTTTTCAACAAAAGGAACAGAAAATTCCGTCATCATCAAGACAGTAGACGGAAAAGAAGTTAGTGCCAATTTCGAACAGACGCTTGAAAACAGACTGAAAAATTACACCGAACAGCTGAAGAGTTATCATGATCAACATAAGCTGAGCGATGCGAATTATGACAACATTCTGAACAACACGAATTACTATTAATTGCCTTTTTTTTTGTTTTCCAGATAGTTATAGTGATTAATCAGGATTCTGATTTCATTGAACTCAAATTCAGGCGGCAAGATTTTCTTCCACTCGTTAAGTCCGGAATAATCTGAGTTTTTCATGAATTCCTTCTCAAAAACCTGAATTTTCTCTTTCGGCAAAACCCTTTTGATGTCCAGAACGCCCTGTTCGGCAAATTTTGCAAGATGTCCGTAAACCGTTTCATTCACCAAACCGCGTTCTTTGGCGATTTCCGGAATGGTTTTCCCGTCTTCAAACATCTGGAATGTAAGAATATGTGAGGGAACTTTTTCAATTTTTGTTGAAATCTTCACATCGTTTTTCTCATCAAACAGAAATTTATCCAGCAGTTTTACGGTTCGGAGGTCTTTCAGATAATCTTCAAGATCATCTAGAAAAACCCGGAAATCATCGTTGTAGGTTTTCAGACCTTTGATGCCTTTCGTTTCCGCATAAAACTGTTTCAGAGGTTCAAAAATTTTCTCTGTGATGTTCTTGAAAAAGAAATTTACAGCGCCTGAAGATTTCTGTTCAATTTCTTCCCAGGTATCTTTTCCCTGAAGATATCTGCGGTTTTTCTGGTGCAGAATTTTTTCAAATTTTTCAAAAAGAGCAACAAAATTCTCGGTTTCTTTCTTCAGTGAAGCATACAGTTGCTTTGCTTTGGTTTTATCAACGTTTTTGCTAACCAGCGACATATTGTACCAGTCTTCAAGTGATTTGCGGATCCACACACAGTCTGCATAACGGATTACTTTTCCGATGGCATAATCGTATTTTTCCACTTCCAGAATCTCTTCAATCCTGTCGTTGGCATTGGTAGTATTCTGAAAATTTTCAACACGGTGATCACTGAAAATCACTTCAGGCGTAATCTTCGATTTCAAAACGATTCCTTCCAAAGTACGGCAACGCGAAAGCGCAACATACACCTGTCCGGACGCAAAAGACTTTCCTGCATCAATAATCAGACGGTCAAAAGTTAATCCCTGACTTTTATGAATGGTAACCGCCCAGGCCAGACGCACCGGAAACTGTTCGAAACTGCCCAAAACATCTTCCCTGATGTTCTTTTCGGAATCCAGCGTGTACACTTTCTGATCCCAGACTTCCCGCTTCAGCCTGTATTCCTCATCATCACCGTCGATCATTACCCAGATTTCATCTTCATCAAGACGCATTACTTCCGCCAGTTTACCGTTGAAATAACGCCGTTCGCTGCTTGCATCATTACGGATAAACATAATCTGCGTTCCCACCCGAAGCTCAAGCGTTTCTTCGTTCGGATATTGGTTTTCGCGGAAATCTCCGGTAATTTTAGCTTTATAGAAACAGGATTTTCCCGGAAGTTCCTTCAGTTTTCTCTGGTTGATTTCATCAGCCATTCTGTTGTGCGAAGTCAGGTAAACATAAGGTTCTTCATCGGGCTCAAAGTGAGGATCAAAGCGCTCATTGAGCCGGTCAAAATCAATCGCATGGCGGTTACCATCGCGGATTGCATTCAGGATTTCAAGAAAATCTTCATCTTTCTGGCGGTAGACCGTGGTGAGCTCAACCGTAACAAGCGGTAAATCCTTCAGTACATGGCTGTCGAAAAAAAAGGGTGAATCGTAATACTGTTTTAGGATATTTTCGTCGCGCACAACAGGCGGCAACTGAAATAAATCTCCAATAAAAAGCATCTGGACACCGCCAAATTTCTGCTGATTTCTGCGGACATGACGAAGCGAAAGATCCATCATATCCAGAACATCTGCCCGAAGCATGGAAACCTCATCAACTATGATTATTTCAACTTCGCGAAGCAATTTCAGTTTGTCTTTGCGGTATTTAAAATGCTGGACGAGATCTGCAATATTGTTTCCGAGATTACCGTCGATACGCTCTGTTGTAGGCAAAAAAGGCCGTAACGGAAGCCCGAACATTGAATGAATGGTAACGCCGCCCGCATTAATCGCCGCAATACCTGTAGGCGCAACCACAATGAATTTTTTCTCTGTTTTTCGTACAAAATTATTCAGAAAAGTGGTTTTCCCGGTTCCGGCCTTGCCGGTAAGAAAGATGCTGCGGCTTGTGTATTCGGCTAAAGCAAAAAGGCTTTCATTCATCCTTCAAAAATACAGAAAATGAAAGGAAAATCTGAAATCCATTAACTTTTTCATGTTTCAAATTGCTAACTTTACACCTCAATTCCCGTTTTATGAAACAGCTGATTTTTGTTGCGGCCCTGGTTCTTTCCGGTACAGCATGCAAGTCCAAGAAAGCAGTGGACGACCCTTCCACTTTGCCCAAAGATATCTCTCTGAAGCCCGACAAGAACTTCCAGAATGAGCAGGATACAAGAACTTTGGCTGAAATGCGCGACAAAATCAATCAACTGGCCAATTCCGAAACCTGTACAGATGAAAACGACTGGAGGATCTCTCCGGTTGGATCTAAAGCCTGCGGCGGTCCTGCTGCGTATATTGCTTATCCGAAAAGCAAGGAAGACTCTATTATTCCGCTTATTCAGAACTATACTGTTGAACAGTCGAACTTCAACAGAAAATATGGAATTATATCGGACTGTAT
The DNA here is from genome assembly GCA_023457935.1 of Bacteroidota bacterium. Lineage (GTDB taxonomy): Bacteria > Bacteroidota > Bacteroidia > Flavobacteriales > Weeksellaceae > JAEXBA01. The sequence continues at coordinate 39,456 of JAEXBA010000049.1, read as the reverse complement.
GATTGTTGAACCGCCAACCGGACTCCGCTGTGAAAACGGAAAAGTAATGTTAGTGGGAAATTCAAATCCTCAGCAAAACTAAATCATTGAATCGTTCGCCTGTTTTTTAGAAAAATCGGTAGGTACAACATCAGCTCCGTCCACAACATCACCTGTTTTTTCAACGGCCACCATTTGCGGGCTCCATTTTGCATGTCGGGAAGGTTTGATGGTGTGACCTTTTTTCTTGGCGTACACTTTGGTAAATTCTGCTCCCAAAAAGATCAGCTGACAGGTATAATTGAACCAAAGCAATAATAAAATTACAGTTCCGGCTGCACCAAACGCGGAAGTGGGCTTGAATGTGTCGAAATAAAAGGTAAGCAGATATTTTCCCACGGTAAAAAGAAGTGCCGTACTGAAAGCGCCGATCCAAACCGATCTCCAGCCAATTTCAACATCCGGCAAAACTTTAAACATAAAGGCAAACAGAACCCAGGTAACGAGAAATCCAACCACAATATTGATGATCTGTACCAAAAGTATTGTTTCAAGATTGAATCTGTTTACAATCCAGTCATTGGCTAAACCTATGAAAGAAGACAGCAGAAGGGTAATTAAAAGTAAAAATGCGATCACCAGAATCATTCCGAGGGAATTGGCCCGGTCGAGAATATATTTCTGCCATGCTTTTTTCGGCGCTGCCTGCACATCCCAAAGTTTATTCAGTGTTTTCTGCAGCTGAAAGAAAAGCGATGTGGCACCAAAAACAAGCGTTGCGACACCAAATGTTTTCATCCAGATGTTTTTCTTGTCCACCATTCCGCTTACCACCATTTCTTCAACACTTTTCCCAACGTCATGGCCCATCATTCCGCCAATAAATTTTGTAATCTCTCCACGAACCGCCTCTTCACCGAAAAAAATACCGGAAAACCAGATAACAATAATCAAAAGACCGGGGATGGAGAAGATGGCGCTGTAGGCGAGACTTGCCGCATCAGTTCCAACGTCGCGCGCAGACCAGTCTTTAAAGGTTGTAACGATAATTTCCCAGAATTCTTTCAGTTTCGACATAGTTTACTTTTAAAATTCTGAAAATCAATAATAATGCCCTGAAAAGCGGACCTTTTATTTTTGTAAAAAAGCAGAAAATATCTATAAATAATAATCCGAACGCAGGATTGAGTAACGTTCCAGATCCAGGAAGACCGCATTTTTCAGAATTTCCTGTTTCAACGTTGCCTCTTTTTTCATTCCAATTTTTTGAAGAATTTTTCCGGACGCCGGATTATGAGGAAAAAAGCAAGCGAAAATTTTGTTAAGTTCCACTTCCTCAAATCCAAATCTGATGAGTTCGGAAGCTGCTTCTGTCGCAAATCCTTTATTCCAGAAATCTTTTCCCAACCAGTAACCAAGTTCTGCTTTGCGATGTTCAGGTGCGAGATGAAGTCCGACGCCGCCGATGAGTTTTAAATTTTCCTTCAGCCGGATACCAGAAATATACGCCGTTTTGTTGCGGAAACCTTCATCAATCATGCTGAACCAAAACTCTGCATTCTTTTTCTCATAAGGAAAAGGCATTGAAAGTGTGTTTTCGGCAAACTCGGAAGTCTGATTCAGATGATACAGCAAATCCTGCAAATCATCTTCATTGGGACGGTTCAGAACAAGTCTTTCCGTTTCTAAAACAGGAAACTGCATAATTAATTGATGATTAACGGTTAAGAAATTAAGTTGGAGAGAATTTGGAGATTTTTATTCGTTTTCCGCGTACCACGAAGAATACTTCACATAATTATCTGCAATTCGGTTAACTTCACCGGAAAGCAGTTCAGCAGAAATATCCTTTATTTTCCTTGCGGGAATTCCGCCCCAAACTTCTCCGGATTTAATATGCGTTCCCTGTGTAACTACAGAACCTGCGCCAACGATAGAGTTGCTTTCCACAAGACAGTCATCCATAACAATAGCGCCCATTCCGATCAGAACATTATCCTTTATGGTACAGCCATGAACTATCGCGTTATGACCTATGGAAACATTACTGCCGATATTCAGCGGATATTTTTCGTAGGTACAGTGAAGCATTGCATTGTCCTGAACATTCACTTTATCGCCCATTCTGATGTAATGTACATCGCCGCGGATTACTGCATTGTACCAGATACTGCAGTTTTTCCCCATTTCAACATCGCCGATAACCGTTGCCGTTTCAGCCAAAAAAGTTCCTTCGCCAATGTGAGGTGTTTTACCCAAAAGTGTTTTTACTAAAGCCATATTTCAATGAGATAATTTAACAACAGGATGATTTTCCTGAAAACTGCAATTGAAAACGTCTAATATCCGATGTCTGATATCTGATATCTTATGTCTATTTTTGCATCATTCAAATTTAGCCAAAAAATGCGACAAATAATTATAGAGCCCACAGCAAACCCAAAAGTAATGAAATTCATTGCAGAATATACGCTTATCCCCGGCTCGCTTGAACTGGACAGAACTTCTGATATTTCGGAAATCCCGATTGCGCAGGAACTGTTCAATTATCCTTTTGTAGACAAGATTTTCATCACTGCAAATTTTGTGGCGGTTGCCAAAGAAGACACGGTGGAATGGGAACATGTTGCAGAAAGTTTAAAAAACGTTATTGAAGATCAGTTACTGGAAAACCCAAGAATCTACCGTCAGAAAAAAAGAGAAGCTTATCAGGTTTATGCGGAAATGACACCGAATCCTGCCGTAATGAAGTTCGTTTCGGACCGCGGAATTGTGGACGGTTTTATTGAAGTGAAATCCAGAGAGGAATCTTCAGAAGTACCGCTTGCAAAAGCAATTTTCGACGAGTTTGATTATGTAAAGGAAGTTTTCATTTCTGATAATTTTGTTGCGGTTACTAAAGACGATCAGTTTCAGTGGCACGAAATAATGGTTGCAGTACGCGCTTTTATTGCAGAATTTCTTCAGAGCGGCAGTGAAATTTCCAAAGTGGAACCTCAGAAGCACGAAAGTCCGGTTGAAAAACTCATTAACAGAGATTATACCGATGACGAACAGAAAATTTCCGATATTCTTACTGAATATGTTGCTCCTGCCGTTGAAGGCGATGGCGGAAAAATCTCTCTGATGGAATATGATGCCGATACAAAAACTGCAAAAATGCTTCTTCAGGGCGCGTGTTCGGGCTGTCCAAGTTCAACTGCGACGCTGAAAGGCGGTATTGAAAATCTACTGAAACAGTTTCTTCCGGAACTGGTGGAAAAGGTAGAGGCAGTAAACGGATGATTCATTCAAGGTTCAAGGTTCAAGGTTCAAGGTTCAAGGTTCAAAGTTTAAAATTTAAAGTTGGAAGTCACAAATTCAAAATCCCGGATCTCAAATTCTAAGAAAGGAATTCTGTTGGTCAATTTGGGTTCACCTAAATCCACAAAAGTTGAAGATGTAAAGGAATATCTGGATGAATTCCTGATGGACGAACGCGTGATTGATTACCGCTGGTTTTTCCGTTCTCTTCTGGTAAGAGGAATTATCCTCCGAACGCGTCCGCCAAAATCTGCTGCTGCCTACGAAACGGTATGGACAGATGAAGGTTCACCTCTGATTGTTATTACTGAAAAAATTCAGAAAAAATTACAGAAAACCGTGGATGTTCCCGTGGAAATCGGGATGAGATATGCTGAGCCGAGTATTCAGAACGGCATTCAGAAGCTTACTGATCAGGGCGTTACGGAGATTGTTCTTTTTCCGCTTTATCCGCAATATGCGATGAGTACGACAGAAACGGTTGTTGAAAAAGCTGAAGAAGTGAGAAAAGCGCATTTTCCAAACATAAAAATCACTTACGTTGAACCGTTTTACAACCGCGACATCTACATTAACTGTTTAGCCGAAAGCATCCGCGAGAAACTTCCGGAAAACTTTGATGCGCTTCAGTTCTCCTATCACGGTGTTCCCGAAAGGCATCTTTTCAAGACAGATCCTACGAAAACCTGTAAAATTGGCGACTGCTGTAACCAGGACTGGAATCCTTCGCATAAATTCTGTTACCGCCATCAGTGCTTTAAATCCACGGAACTTGTGATTGAAAAACTCGGAATTCCAAAGGAAAAAACAGTGGTTTCGTTTCAGTCTCGACTTGGAAAAGACAAATGGATTGAACCGTACACTGACGAAACCCTGGAAAACCTGCCTAAAAAAGGAGTGAAAAATCTGGCGATAGTTTGTCCGGCCTTTGTTTCAGACTGTCTGGAAACGCTGGAAGAAATTTCTGTTGAAGGAAAAGAAGAATTTTTACACGCAGGCGGAGAAAACTTCAATTACATTGCCTGTCTTAACGATGAAGACCGCTGGATTGACGTTGTGAAAACCCTCTGCGAAGAGAAACTTAACGATTTTTATCTGATCTGACGGTTCAAAATCAGGATTTCTGTAGAGAAAAAAACGGATAAAATTCTACTGAGATTTAGCGGATGGGCTTTCTTGTTTCACCATAACCTACCAAAGCATCGTAACTTTTCCCGAATGGACGGTAATACAGAAATGCCTGATAAAGGTTGTCTGTTTGCCAGAAACTGCCGTTCACTTCACCGAAATTCAGTTTCCCTCCGGGATTTCTGGTAGCAAGAATATAATTGTAAAAGCCCTGTTTCAGGTAAATCCGCGCAACATACTGCTGCGTTGCTTCATCATAAAACATTTGATTTTCTTCGCTTGGAACATAATCGTTGAACGCTCCCAAAACAAATATTTCCTTATCTGTTTTTTCGGATTCCAGTACGAAATGCACCCAGGAATAGTCGCCTTCGCGGTCGGCATCACGCTCAATTCCCAAATCGTTTCTTCGGAAATAATAAGCGCCGTTAACATCAGGCTGAAACTGATAATTCAGCGGATACGCCCAAACCGGATAAAGATAAGTCTGGTTCACGCCCTCAATTACCTGCGCTGCTGCTACCATGTCCGCAGCAATTGTCATGTTTTTATTATCGAAATAGTAAAACTCGTTATTTCCGGGAAACGCAAGATCCAGCTGCTGAAACAGCATTCTGTTGCCCAACGTGGAAGTAGGCCTCAGGTTATACATTCCGTCATGGTAATTATTGTTCTGAACCACATTCAAACTTATTGAATTTACATTTGAATTCAGATCCTGGAATTTCGGAACCGCCTGCACTTCTACTCTCTGCGTGATGGCAGGATTTCTTGCGTCAGCTGTACGTGTTACATTCAATGCGATTGCCGCACCGTCATCCACCACAAAAAAACGTTTCCTGATTATTGGTTTTTCGGCAGAATCTCTGTACACGATGAGTTCATAATTTCCGGAAATTTTCGGACGGATTTTCTCATTTGGAAAAGCCAGTTCGTAATGGGTGTATTTCTGCAGAGTATTGAAGGAATACTGAAAATTATCAACCAGACCATTGAGACTTCCGTCGGCATATTCCGTAAAAAACAGACCTTCATCCTGCCAGTTACGGTCGTAATGTCTTATGGTATAACGGTAAATCGTGCTTTTATTGGAAAGGTCATCAAATCTTAGAATCAGCTGTTCGTTAAATCCAATGACGGGAGTTTCATCATTGGTTTGAGGATTAAAAAGCTGAACGCTTCTGATATCCTGTGCGAACACAAGTGCGCTAAATAAAATCAAGAATAGGCAATATCTTTTCATCATTGCTAAATTAACGAAAATTAAGCCAATTTGTTGCAAAAGCTTATTTTTGAAAAAAAATCATAAAAATGCTCCAGCTACAGGCCTTTGTATTCAATTTTGCCAGTGAAAACACTTACATCCTTTATAACGAAAATAAAAATGCATTGCTTTTCGATCCAGGAAATTTCGCTCCGCAGGAAACAGAGATGATTTCGAATTTTATCCATGAAAAGGAACTTACTGTTACAAAAATTCTGCTTACACACGCTCACATCGATCATGTAATGGGTTTACAGTGGGCTGTTGACACCTTTAAACTGCCGGTTTTTATGCATAAGGAAGATAAAGAAGTTCTGGATATGCTTCCGATGAGCGGAAACCGATTCGGTATTTCCGTAAAACCGGTTACCGCAGAAATTGAATACCTGAGCGAAACTGATGAACTGGACTTTGAAGGAACAAAATTCAACATCTACCACGTTCCCGGACATTCGCCGGGAAGCATTGTTTATCATAACGAGGACCAGAAATTCATTATTTCAGGTGACGTACTTTTTCAGGGAAGCATCGGCAGAACCGATCTTTACAAAGGAAATTACGAACAGCTGATTGAAGGAATTAAAACTAAACTTTTCGTCTTAGATCCTGAAACGCAGGTTTTCAGCGGACACGGAAACCCGACAACCATTGGTTTTGAGAAGGATTATAATCCTTTTTTTTAATAAGAAACTCCGCAATTACTGCGGAGTTTTAAGTATTTATTCTTTCCATTTTATATTACAGCCCATACTGGGACGCTGCATTTCTTCCTGAGGCTCACCCGCTAGAAGATTTTCAAAAGCAATAATCAGGTCTTCGCCGGTAATCTCCTTTTGGTTGCCCGGTCGGGAATCATCCATCTGGCCGCGGTAAACTAGATCAAGCTTTTCATCAAAGAAGAAGAAATCCGGTGTACAGGCAGCGTCGTAGGCCTTAGCAACTGCCTGACTTTCATCAAACAGATAAGGGAAATCAAACTTGCGGTCCACCTGAAATTCAATCATTTTCTCCGGTGAATCGGCAGGATATTTTTCTACATTATTGGAATTGACAGCAATGAATTCAATACCTTTTTCACTGTAGTCTTCATAAAGTTCCGTCAGTTTATCAATAACGTGCAGCACAAACGGACAGTGGTTACACATAAAAATAACCAGCGTTCCTTTCTCGCCTTTCAGTTCCTCTAAAGTCTGGATTTCATTGGACTGAGATGGGTTCGGAAGTTCAAAATAAGGTGCTTTGGTGCCCAGTTCGAGCATATTTGAAGGTGTATCTGCCATTTTTAAATATTTTTAATTTACGGTTTTCTTAGATTTTCGGTGAGCAAAGATAACGATTCCGCGAAAGGTTTTTCAAAACTCACCCAATGAATATTGTTTTCGCCGCGATACCAAGTTAACTGCCTTTTCGCAAATCGTCTGGAGTTTTTTTTAATTTCTTCCACCGCAAAATCGAAAGACCAGCTCCCGTCGAAATACTGAAAAAGTTCCTTATAACCAACGGTTTGCAGCGGAACCAGACTGCGGAACTCCCGAAGTGAATCAACTTCCTTCAGCAGTCCGTTTTCAAGCATGATATCCACTCTTCTATTGATTCTGTCGTAAATCAATTCGCGGGGCGCTTCAATACCGATGCGAATCACTTTAAAATCTCTTTTATTCTGAGGTTCAGCAACAATTTCTGAATATTTCCTGCCGCTTTGCCAAATCACATCAATCGCCCGCAAAAGTCTGCGCGGATTCTCTTTATCTACTTTTTCAAAATATTCAGGATCCAGCTGTTGAAGCATTCTTTGCAGTTCTTGTATACCTTGCGATTTCCATATTTCCTGCAGCTTCTGCTGATTTTCTTCATTGGCTTCCGGCAAATCATTAAGCCCTTCAATTACGGCTTTTTCATACATCATACTTCCACCAACTAAAACTGCAAAATCCTTATTTTCAAAGACTTCTTCAAGCTTCTTCAGTGCATCCATTTCATACTGCCCAATGGAATAATAATCCTGTACACTTAAATTACCGATAAAATGATGCTTTGCCAAAGCCAGTTCCTCTTCTGAAGGAGCCGCAGTTCCGATTTTCATCTCTCTGAAAAACTGTCTTGAATCGCACGAAATGATTTCCGTACCGAAATGCCTGGCCAAATCAACAGCAAGTTTGGTTTTGCCGATTCCGGTGGTTCCGACGATGGAAATCAGAGTTTTCATAACTGCAAATTTCAGCATTTTTATTTTCTCTGAAAACTGAGTTTCATTAGACAGATTTATTTTAACAATAGATGAGTACCCTCCGGTTAAATACAGCTCTTTTTCCACGAAGCAAAACAACACTCTGAAGTGGATGTAAATCTTTATCTTTGTAAGACAATATTAGCGTATGATTTTGTCTATGACCGGCTTCGGAAGAAGTGAAGGTATTTTTGAAGGAAAAAAAATTACAGTTGAAATAAAGTCTCTGAATTCCAAGAATTTCGACCTCAACATCCGTGTTCCTGTACGTTACAAGGAGAAAGAATTCGAAATCCGAAAACAACTGAATGACAGGATTTTTCGTGGGAAAGTAGACTGTTACATCAACTGTGAAATACTGGATGATGCCGGCGACGTGAAAATTAACACCGAACTGATAAAATCATACATGAAAGCGCTAAAAGACTGCGCCAGCGACGGCCCTGAGTTTGAATACCTCAAAATGGCTGTCCGGATGCCCGAAGCTATTTCCTCCCGCCCGGATGAACTGGACGAAGAAGAATGGAACTATCTTGCCGAACGCGTTCAGGAAGCGCTGGACAAGTTTGATGAATTCCGAAAAACGGAAGGCGACATACTTTATGAAGAACTAAAACGTAATCTTCACAATATTGAAACTTACCTTTCCATGGTGGTTCCGTACGAAGGCGTGCGCCTGGAAGCGGTTAAAGAACGTTACCAGACGACTTTAAAAGAGTTTGAAAATATTGACGAAACACGTTTTTATCAGGAACTCGCCTATTATACCGAAAAACTGGATATTTCGGAGGAAAAAGTCCGTCTTGCGCAGCATTTGAAATACTACAGTGAAGTCATGAAAAATGAAACTTCAAACGGTAAGAAACTGGGATTCATTGCGCAGGAAATCGGACGCGAGATCAATACTTTAGGTTCAAAAGCCAACCACGCAGAAATTCAGAAACTGGTTGTGATGATGAAAGATGACCTTGAAAAAATAAAAGAACAGACACTTAATGTTTTATAGAAACGGAATTTCAGATCATAGACAACATACTTATGCGTCTGAAATCTGAAACCAGAAATCTTTATGAAAAAAGTTATCATATTTTCGGCGCCTTCCGGAAGCGGAAAAACCACTTTGGTAAAGCACTGCCTGCAACATTTTCCGCAGCTCGCATTTTCGGTATCCTGCACTACAAGAAATCCGCGCGGACAGGAAAAAAACGGAATTGATTATCATTTTATTTCGCCTGATGAATTCAGAAAAAGAATTGCTGACGGTGAGTTTGTGGAATTTGAAGAAGTTTATAACGATAAATATTACGGAACACTGAAATCTGAAGTTGAAAAAATCTGGAACGAAGGCAAAGTCGTAATTTTTGATGTTGACGTAAAAGGCGGAATCGCACTTAAGAAATATTTTGAAGACAAAGCACTTTCCATTTTTATCATGCCGCCATCGGTTGCAGAATTGGAACGGAGATTGATTAACAGAGCAACAGATGATGCCGAAACAATTAAGACCCGAGTTTCAAAAGCAGAACTTGAAATGGGTTTTCAGCATGATTTCGACCGTATTCTGGTAAACACCGACCTGGAAACAGCAAAAAAAGAAATTGAAATTTTAGTCGGGAATTTCATAAATTGTTAACTTTAAGACATACATACAAATATATGAGCACAGATACTTTAGAAAAAGCAAAATCAAATATGCCGATTTTAGGTTACCTGAAACTGGATGACATTGCAATTCCACAGGGAGACGATTTGGTAAAAGCCATTTTGGAGCTGAAAAAAGAGAAAAACGCAGTAATTCTAGCGCATTATTATCAGCCGGCTGCCATTCAGGATATTGCAGATTTCCTTGGAGATTCGCTCCAGTTGGCAAGACAGGCAAAGGAAACCGAGGCAGACATGATTGCTTTTTGCGGTGTTCATTTCATGGCGGAAGCAGCAAAAATTCTGAATCCGACAAAGAAAGTGGTACTTCCCGATACGCAGGCAGGATGTTCTTTGGCGGACGGGTGCAGCGGTGAAGGTTTGCGTGCAATGCGCGAAAAACATCCGGGCGCACTAATCGCAACTTATATTAACTGTAATGCTGAAACGAAAGCAGAAAGCGATATTATCGTTACCAGTTCCAATGCAGAAACCATCATTAATTCCTTACCGAAAGACAAGCCGCTGATTTTTGCTCCGGACAAGAACCTTGGTAAATACCTAATGAAAAAAACCGGCCGTGAAATGATTCTGTGGGACGGAAGCTGTATTGTACATGAAGCATTTTCCATGGAGCGGATTGCCCAGCAGCTTGCAGAACATCCGGACGCAAAACTGATTGCGCATCCTGAAAGCGAAACTGCAGTTCTGGATCTGGCACATTTTATCGGATCTACTTCGGCACTTCTGAATTATGTTGAAAAAGACGAAACTCAGAAATTTATTGTGGCGACTGAAGAAGGAATTCTGCACGAAATGAAAAAACGTGCGCCGCAGAAAACTCTGATTCCGGCACTGGTTTTTGATGAAAGCTGCAACTGTTCGGAGTGTTTCTTCATGAAACGCAATACAATGGAAAAGCTTTATCTGTGTATGAAATACGAACTTCCGGAAATTCTGATTGAAGAGGAACTGCGTCTGAAAGCGCTGGAACCGATTGAAAAAATGCTGGAACTTTCAAAATCAATTAAATAGAACAGAAAACGCGTCAAATGGCGCGTTTCACTTTGGTTATGGAATCAAAAATAATTCTTGAAGACATCAAAATTTACGCATTTCACGGTGTTTTACCGGAGGAAAACATAATCGGAACCTATTATCTGGTTAATGCGGAACTTGGAGTTGATCTTTGGAAATCTTCGGAAACTGATGACCTCAACGATACTGTGAGCTATGCAGACCTCAACGAACTGATTCATGAGGAAATGAAAATACAGTCGAAATTACTTGAACATGTTGCGGGAAGAATACTTTCGAGAATCAGCAAAGAGTTTCTTTCGGTAAAAACGGTAAAACTTAAAATCACCAAGACCAGTCCGCCGATGAAAGGCGAATGCAAAGGAGCAAGTGTTTATTTTGAAAAAAAATTTTGATTTTCTGCCTTTCAACACTTTTCGGCGCTCGCTTCGCTCGCGCCCTTTTCAACCCTATTCTCACAATAATTTATTTTTTTCACAGTTTTGTTAAGCAGATGAAGAAAATTTTAAAAATATTTCTGATAGTAATTGGTCCGGTTTTTTTTGCGCAGGAAACCGTTCAGAATTATGATTTTCCGAAGATAAAATCGGCAATAGTAATGCCTGTGAGAATTCCGCTGTCGGAAATTTCGGCAATGGTAAATACAACAGTCAAAGATCTGATTTTTGAAGACAGTTCCTATACCGACAATGATAACGACCAGTTTAAGGTGAAAGTATGGAAAACGCGGCCCATCCGGATTGTAGGCGGAACCAGACAAAACCTTCTGATTGAAGTACCGCTGAGAATCTGGGCTGAAAAAGGAATCGGAACACTTGGCGTTTATTCCTATCAGAATACCACTTTTGAAACAGTGATGTACTTTAACTCAACCGTAACTTTCAATAACAACTGGACTGCAGTTACCAATACCAAACCGATGGGTTTCAAATGGGTGACGAAGCCGGTGCTAGACTTTGGAAAGATTGAGATTCCGATTACGCAGATTGTTGAGAAAAGCCTGAAAGAACAGCAGGAGAAGTTCTGTAAAACAATGGATGAGCAGATGTCGCAGCAGCTGAATTTCCAGCCGTATGCAGTAATGGCTTGGAACCTTTTTGCGGATCCGATTCAGGTTTCCGAAGAATACAACACCTGGCTGAAGGTGACGCCGTTAAGTGTGAGTGTAACGCCGCTTAAATTTTATGGTGATGCCATTGATACCCAAATTGGAATTGACACTTATTCTGAAACTTTTACAGGCCAGAAACCTGCCTCAGAGCGCAAAATTACGAGAATTGCCAACTTCAACTCTGTACAGAATCTGCCCGGAAAGTTTCTGTTGCAAACCACTGCCAACATTCCGTTTTCAGAAGCTACAGCCATTGCCCGGCAAATGTTTCTGAACAAAGAATTTGATTTTCAGGAAGGAAAATCCAAAGTAAAAGTTACCGGAATCAGGGTTTACGGCGAAAATGAACGTGTGATGATTGAAGCGGAAACAGAAGGAAAAATAGACGGCACTTCTTTTATTTCAGGTATTCCGGTGTATGATTCGTCCAGGAAAATGATCGTTCTGAGCGACACTAAATTCAAACTCAAAACAAAAAACATCCTTCATAAAACAGCTACTCTACTCTTTCAGCGCAAGATTGTCGGTATGATTGAGCAGGAATACGGCATCCCGACCGCTGATATGGAAAACGCCGCAAAACAAAGTCTTATGCAGTCGTTCAACAGCGAGTATCAGAAAGGAATCCGGATGCAGGGAACCGTTTCCCGGATTGCTCCGTCGAAAGTACTCACCGGAAACAGCGCACTTACCGTAATTGTAGATACAGAAGCACAGCTCAGACTTTTTCTGGGAAATTTCCTTTAATTAATATCCATATTTATTTTACTGAAAAACAAAAATTATCTATATTTGCAGTCCTAAACAAAGGGTACTTTGGCCGAGTGGCTAGGCAGTGGTCTGCAACACCATCTACAGCGGTTCGAATCCGCTAGGTACCTCAACAATAAAGCACTGATAATCAGTGCTTTATTTGTTTTTATAGGATTTTTTATTGTATTTTAACATTCTTTAACACTTGATTGGCTTTTTTATTGCCAAACTACATGCATAACTTCTTTTAATCTTTCAATAAGGATTAAAATTTAAATTTAAAAATTATGAAAAAGATATTATTAGCAGGTTCAATGTCAGTCTTAATGTTGACAGCCTGTAAGAAGGAAGACACCGTTGCTGAAAAATCACTTGAGCAGCAGAAAATTGAATTCCAACAGAGACAGCTAGAAATAGAAAAACAGAAACTCGCTATTGAAAAAGAGCGTATTGCATACGAAACGCAGAAAAAAGCTGACAGCATTGCTGAAGTTCAGAAAGCGAGAACTGCAGCCGCTGCGCCAACCAACACTGTCATTCGTGAAACAACTGTTTACAGAGACAGACCGGTTTATGCTTCGAGCGGATCAAACTCTAACGCAGGTTCTTCTTCATCTCAGGGAACTGCGCAACAGCAGAAACAGGGTATGAGCCACGCAGCTAAAGGTACAATTGTTGGTGCCGTAACCGGTGCAGCAGCAGGTGCTTTAATTAACAAGAAAAACCGTGGTGGTGGAGCCGTAGTTGGTGGTATCATCGGTGGTGCGAGTGGATACGGTATTGGTAGAGCCGTTGACAAAAAACAGGGAAGATAATTCCGTTAAACCGGAAATTACATAAATAAAAGATTGCTTATTTTTAAGCAGTCTTTTTTTATGGTCGTAATACTCATTTCTGCATTGGTTCTCATTTCCGTATTTGCGGGAATCGGCGCATTTACAGAAAGGTTATTGCATACTGAGAAAAGCAACATTTCCTTTACTGTTCTTAAAGGAATGACCGTTATCACACTGCTGTGGACGCTGTTATCCTTTTTTGTTCCGTTGAATTCTTTTTTAGAAGGTTTTACTGTTGCGCTTGGCATCGCATTTTTTTTCTGGCTGAAGATTTACCTTATTTTTTTGAACTTCGTCAAAGAAAACCCAATTTTCATCGGATTGGCAGTCATTGTTTCCTTTTTCGGTTCATTTCACCCTTACATTCTGGATCATTTCGGTTATTATGTTCCGACTGTAAAATGGCTGTCAGAATTTGGTATAATCAAAGGTATTTCCAACCTTGATCTGATTCTCGGGCAAATGTCTTTCTGGCATGTTTTGCAGGCCGGATTTTCACATTTCACGGATTCTTTTCTGAGACTCAACAGCGTTTTCCTTCTGATTTATCTGATTTACATTTTTGAAAAAAAATCATGGCTGCATCTGGCGTTTCTGCCGTTGCTTTTCCTGTTTTCCCAACAGCCAAGTCCGGATCTTCCTGTTTTTGTTTTTTCACTGATTATTCTGAACGAATTTCTTGACGGGAACAAGAATTTTGGTTTCTTATTGACTCTTTCAGTATTTGTCTTCGCCATAAAACCAACCGCAGTCTGGCTTCCACTATTATTTTTGCTCAGTTGGAGCAGTTTTACGAAAAAAGATTTCCGTCAGCTGATTCCGGCTGCCCTTCTGCTCCTGTTGTTTTTCTTTAAAAACATCTGGACTTTCGGATATCCCGTTTTTCCTGTTCAGTTGGCTGATTTTGGTTTTAACTGGAAACCCAATGCAGAGCTGCTTCAGAATTCCTCTAAACTGGCGGTTGAAAAAACGTTTGATCTGCAGTACTCATTTGATCAGATTAAAAACTTCAGCATTGATGAATACCTTATCAACTGGCTTACACTGAGCGGAATCAAGGGAATAATAAATTCACTTTTTCTTCTTAGTCTTTTGGCAATGATTATTTTTTCCATTATCAAAAGAAACCGAAAAATCTGGATCATCTCTATTGCATTGTTCATCAAGAGTGTTGCAGTACTCCTTTTCTCTGCACAATACCGGTTTTTTCTTGATGTTTTCTTTGCCGTAGCATTCGTACTGTTGTATCAGAATTTTTCGAAAATAAAGTCCTGGACCACGTTTAGTGTACTTACCGCAGTTGTCGTAACCTTTTTTCTGTTTCCGAAGGTGATACAGACGCAAATACCGAGTTTCAGTTTAGGTTTCGCTTTGGGAAAATTTGAGTGGAAACAGCTTATGAAACCTGCTGTTTACGAATATTCAAAATACAGTTCCTATCAGATCGGCAATCTAAAATTTAATGCAGTAAAAGATTATCCGTTCAGTTTTGAAACACCGCTTCCTGCAATTTCGCCCGGTTTTATCCTGGAATATTACCATGCCGGCATTTTCCCTCAGCTGAAATCAACACAACTAAAAGACGGATTTGTCTGGAAAAAACTGTCCGATAACGAAAAATCAGAAGTTAAAAAGATACTTATAGAACTGAACATTAATCCGGAAACCAATTATTACAGCACGCAGAGGTAGCCGGATTTAAAAATCTTCGTTAAAAAACTTATCTTTGCGCTATGTTCAGTCTGGGAAATTTCCTTACTCTAAATACTTTTGGTGAAAGCCATGGTGAAGCTTACGGCGGCATTATTTGCAATGTTCCTGCGGGAATTGCCGTGGATTTTGAAGCCATTCAGCAGCAGCTCGACCGCAGAAAACCAGGACAGTCAGCCATTACAACCCAACGAAAGGAAAGCGATACGGTAAAGTTTCTGTCCGGCATTTTTGAAGGAAAAACTACCGGAACTCCAATCGGTTTCATCATTCCCAATGACAACCAGAAATCGCAGGATTATGAACATATTAAAAACACGTATCGCCCTTCGCACGCGGATTTCACTTACGATCAGAAATTTGGACTTCGGGATTACCGCGGTGGAGGAAAATCTTCTGCCCGCGAAACTGTAAACTGGGTGGCAGCCGGCGCTTTGGCAAGACAGATTCTTCCGGAAAACACCGAAATCAGCGCTTATGTATCTTCTGTAGGAGAAATTTTCTGCGAAAAACCATATCAGGGTCTTGATTTTTCAAAGACAGAAGAAAATGAAGTCCGCTGTCCGGATTCCGAAACAGCAGAAAAAATGATTTCAAAAATTAAGGAAATCAGAAAAGAAGGAAATACCATTGGCGGAACCGTTACCTGTGTGATGAAAAATGTTCCTGCAGGAATTGGTGAACCGGTTTTCGGAAAACTTCAGGCCGAACTCGCAAAAGCCATGATGAACATCAACGCTGCAAAAGGTTTTGAATACGGAAGCGGTTTCTGTGGTGCAAAAATGACCGGAAAAGAACACAATGACCTTTTCAACGAGGACTTTTCAACCAAAAGCAACCTTTCGGGAGGCATTCAGGGCGGAATTTCCAACGGAATGGATATTTATTTCCGTGTCGCCTTCAAACCCGTTGCAACCATTTTAAGACCTCAGGAAAGCATTGATAAAGAAGGGAACAAGGTAACGCTGGAAGGTAAAGGCCGCCACGATCCGTGTGTGGTTCCGAGAGCCGTTCCGATTGTGGAAAATCTCGCCGCTTTTGTATTGGCAGACCTTTATTTAATTAATAAAATCAGGAAAGTATAAGTGTGACATCAGTTACATTTAATACCGTAAAATCTGAGGAAATTTGCAAAAAAAGTTATGACAGCAGTGAAAAAATACTGGGACAGCGCAATTAATTTTGAAGAATACATGAAAATTTCAGAACAGCGCTTCCATGAACCGGCTAACGAGCAGGAAAAAGAATTTAAGGAATATTACGAACTCGGTCTTCACCGCATGGAAAGAACGCTGAAGACATACAAAGTTGATGAAACTCATCTTGAAACACTTAAAAACAAAAATTTCGACGGCAAAATCCTGATTATTTCTGAACCCTGGTGTGGTGATGCATCAGCAACAGTTCCTGCGGTTTCAAAGTTCTTTGAAGCAGCCGGAAACGAAGTGAAAATTTTCCTGAGAGATGCAGATACTTCGCTGATTGACCAGTTTCTGACAGACGGCACACAGTCCATTCCAAAAGTACTGATTCTGGACGGCGAATTCAATGTTCTGAATTCCTGGGGACCACGCCCAAAACACGGACTGGAACTTCTGAAAAGATACAAGGAAAATCCGGAAACCTATCCTAAAGATGATTTTTACAACGACCTTCAGGTATATTACGCTAAAAACCGCGGAAAAGATGCCATTGAAGAAATCCTTGAACTGATTTAAAAACTTTAATCCTTGAAGAAAAACATTATTTATATCGTACTCGTTGCAATTCTTGCAGTAATCGCATTCGTTCCGGGTGTTAAGGAAATGCTGAAAGAACAGTTTTTCCCGATTGCCACCGTTGAACAGGCCGTAAAAGTTGACGAAGCGGATTACGATGTTGTACTGAAGGGCATCAACACGTCAAGCACAAATCTGAAAAATTTCCGCGGAAAGAAACTTGTTTTTCTGAATTTCTGGGGAACCTGGTGCGCTCCCTGCCGCGAAGAATGGCCAAGCATTCAGAAACTGTATGATTCCAGAAAAGACGATATGGATTTTGTGCTGATTGCCATGCAGGACAAAGAAGAAGACGTCGTGAAATTCCTTAAAGAAAACAGTTATACCGTTCCGGTATATATTGCAGAAAGCCCGATTAACGGAAAAATTTTGCCTAAAGTTTTCCCAACAACCTTCGTGCTGGACAAAAACGGCAGAATCTTGATAAAAGAAGATGCTACGCGCGACTGGAATGCGGAATCCGTACATACATTCATTAATAATGTGATACAATAAAGCGATAAAATACACCAATGTTAAGCTCCCGGATTCTGTTTAAGGATTGCGGGAGTTTCTTTTTTTAAACTTTATATTTTTGTTAACAAGTGTTTGACATTTATTGGCAGATTATTTGATTAATTTTGGGCGTTATCAAAACATCACACCAAAAATGAAATATTCAAAACTTCAGCTTGCCAAAGAGGCCATCAAACACAAAGGATTCATCAAGAAAATTCCGGATATTTTCCGGATGGTCAACCTTTGGCGCAAAGGCGAATACAAAGTAAGCGGCATGGATTTAATACTACCTCTGCTCGGAATGCTTTATGTAATCTCTCCAATTGATCTTATTCCGGAAATCGGAATTCCTGTTCTCGGAGTTGTGGACGATCTTGCAATTCTGTCACTTGCTCTACCGAAACTGATGAAAGAAGTAGATAAATTCCTGCTTTGGGAAGCCGGCAAAAAAGGAAATCTGCAGAATGTAATTGATGCAGAAATCGTGGAATAAAAATAGTTGTCAGTGATCAGTGGTCAGTAATCAGCGGTAAATATTTGTTTTAATTACGCTTTCCCGAAATTGATAAACGTAAAGCTTGGATTTTTAATCTGAGCTTTTTATTTAGTTTTATTCTTCAACATCCAATCTCCATAACCTCAGCAATCGTCATTCACAAACAGTCATCATCCATCACCGCATCAATTCCTAACTTCTTAACTCCATCACTGCATCACCTCGTCACTTCAACTTCATCACAACTTTTCCTAACAATTTCCGTAAATTTGTCATCATCTAAAAAAAGAAAATGGAAAGTAAAAAAGAGTTCTTCCTTGAGTGTTACAAACTGGGCATCATCAAATTCGGAAGATTCACCCTGAAAAGCGGCATTGAAAGTCCTTTTTATGTAGATCTCCGTCCGTTGGCGTCCGATCCTAAAATACTGAAACATCTTGCCGATTATCTTCTCGAAATGCTTCCTCTGGATAATTTTGATCTGATCTGTGGTGTTCCTTATGCAGCGTTACCGATGGCAACAGCCATGTCTCTTGAAAGTTACATTCCTTTGATTATCAAGCGTAAAGAAGCAAAAAGTTACGGAACAAAGAAATTAATTGAAGGGATTTACCAGAAAGGCCAGAACTGTCTTTTGGTGGAAGACGTAATTACTTCAGGAAAATCTCTGCTTGAAACCATTCCGGAAATTGAAAATGAAGGCATCACCGTTTCGGATATTGTAGTAGTGCTTGACCGTGAACAGGGCGGAAGACAGATGCTGGAAGAAAAAGGCTACCGGGTTCATACTTTATTTACCATTTCTGAAGTGTGCAGAATGCTGAAGGAAGAAGGAAAACTTACGGATGACGAAGTAACGAGAATCAACGATTTCCTTGCCGGCAACACTGTAAAGTTTGAAAAAGAAACCCGGCTTTCCTACGAAGACAAACTCAACGAAGCGCAGCATTCAGTGGCGCAGAAACTTCTGGAAATTGCCATTGAAAAGAAATCAAACCTGATTGCTTCTGCAGACGTCATCACAACCGACGAACTTTTGGATCTCGCAGAAAAAGTTGGCCCGAATATCGTCGCACTGAAAACACACATCGACATTATTACCGATTTTGATCCCGAAAAAACCATTCTTCCGTTAAAAGATATCGCCGCAAAACATAACTTCCTTATTATGGAAGACCGTAAGTTTGCGGATATCGGCAACACACAGGAACTGCAGTTTTCTTATGGAACCTATAAAATTTCCAACTGGGCAGATTTCGTAACTTCACAGGTAATCGGCGGTTACGAAAGCTTAGACTGTTTCCGCAATGTCGGTGTTGTTGCCATTATCGGAATGTCTTCAAAAGGAACTTTAACCGATCAGAATTACCGTGACGAAGCCACCAAAATAGCACTTTCGCATCCGAATGTAATTGGCGGTGTTTCGCAGAATAAAATTCCGGCTGAACTTCTGCTTTTCACACCGGGCGTAAATCTCGCAGACAAAGGCGACGGTAAAGGACAGCAGTACAATACTCCGGAACATGTTTTCCAGAATCTTCAAAGCGATTTTATTATCGTGGGAAGAGGAATTTATAAAGCTGAAAACCCGGAACAGGCATCACTTCAGTATAAAATTGCGGGCTGGAACGCCTATGAAGCTTCCCTTTCGTAATTCAGCTTCCTGAAAACATAAAAACCGAGTGCGACGCCCAAAGTATTCAGCAGAAAGTCGTCCACATCAAAAATTCCCATCCTCGAAAAATACTGAACCGCTTCTACTATAATGAGAGCGGACAGAAAACTAAAAATCAGGGTTGGGAATTTTCTGTATTTCGGATGAAGCCAGCCCAGAAACCCAAACGGAACAAACATCAGGATATTCCCGAAAACATTGATGTAGAAATGCTCATGCCGGTTCCAGAGAAAACTGCTTTTGGCAAAATCCACGGTTGAAACCAGAGGATTCATCCGTACAATATTTTCATCATACTGAAATCTCCCGAAACCAAAAAGCATCAGATACAGCAGAAAAACGGTATACGGACCAATAAGAATTCTGTAAACTTTCCTTAACATCTTCTGCAAAAGTATTCAATTGAAAAGACTTAAATTTGCCCTTTGAAATTTTACGGATGAAATACCTTCTTCTATCGCTGATCTCCGCAATGCTGCTGTCGGTTTCATGGCCAACATACGGAATACCGTTCTTTATCTTCATTGCATTGGTTCCATTGCTGATGATGGAGCACGAAGTTTCAAAATTCTCGGCGGTAAAAAGAAAAGGCACACTTATTTTCGGGCTCTCCTACCTTACATTTATTATCTGGAATATCGTAACAACCGGCTGGCTGTACGGCTCAAAAAATCCGGACGGTTCCCATTCCATGATGGCGGTAGTTTTTCCGGTAGTGGCAAATTCATTGCTGTATTCACTGGTTTTCCAGCTGTACCATTGGTATAAAAAGTGGCAGGGAACGTATTGGGGACTTGCATTTTTCATCGCAATCTGGATGAGTTTCGAGAAATTTCACATGGGTTGGGAATTAACATGGCCTTGGCTGAATCTCGGAAATGCTTTTTCAGAATATCCGAAGCTGATTCAGTGGTACGACACACTCGGCGCAACCGGCGGAAGTTTCTGGATTTTACTGATTAATGTTCTGATTTTTTATACGCTCAGAATTTGGCAGGCCGGAAGGAAAAAGAAAAGTCTCATCATCAACACTGCAATTGTTGCCGGCCTGATTGCCGTTCCGATGATTATTTCATTGCTGAAGTACAGTTCATTTAATGAGAAACCATCGGGAGAAGTGAGTGTTCTGCTTTTGCAGCCAGAACTTGATCCGTACACCGAAAAATATTCAAAAGACAGCTTAACCATTCTGAATGACCTGCTGACTTTAGCTCAGAAAAATTCCATAGGAAAAATCGATTTTTATATTGCTCCGGAAACGACACTTCCCGGTTACGGTTCTATTTCCGAAAGAGGTTTTGAAAACAGCCAGCTGCTGAATTCGCTGAAAAGTTTCACCGCTTCACATCCGGGTTCGGTATTTGCGACCGGAATTTCTTCACATAAA
The DNA here is from genome assembly GCA_023457935.1 of Bacteroidota bacterium. Lineage (GTDB taxonomy): Bacteria > Bacteroidota > Bacteroidia > Flavobacteriales > Weeksellaceae > JAEXBA01. Next base: position 18,632 of record JAEXBA010000049.1, on the reverse strand, counting down.
TTTTATCCGGACGAACTGGAAGCTCCGACAAATGCTTATAAAACTTCGCAGGGAATCATGGTGGAAAGCTATAATACTTCTGTTCAGGTTTCTCCAGACCATCCGGTTCAGGTTTACCATAAAGGAAAACTCGTTCCCGGTGTGGAAATTTTCCCTTATATGAATGTTTTGAAACCGCTCTTAGGCGATGCGATGATTAATTTGGGCGGAACGGTAGCTTCACTGGGAATCGACGAAGAACGGAAAGTATTCACCAATAATTTCAATAAAGGAAAACTCGCACCAATTATCTGTTACGAAAGTATTTACGGTGAATTCACCACCGAATATGTACAGAAAGGCGCCAATTTCCTGGCAATTATGACGAACGATTCCTGGTGGGGCGTTACACAGGGACACCAGCAGCTGCTTTCCTACGCAAGGTTAAGAGCCATTGAAACCAGAAGAGAAATTGCACGCGCCGCCAACTCAGGAATTTCTGCACACATCAACGCGCTCGGCGAAATTGAAGCCGATACTTTTTACGGTGATCAGACTGCACTTCCGGCTAAAATAAAGCTCTACGAAGGACAAACTTTTTATGTAAGATCCGGGGATCTGCTTTCAAGAATATCCATTTTTGCGCTTGGGTTTATGGTGTTTTATGCGCTGATTAAATGGTTTCAGAACCGTAAACAGAACAGTGCTGCGCTTCCTAAAGTGAAAAAGTAAATTATCTAAAGAATTAATTTAGAAATATTTGTCTATCTGAATTTTTCTTCATAATTTTGCACTCTCAAATAATTAAGTCGAATAAAGAACATCGAGATATGTCAAGAATTTGCCAAATAACAGGAAAGCGTGCAATGGTTGGTAACAACGTTTCTCACGCTAATAACAAAACGAAGCGTCGTTTTGAAATTAACTTACTGGAGAAGAAATTTTACCTTCCGGAAACAGACGAAAACATCACGCTTAAAGTTTCTGCACACGGATTGAGGATTATCAACAGAGTTGGTATCGAGGAAGCAGTGGAAAGAGGAAAAAGAAACGGATTTATTAAAAAATAAGAAATCATGGCAAAAAAAGGAAACAGAGTTCAGGTTATTCTTGAGTGCACAGAGCACAAAGAAACCGGTGTAGCTGGTATGTCAAGATATATCACTACAAAAAACAAAAAGAACACTACTGAAAGACTGGAGCTTAAAAAATACAATCCGGTTCTTAAGAAATATACTGTTCACAAAGAAATTAAGTAATCACTTATAAAGATATTGTACAATGGCAAAGAAAGTAGTAGCAACCCTACAGACGGGTCAGTCAAAAAAAATGACCAAAGTTGTGAAAATGGTAAAGTCGCCAAAAACTGGTGCTTACGTTTTCGAAGAGCAGGTAATGAATGCTGACGATGTTGATGCTTTCCTAAAGAAGTAATCTTCAGCAACAACGATATTAAAACTACTCAATTTTTGGGTAGTTTTTTTATTTATCTTTGTTCAGCAAAAATATTGGCAAAACCATCGCCAGCGCTTTTACCTTCAGCAAATCCGAAAGGATTTCCGTTGCAAAACAAGGATCGGGTGGCGGCGACTCAAATAATATTTTTAAAACGGTGAAGCCAATCCCTTTTGCAGTTAGTAAAAAATAATCTGAAATCTCACCTCTAACATCTGATATCTTACTATATGAGTTGGTTTAAGAAAATATTCAACAAAGAAGAAAAAGAAACACTGGATCACGGTCTTGAAAAATCAAGCCAGGGATTTTTCGAAAAAATTTCAAAAGCCGTAGTCGGAAAAAGCAAAGTAGACGATGAAGTTCTCGATGATCTGGAAGAAGTACTTATTGCTTCCGATGTCGGCGCCTCAACCACCATCAAGATCATTGAAAGAATTGAAAGCCGTGTTGCCCGCGACAAATATGTGGGAACCGACGAACTCGACAAAATCCTCCGTGAGGAAATCTCCGGTCTTCTTCTTGAAAATCCACACGCACAAAGCGGCAATATCGACGAAACCAAAAAACCTTATGTCATCATGGTGGTTGGTGTCAATGGTGTCGGTAAAACCACAACCATTGGAAAACTGGCCCATCAGTTTCATACACAGGGAAAGAAAGTGATTCTTGGCGCAGGTGACACCTTCCGGGCAGCCGCTGTCGATCAGCTGACCATCTGGAGTGAAAGAGTTGGCGTTCCGATTGTAAAGCAGAATATGGGTTCCGACCCGGCTTCCGTTGCTTTCGACACGGTTCAGAGTGCCGTTGCTCAGAATGCGGATGTGGTCATAATTGACACCGCAGGAAGACTGCACAACAAAATAAACCTGATGAACGAGCTTTCGAAAATTAAAAGAGTGATGCAGAAAGTTATTCCGGACGCTCCGCATGAAATTCTTCTTGTGCTCGACGGCTCCACAGGTCAGAATGCTTTTGAACAGGCAAAACAGTTCACGGCAGCAACAGAAGTAAATGCGTTGGCCATCACGAAGCTTGACGGAACTGCCAAAGGCGGAGTTGTTATCGGAATTTCAGACCAGTTCCAGATTCCGGTAAAATATATCGGCGTTGGCGAAAAAATGACGGATCTGCAGCTGTTTAACGGTGAAGAGTTTGTAGATTCCTTTTTTAAGAGAAGATAACCTTCCAGTTTTACAATTTGTTTAAGATTTTATAAAATTTCTGCTTTTTGGTTTTTCGAATTGGAAATTGCACTAAATTTGATCAAACCAAAACATAATTATTAACAATTAAATTTTAAACTATGGGTATTTTAGCTTGGATCTTATTTGGTCTTATTGCAGGTGCAATCGCAAAATTCATTATGCCGGGAAACCAGAATATGGGGTGGCTTATGACAATTATTTTAGGTATCGTTGGTGCATTCGTTGGAGGATGGATCGGAACAATGCTGGGACTTGGAACAACTGACGATTTTGATATCGGAAGTATCGCTTTGGCCGTTGTTGGTGCTTTAATAGTCCTCTGGATTTACGGAATGGCAACAAGAAGAGGATAAAAGAAATAAAAAAGTTAGAAAAACCGCGCAAACAAAATTGTTTTGCGCGGTTTCTTTTTATGAAAAACTAATATGATTCTACTGAACTTTTAACTGAAACGGCATCTCCATCATTACAGACGGCTTCATTTTCGGATCCGTCATCATCTCAAAAATACGGGTGTTTTCTTTACCCAGTTTTCGGGTCAGGATTCTTGCAGAAATCTCATCTTCATCAAGATCCTCAAAAATCTCTTCAAACTTTGAACGTTTCTTTGGATAGGATTTTACTTTCGCATCAGTAAGCTTTGCCTGTTTTGCGGCATATTTTATGGCATCGTTTAATGTGCCCAGTTCATCTACAAGACCGATACTCTTTGCGCGTGTTCCGCTCCAAACTCTTCCTTCACCTACTGCATCAATTTCATCAAAGGATTTTTTACGGTTCTGTGTAACGAAATGTACAAATCTCTTGTAAGTTCCTTCCACACTTCTTGTAAGAATTGAAAGTCCGCCGGGGCTCAGTCCGTTAATCGGTGAAGCCATTGTGGAATTGGCGTTGGTAGAAACTTCATGTGCATACACACCGTTTCTGTTGGCCAGATCTTTCGCGTAAGGAAACAGTCCGAAGACTCCGATAGAACCGGTTATGGTGTTTGGTTCGGAATAAATCTTGTCCGCGCCCATTGCAATGTAATAACCTCCGGATGCCGCATAATCACCAAATGAAACCACCAGTGGTTTCTGCTTTTTCAGCTGCTGCAACTCGAAAAGAATCTCATCGGAAGCGTTTGCACTTCCGCCAGGTGAATTCACACGGAAAACTACCGCTTTTACGTTTTTATCTTTCGCAAGATCGCGGACATGCTTCACGAAGTTTCTGGCATAAACACCGTCGTAACCTTCACCACCATAAATACTTCCGGATGCATAAAGTACCGCAACATGATCTTTGGACGATCCCGATTTCTCCTTGTAAGAACTGATATATTTATTAAAGGAAATTTTATTGATCTTTTTATCCTTGTCTACTTTTATTTTTGTTCTGATCAGGTCATCGTACTCTCCTTTCTGAATTAATTTGTCGGCAAGTCTGTTCTGAAGTGCAAGTTCCGGAATCAAACCGTACAGACTGTCCACTACAGTTCTGAACTGAGCGGTATCAATTTTTCTTGACGCAGCTATTTTAGCGGAATTATTGCTCCATATATCATTCAGAAGTGTAGAAAGCTGTTCTTTGTTTTCGGGAGACATATCATCACGCATAAACGGCTCAACGGCAGCTTTGAATTTTCCGTGACGGATTACTTCAATGCCGATACCATATTTTTCAGCAAGACTTTTCATATAGAGCACTTCAGTTGACATTCCGCGGAGTTCAATAAGGCCTGAAGGATTCAGATAATACTGATCTGCAACAGAACCAAGATAGTATGCCGACTGAGTCGATGTATTGCCATAAGCATATACGAACTTCCCGCTTTTCTTGAAATCTTCCAGCGCAGTACGTACGTCGTCAAGGTGCGTCATTCCCGCATTTACGAAATCGGCTTCAAGACTGATTCCTTTGATTTTATCGTCGGTTTTTGCACGGCTGATGGCTTCAATTACGTCATAAGCCAGTACATTCTTGGATTTGGAGCTAAAGGAAAATAAATCATCCTGATCTTCTGAAGGACTCTCTATAATGTTGGTTTTATAATCCAGAGTAAGTACCGAATTGTCTTTTACATGTGCTTTCGGATCACCGCTGATTGCGCTGGCAGCAATCATCATTATGAAAAACAGCATGAAGATTCCTCCGATTATGAGGATTGCCACTATATTTGCCAGTACATTTTTGAAAAAATTTTTCATTTTTATCACAATTTTACAATATGTCGTCACATCAGGCCATTTTGTTACTGGGAAGTAACCTCGGAAATACAAAAAAAAATATTGAAACTGCATTTTCGCTCATGGAAGAAGAGCGTATTTTTGTATTAAATAAAAGTGAAATCCTTGTTACAGAGCCTGTAGAATTTGTGACAAACAATATTTTTTGTAATATTGCAGCTAGAACTGAAGTATCGTTATCTCCGGTCCAGCTGCTCTGCACCCTCAAAAGAATTGAAAAAATGATGGGTCGCGAGGCGGATTCTGGTATTTTGGGACGGTATACAGACAGGATTATAGATATCGACATTGTATATTATGACAATATCCGCTTCATTTCTGAAAAACTGAAAATTCCGCATGAAAAGCATGTTTCAGAGCGTGATTTTTCAAAGAAACTATTAAAAGAACTGGGTCTTTAACCAAAAACATGAATATATGAAATTTAAACTGTTACTACTGATGTCATTGCCAATCGCAGTGTATTCCCAGGACAGTCTCGCTGTGGTTACCATTGGAGATTATCCGAATACCTTTTCTTCCGGTTCGGCAAATGTGGCAAGATTCGACAATAATGCGAAGAGATTCAATGACTGGGCGATTTCCTTTGGTGGAGGTGCTGCTTTCATGACGCATTCGGATTTAACGTCGTTTTATGATGGTGACATTAACTGGGGCTGGAACGGATATGTGAGTCTTGATAAGCAGATTACACATACCTTCGGACTGAGTCTTCAGTACCAGATGGGCGAAACCAAGCAGAAAGGCCAACTTCCAGGCTACTACGGCGAGCTTGCAGGTGTTGCTGATGCGTGGACCAAATACAGACAGGTAAGTTTACTTGGAGACATTAACTTTTCAAATCTTCTAAGAAGAGTTGACAATCATTCTCCTTACAGATGGGCACTGCACGGTTATGCCGGAATTGGTTTCCAGGGCTACAACACAAGTCTTACCGATGCAAACGGATCCAGATGGAATACCAACCCTCCAAGAATTCCGATTGAAGTTGACCAAAAACTGGGAATTTCATCATTCTTCTATCAGGCCGGTGTTGGACTTAAGTATAAAATCTCCAGACGTCTTGATATTGAAACAAGAGCAATGTACATTATGTCAGGCGATGAGGAATTTGACGGTGGCGGATGGACAAGAAATCAGGCGCCGGTTATCGACTATAACCTGATTAATGATTCTTACTCAGACAATATGTTTACCGTGAATCTTGGATTCTCTGTAAAACTAGGAAAACACCTATCTCATCTGGCATGGCACGATCCGCTTCAGGAAACTTACGGAAGAATCTATGATTTGGAAAACCAACCTGTAGACTTCGTAGTTTGTGAAAACGGAGACGGCGATAACGACGGTGTTTGCGATGACTGGGACAGACAGCTTGACACTCCTGCCGGTGCAAGAGTTGACGGTGCCGGTGTAGCACTTGATATGGATCTTGACGGCGTTATTGACCTTTATGACAAATGTGTAACAGTTCCGGGACCTGTAGAAAACGAAGGGTGTCCTACGACTGCCTATTCTCCAGCTCCAACAGGTACAGTTACTGCTATCGACGAAATCAACAAAGATTTTGAAGGAATCGAATTTGAACTTAACAGCGATAAAATCAGAAGCAAATCGTTCGAAAAACTGGATCACGCTGCTGATGTCATCAAATCTCTTGACCAAAACGGGCAGTTTCTTGTGATTGGTGCAACAGATACAAGAGGATCCGATGCCTATAACCAAAAACTGTCTGAAAGAAGAGCTGCTTCTGTAGTGAAGTATCTTACTTCAAAAGGAGTTTCTGCTGGCATGTTAACCGCTGAAGGAAGAGGGGAAAAAGACCTTAAATATCCTGAATGTGAACCGGCTACGAACTGTGAAGAATGGAAAAACGAAGCTAACCGCAGAGTATACTTTGAAGCAAAATAATAAACGTTAAAAATCAAACAGAAAAATATGAAACTAAACTTAGCAACCTTAGCATTAGCAATAACGCTGCCTGTAGCGGCAATTGCTCAGGATTCACTGATGGTGGTAACCGATCAGTATCCTAACACGTACACTTCAGGTTCAGCGAATGTTTATCCTTTTACACAAGATGTAAAAAGATTCAACGACTGGTCAATCTCTGCCGGTGCAGGTATCCCATTGGTACAGTCTGCCGACCTTACCTCTATTAAAAACGGTAACGGTGCAGGTAAAGATGTGTTCGGATATTCGGCATACTTCAGTGTTGACAAAGCCATTACCCACGCTTTCGGACTGAAACTTCAGTACGACAGAGGAGAAACAAGACAGGGTTGGTTCAATACTAAAAAAGAAGACGCTCCGGCAACGGGTAATCCTTACACGCATGTTGGTGCCAGAACTCAGTTTGATGCAATTTCCATCTTGGGAGACATCAACTTCTCTAACCTTCTTAGAAGAGTAGACAACAAATCACCATACAGATGGGCTTTACACGGTTATGCTGGTATCGGAACTTTGGCATACAGAGCGTATCTTGAAGACAATGCAGGGCAGAGACTTCAGAGAGAAGTAAAGCCTTTCAGACTATCTTCACTGTTTGGACAGGCAGGTGCCGGTTTGAAATATAAAGTAAACAGAAGAATCGACCTTGAAGGTAGATTGATGTATGTTGTTACCGGAGATGATGAATTCGACGGTGGTGGAGCTGCTTACAGCCCAATCAACATGAGAGAAGATCAGATTTCTGATAATTTCTTTAACGCACAGCTTGGTCTTACCCTTAAACTGGGTAAACACCAGTCTCACCTTTTCTGGCATGACCCACTTCAGGAAATCTACTACAAACTTGATGTTCTTGCTGAAAGAAACCAGGATGTTGAAGTTTGTAAAAACGGTGACAACGATAACGACGGGGTTTGTGACGATTGGGACAGACAGCTTGACACTCCTGCTGGCGCAAGAGTTGATGGAGCTGGTGTAGCTTTGGACACAGATCTTGACGGTGTAATTGATCTTTACGATAAGTGTGTAACTGTTCCAGGTCCGGTTGAAAACCAGGGTTGTCCAACAGGTCCGGCTGTAACTGGCGGAACTATTACTGATGATACAAGAACTCTTGAAGGTATTGAATTTGATCTGGATTCAGACAAAATTCTTCCTTCCAACACACCAATCCTTAACAACGCGGTAAGCTACATCAACTCTACAAACGGTGCTTACAAAGTGATCGGTGCAACAGATACAAGAGCTTCTGATGCTTACAACCAGAAACTTTCTGAAAGAAGAGCTAACAACGTTAGAAAATATCTGATCGACAATGGTGTGGACGGATCTAAACTTCAGTCTGAAGGTAGAGGTGAAAAAGATCTTAAATATCCTGAATGTGAGCCGGCTACTAAATGTCCAGAATGGAAAAACAGAGCGAACAGAAGGGTATTCTTCGAAGCAAAATAATCTGATTCTTCAGATGTAAAAATAAAGCCGCAATTTTTTGCGGCTTTTTGTTTTGCAGTTCTGTTTACGTACATTTACAGTGTGGTTTCACCGGCGAAATACAGAGAATTCAAATATCAGGCGCTCCGAGAATTTTGGGGATTCGACTCTTTCCGTGATGCTCAGGAAGACATAATAGACAGTTTGCTTGCCGGAAATGATACTTTGGCTCTTCTTCCGACAGGCGGCGGAAAATCGTTGTGTTTTCAGCTTCCGGCCATAATTTCAGAAGGAACATGCCTGGTCGTCTCACCTCTGCTTGCACTGATGAAAGACCAGATCAGTCAGCTCCGAAAAAGAAATATCGAAGCAGACTTCCTGTCATCGGAACTTGACGAATCTGAAACTCAGGAAGTTCTTTCCCGTTGCAAAGAAGGAATTATTAAAATCCTGTATGTTTCTCCTGAACGGCTTACCAATGCCGTTTTTCTTGACAGTATCCCGGAAATACAGGTTTCTTTTCTTGCGGTTGATGAAGCCCACTGTATTTCAGAATGGGGACAGGATTTCCGTCCGGGCTACCAAAACATCCGGAATTTTCGGGAGCAGCACCTCAGTGCTCCGTGTATCGCGCTTACTGCAACAGCCACTGCAAAAGTTCTGGAAGACATCAAAAAAAATCTCGGACTTCGGAATCCTCAGGTTTTTCAGAAAAGCTTCAGAAGAGATAACATCAGAATTTTTTCAGAAAAAATATCAGACAAATATCAGCGGATTTTTGATTTGCTGCGCTACACCAATAATTCCGGAATAATTTACACCAGAACAAGAAAAGAGACTGAATCACTGGCTGCTTTCCTGAAAAGCAGTGGAATCCCTGACGTTGATTTTTTTCATGCAGGACTTCCGGCAAAAGAAAAGAACAGAAAACAGAATCACTGGATTGAAAGCAACCAAAATGTACTTATTGCAACCAACGCATTCGGAATGGGAATCGACAAAGAAAATGTTCGCTTCGTTATTCACTTTTCGCCGGCTGCAAGTATCGAAAATTATTATCAGGAAATTGGACGCGCAGGCAGAGACGGTCTTGAAAGCTTTGCTTTTCTGCTTTGGAACGAAGCCGAAATGCTTAATTTTGATAAAATACTGAAGAACCAAACGCCCAGCAAAGCTGAATTTGAAAAGATCATCAGATATCTTTACTCTCTTTTTCAGGTTGCTGAAGGTGAGCTTCCGGAAAACATTTTTCAGCTGCACATTCACCGTCTGAAAAATGTCACCAACTGCTCAGCAGCAAAGATTAATAATGTTCTGAATTTCCTGCATAATCAGGAAATCATTTACATGAACAGTTATAAATCACTTTCTTCCCTGGAGCTGAAAATAAATGCTGCGGATATGGAAATGCTTCCCAAAAAAGACGCTTATTTCCTTGAAATACTTCTTAGAAATCTTCCCGGGCTCTCAACCCATAAAGTACTGTTTAGTGAAAATGTTCTCGGCCGTAAAACCGGAGCTGAACCCACGCAGTTAAAAGAAAGAATAAAGGATCTGCAAAAAAACGGACATCTGGAATATATCGACGGTGCACTTTCCAGCATTAAATTCCTTAAACACCGAAACGACAGAGCGATGAGCGGAAAATACTGGTCGTTGTTTGAAAATATTCAGAAAAACAAAATTCTGAAATGGGAAGAAATGAAATTTTTTACGCAGGACGAGGATCACTGCAAAATGAAAATGGTACTCTCCTACTTTGGTGAGAAAAATACCGGAAACTGCGGGCAGTGTTCTGTCTGCAAAAGAAAGAAAGAAAAGTTGTTCGGAAACGATATTACTGCGGATATCATGAAAATTTTGGCTGCAAAACCAGCCACAGTTGAGGAAATCGCTATTCAGCTCAGTTTTCAGCGTAAGGAAAAAATACTTGAAAACCTGATTGTTCTGCTGGATTCGGGAAAGGTAAAAATGCTGAATTTCCGGACTTACATGCTTGCATAAACTCACTTTTAATAATAAATCACAATCATTGTACATGAAATCCCTGAAAGTTGTTTTTTTTGGCACTCCTGAATTCGCAAAAAATTCTCTTGAAGCCGTTCACCATTCCCGTCACGAAGTAGTCGGAGTGGTAACCGTGGCGGACAAACAGGCGGGACGCGGACAGAAAATTTCGGAAAGTCCGGTTAAAAAGTATGCGGTTGAAAACAATATTCCGGTTTTTCAGCCGGAAAAGCTCCGGAATCCTGAATTTTTGCAGCAAATCCGTGATCTGAATGCCGATATTTTCGTGGTTGTCGCATTCAGAATGATGCCCAAGATACTTTTTGAAATGCCGTCAATGGGCACTTTTAACCTTCATGCATCGCTTCTTCCGGATTACCGCGGAGCTGCGCCCATCAACTATGCAGTGATTAACGGTGAAACAAAAACGGGAGCAACCACTTTTTTTATCAATGAAAAAATCGACGAAGGCAATATTCTGCTTCAGGAAGAAACTGATATTTTACCTGATGAAAACGCGGGCGAGCTTCATGACCGGTTAATGGAACTTGGAGGAAAGATGGTGGTGAAAACTCTGGATGAACTGGCAGACAGTAACATTTCGGAAAAACCTCAGGCAACGGTGGAAAATCCGAAAAATGCCTTCAAAATTTTCAAGGAAGACACCAGAATCAACTGGAAACAGAACCCGAAAAAAGTGCACGATTTTATCCGCGGAATGTCACCTTATCCCTGTGCCTTCACCGTCATCAAGATTGGTGATGAAGAGAAAAGTCTGAAGATTTTTTCCGGTAAGTATGAAGAAACAAATCACGAAAAAACAGCCGGATCTCTTGACATCTCCAAGAACAGCTTTAAAATCCATACTGAAGGCGGAATCTATTTTCCTTTGGAAGTTCAGCTGGAAGGAAAAAAAAGAATGGACGTAAAAAGCTTTCTGAACGGATTCCAGAGTTTTGATGAAATAAAAATGGCCTGATAAATCAGACCATTTTTTTTATTATTGTAATATTTACAGCTGAACCATTTCGGTTACTTCAACATCATATCCTGAAACCAGCGGCTTCTGTGAAGGATTCTGGCTGATTACGCGGAATCTGTTGATTCCCAGTTTTTTCAGAATCTGCGTACCGATGCCGTATTCCATATAATTTGCAGAAACTGTAGGCCGCGAAACCTGCCCGTCCTGAAAATTCATAAACTGCTGAAGCTTTCTCATCGTATTTTCCGCGTTGGAGACGTTGTTAATAAAAATAATTGCGCCTTTCCCTTCCTCATTGATAATTCCGGTAACTTTCTCAAGCAAAGGTTTTTCGCCGCTTGCAAGACGCGAAAGTACGTCAAAATACGAACTGGAGCTCTGAACACGCACCAGAACCGGTTCGTTCAGTTCCCAGCTGCCTTTGGTTAAAGCAAAATGAATCTGATCGGTATGCGCTTCCTGAAAAGCATGAAAGTCGAACTCACCGTAATGGGTTGTTACTTTTCTTTCTTCAATTTTATGTACAAGATCGCCCTTCTTCAGCTGATAATGAATCAGGTCTTCAATGGAAACAATCTTAAGGTTCAGTTTCTTTGCAAGCTCCATCAGTTCCGGTAAACGCGCCATTGAGCCGTCCTCGTTCATGATTTCGCAGATTACGCCGCCTTCTTTAAGTCCGGCCAGTTTAGTTAAATCAATAGCGGCTTCTGTGTGCCCGGCTCTTTTCAGAACGCCTCCGCTTTTCGCACGTAACGGGAAAATATGTCCCGGACGCATAAAATCGGCAGGCTTGGTTTTTTCATCCATTAAAGCAAGAATGGTTTTCGACCTGTCGCTTGCTGAAATTCCTGTAGAAACACCTTCACCCAAAAGGTCCACAGAAACAGTAAAAGCCGTTTCTTTGGGATCGCTGCTTCGGGTAACCATGATGTCGAGTCCAAGTTCATCACATCTTTTTTCCGGAAGCGGAGTACAGATTAATCCTCTGCCATGAATCGTCATGAAGTTGATGATTTCCGGAGTGGTAAGTTCTGCTGCAGACAGAAAATCTCCTTCGTTTTCACGGTTTTCGTCATCAACAACGATGATTACTTTACCGTTTTTAAGATCTTCTATGGCTTCTGGAATGGTGTTTAGAATAATGTCGGACATTTTTAGGAATTAAATTTGCGCAAAGATAAGCAATTCGGCAGGTTTACATTTCGCCGTCGCTGACATTGTCGTAAAATTTCGGCATCTGCCAGTGAAGTCTTACTGCTAAGGTTCTGATAGCTACGATGAGCAGAATTGTCGTGATCTGTACGAAAGTGTATGAAAAGGAGGAAAACTCAACCATAAGAAGGAATAATCCGCCGCCAACTATTGAAGCAGTAGCATAAATTTCCTTTCTGAATATCAGCGGAATACGGTTCAGAAGAATATCTCTGAGAATTCCTCCAAAGCAACCGGTGATGGTTCCTAAAGTCAGGCAGATAATCGGATGAAGATCTGCGTGAAGACCTTTCTGAATACCGATTATCGTAAAAAGCCCGAGCCCAAAACTGTCGAAAATAAAAAGCGTGACTTTAAAATTCCTCTCAATCGACTTGATGACCATTGCGATGATACAGGAAACAAAAATAAGTATACACATCACGATATCGTGCATCCAGAAAACCGGTACATCTAGCAACAGATCGCGTATTGTTCCGCCGCCGACAGATGTTGCAAATGCAATAATCAGAACGCCGAAAGGATCAAGTCTTTTCTGCATTGCAGCAAAACTTCCGGACATCGCAAAGGATATTGTTCCGAGAATTTCTATCAGAAAACTAAACTGCTCGTGCAACTTGGTAGTATTTGTTAATATTTAAACTCTTACCGCATCCGGTACCAAAAGCTCGTATTCGCCTCCGTGCGTGATGATTTCACGAACAATACTGCTGCTGATGAATGATTTCCCTGATGATGTGAGCAGGAAAACGGTTTCAAGTTTGCGGTGTGCAAGGGTTCTGTTTGTGTGTGCGATAGCTTTTTCAAATTCAAAATCAGCGGGATTTCTAAGGCCGCGGATAATGAACTGGGCGTTCTTCTTGATGCAGTAATCCACCGTAAGACCTTCAAAATAATCGATCTCTACATTTCCTAGGTGTTTTACGGAATTTGTGATGAACTCCATTCTTTTTTCCAGCGGAAACATGTACTTTTTCTGGGAGTTTTGCCCAATCGCAATGATCAGTTTGTCAAAAAGCGGCGCCGCTCTCTCGATAATGTCGTAATGACCTAATGTTATAGGATCAAACGATCCCGGGAATACTGCAATTTTCATTTATTGTTTACTTTTTGCAAGTGCTTTTTCTACTTCGTTACCACAAAGATCCTGAATCGAAATTCCGTAATGGCGGGCCTGCTGCGGCAGAATGCTTGACGGTGAAAAACCGGGATTGGTATTCATTTCCAGCATATAAGGAATACCGCCCATAATAATATATTCGCTGCGTGAAAAACCGCTCATACCAAGCGAATCGTAGGCCTTTTTTGCAACTTCTTCTACTCTTTTACGGGTTTGTTCATCAATTCTGGCTGGCGTTATCTCTTCTGATGCGCCTTCGTATTTGGCTTCATAATCGAAGAATTCATTCTTAGGTACAATTTCTGTAATGCCAAGGACAATCGTTTTTCCTGCAAAATCTACAACACCAACGGAAACTTCCATACCGTTAAGAAAACTTTCAATCAGAATTTCATCATCTTCGGCAAAAGCAAGCTTGAAAGCATCATCAAATTCTGAGATTTCTTTCACTTTTGAAATTCCGAGTGAAGAGCCGGACTGATTAGGTTTTACGAAAACGGGAAGACCTAATTCTTCAGCAATTTTTTCAGCATCAACAGGTTCATTCTTTCTCAGGTAAATACTTTTTGCACAAGGAATTCCATATTTCGAAAGTACGGCAAGAGTATCTTTTTTATTGAATGTAAGTGCACTTTGGTAAAAACCGCAACCGGTATATTGCTGTCCCACAGTATCCCAATACGCCTGCAGCTCGCCGTTTTCGCCCGGTTTACCGTGAATGATATTGAAGCAGACATCAAATTTCAGCTTCGTACCGTCTTTCAGGTTAACAGAGAAATCCGATTTTTCAATCGGGAGTTTGTCGCCTTTTTCATCTTCAAAATACCATTCATCTTTCAGAATAACCACTTTGAATACATCGTAAAGATCGCGGTTTAACGAATCGTAAATAAGCTGACCGCTTTTAAGTGAAACTTTGTATTCGTCCGAATAACCGCCCATCACTACGGCAACAATGCTTTTAGCCATAAATTTTTATCTCTGTCCGGACAAAATTAGCAAAAATATTGCACGAACTTTCCAACTGTATTGATATTTTAACCTACACCGAAGTTTTTAGACAGAATGAACAATTCTAAAATTTATATTTATATTTGCTCCTAAATTTAGGAGTTTTATGCTTAAATCCCTTTTCCACTGGAAAGTACTGGTAAACTTTTTTTTAGCTATTGTGATATTTGTCGGGCTTGTCTGGCTGACATTCAGATGGCTGGAAATCCACACCCGTCATGGTGAGGAAGTTCCTGTTCCGAACGTCATGAACCTGTCTGTTCACAACGCTGTCAAGATACTTGAAGATGCAGGACTGGACTATGAAGTGGACAGTTTTAAATTTGATCCGCGTTACAAGCCGTTTCAGGTACTGGATATTTCACCGAAAGCCGGAGCAAGGGTAAAAGACGGAAGAACTATTGTACTGAAAGTTAATCCGAGAACCTATGCACCGGTGCAGTTGCCGGATATTATTGACGGTTATAAAGGACTCGCATTCCGTAAATTGGAAAGCGTCGGCCTGAAGGTGGGCGATACCATTTATGAACCGAATATTCAGCGTGATGCTGTAATCCGCGTTCTTCTTAACGGAAATACACTGAAGCCCGGAGCTTTACTGCCAAGATTATCAACTGTAGATCTGGTAATCGGAACCGGACCGATGAGAAATATTGGTGTTCCAAATCTTGTAGGACTTACCGTTGCTGAAGCAAAAGCTATTATTACCAACAACCTTTTTGAAGTTGGACTTGTGGAACACGAAGACGGCGGAAGCGATCCTACCGACATCGTATATTATCAGGATCCTGCTGCCGGCGATCTGCGGGACCAGGGAATGCAGGTAGACCTATGGGCAAGCAAGAAAACACCTGCAGAACTGCGCAGTAAAATATCTTACCTGAACTCTATTTACAGAATTAAGATTGATACCACACTGCCTCCGGTAAGATATGAGGAAGTTCCGGCTTATCAGGATGTGGCGCCGATTGAGCGAAGTGTTCCTTCTTCACCGGCTGCACCTACATCCGAACCGCAAACTCAGGAAGCCCAGAAAGCGACGCAGCCAAAGACTGAAGCTCCGAAGCAAACGCCAAAAGCAACAAGCTCCAATACTACCAAAACTGCGACTTCAAGTACTCCAAAAACAAGTACATCAACAAAGACCAACACTTCACCGCCACCGGCAGAAAAACCGAAAGCAAAAAAAGTAGTGGTAGAATAAATCATTTGGGCTTCAACAAACAGTTGAGGCCTAAAATTTACTCAAATGCAAGACCAGCACGACGATTTTATTGAGGATGATTTCCTTGAAAACGGAGAGGAAAACGATGACACTTCCGGTGAAGAAACCAGCGGACTGTATGAACATCTGACGCTTTCAGTGGATCCTGGACAGGAACCGCTGCGCATCGACAAATACCTGCTGATTTTCCGGCAGAACTCATCACGCAATAAAATCTCACAAACCTGTCGTGCCGGGAACGTACATGTGAACGGTGTTCCGGTGAAGCAGAACTACAAAGTGAAGCCCGGAGATCAGATTTCGGTGCTTCTTACCCGTCCGCCGCGTGAAAACGTCGTCATCCCGCAGAATATACCGCTTAATATTATATATGAAGACGATGACCTTGTTGTAGTAGATAAGGAAGCAGGAATGGTGGTTCATCCCGGACACGGAAACTGGGACGGAACATTGGTTAATGCCCTTGCTTATCATTTTGAGCAGAACGGTGAAAAATCGGATCTTGACCGTGTTGGCCTTGTCCACCGTATTGATAAAGACACTTCGGGACTCTTGGTAATTGCCAAAAATGAATATGCCCTGAGTTACCTTGCAAAACAGTTTTTCGACCGTAAAACGAAGAGACTTTACTGGGCTTTTGTATGGGGAAATCTCGCTGAAGACAGCGGAACGATTACTGGACACATCGGCAGACACATCAAAAACAGAATGCAGATGGCAGTTTATGAAGACGGTTCGCAGGGCAAACATGCGGTAACCCATTATAAAGTGATTGAAAGATTCAGGCATATGACATGGGTGGAATGCAAGCTTGAAACCGGCCGGACGCATCAGATCCGGGCACATTTCAAACATATCGGCCACACTCTTTTTAATGATGAACGCTACGAGGGCAATATCGCGCTGCGCGGTGTTAACTTACCGAAATACAGGCAGTTCATCAACAACGTTTTCGAGATACTGCCAAGACATGCTTTGCACGCACATACTTTGGGCTTCATACATCCCACCACAAAACAGGAAATGTACTTCGAAAGTCCCATGCCTAAAGATATGGATGAAGCCGTAAAAAAGTGGAGAAAATATTTGGAAAACTAAATATATATAAAGTTTTTTTTTATATTTGTTCAACTGAAATTAATATTTGTTATGAGAAAACTATATGCTATCGTATGTCTGGTTTTTCTGTCCGGAACATACACAGCACAGGAAACTTTACCATACTATCAGCAGTATCTGATGGAGGGAGACTTCCTCTTCAATCCTGCACAGTACGGGAAGACCGACTATGTTCACGTTAATCTTAATTATCAGAAGCAGTTTTATCAGTTCAGCGAATCACCGAATGTACAGTCGGTAGGTATGCACGCAAATATTTTTGACAGAGTTGGTGCCGGTTTAACCATTTTCAGAGATCAGAACGGTCCTATTACTTCCGGCGGTATCACGGCTGGAGCATCATACTTCATCCCAATCAGTGATGAAGGAGAAAGAAAAGACCAGTTTTCATTCGGTACAAGTGTAAGCGCTTACAACATGAACTTTGATTATACAAAAATCAATGTTGAAAATCAGAACGACCCGCTTATTCAGGGCGACAACAGTTCAATCTTCATGATGTACGCCAACTTCGGTTTGGCCGCTACTTACAAGGGTATTTTCGCTGGCGCTTCCATTAATGATATTGCTTTGAGCAACGACGAAGCCATCGTAAACAATGTTGAGCCTTCTCCAATTAAGATTTTCCTTAATCTTGGCTACGACTGGCATATCGCTGACCAGATCTACATTACGCCGTCCGCTTTGATTAACCTGAATACGAACTCTACAAGAATGATGGATTATAACCTGATGGGAACTTTCCATAATGATTATAACGCATTCTCTTTGGGAGCAAGTTTCAGATATGTTCAGAACAGATTCGACAACCAGAACCTTATGTTGGCACCGGTTGTGAAAGTAAAATTGAACAAATTCCATTTTGGAGCAACTTATAACCTTGGACTTTCAGATATCCAGGATTACGGTGGAAACAGCTTCATGATTGGTGTTGGTTACGATTTCGACAACTTCATCAACGTAAGAGGTTACAGATATTAACCGTTTATTTTCGGTAAATTTGAGCTCCGTTTTTCGGAGCTTTTTTTATGATGTATATTCACATTCCTTTCTGTAAGCAGAAGTGTTCGTACTGCAATTTTCATTTTTCGACATCACTGAAAATGAAGGACGCAATGATTTCAGCAATAAAAAAGGAAATCGGAGTCCGCAATACGGAACTTGAAACAAGGACACTGAAATCACTCTATTTTGGTGGTGGAACACCTTCTGTTTTAAGCGTTAATGAACTGCAGTCGATTACCGATGAAGTACAGAAATATTTCAGTTTCGATTCTGATATTGAAATAACTCTGGAAGCCAATCCGGATGACCTTTCACAACAGTTTCTGAAAGAATTAAGCCGCTCCGAAATCAACCGCCTGTCCATCGGAACACAAAGTTTTTTTGATGAAGATCTGGCAATGATGAACCGTGCGCACAATGCTTCTCATGCAGAAAGTTCCATTAAACGGGCACAGGACTGCGGTTTCGAAAATATCAGCATTGATCTGATCTACGGATCTCCCGTTTCAGGATTTGAAATCTGGAAAGAAAATCTTCAGAAAACTGTTGCGCTTGAAGTTCCGCATGTTTCTTCGTATGCGCTAACCGTTGAACCGAAAACAGCACTTGAAAACTGGGTTTTGAAGAAGAAATTGGATGCGCCGAGCGAATCACTTCAGGATGAAGAATTTCATTACATGTCTGCATTTCTGAAAGA
>JAEXBA010000048.1 GCA_023457935.1 Bacteroidota bacterium | reverse complement strand
CAGAATCGTCGCCGCGTCCGTCAGCAACTCCGGTAATGGTTCCGTTTTCGTCAATCAGAATCATTTCTGTTCTTCCAATCGCGGAAATTCTGTTGATTTTATAATTCATTTTTTCAAGATCCGAAATAGCTGTTTCAGGAAAATTCTTCTCAACAGAAACAGTTTCCGGCAACCACTGATGATGAAATTTCGGTGCGTTAATCACCATATTCGGAGAAAGTTTGAAATCAATAACATTCACAATACTTTGATAAACGGAAGTCGGAATCGTAGTTCCACCCGGAGTTCCAACCACCATAAAAGGTTTTCCGTTTTTCAGAACTACAGTCGGCGTCATCGAAGAAAGCATTCTTTTTCCCGGCTCAATTTTGTTGGCTTCACCGCCAACCGCGCCAAACATATTAGGAACGCCCGGTTTTATGGAGAAATCGTCCATTTCGTTATTCAGAAAAAATCCGGCGCCTGCAACCACCACTTTGCTTCCGTAAAGTCCGTTGAGAGTTGTCGTTACCGAAGCTGCGTTTCCGTCTTTATCAAGAACTGAAATATGCGTTGTTTCGGTAGATTCTGAAGTCGGTTTGATGATTTTTCCAACGATAGAACTTGGAGTTGCCTGATTCGGATTGTAGGATTTCCAGCGGTTTTTCAAGTATTCATCTGAAATCAGCATTTCTGTTCTATCGTTGATGAAACCGGGATCTCCCATATATTCAGCGCGGTCTGCAAAAGCGCGGCGTTCCGCTTCCACCATAATCTGCACTGCTTTTGTCGAATTGTGCTGATAATTTTCCAGGTTTTCAAATCCGCTCATTTTCAGCATTTGTGCCAGAAGAATTCCACCGGAAGAGGGAAGTGGCATCGAAACAATTTCGTGGTTTTTATAATTGAAAACAATCGGTTTTCTTACCACAGCTTTGTAATTTTTAAGATCCTGAAGCGAGATGATTCCGTTTCCGCGTTTCATTTCCTTTGCAATCAGTTCAGCGGTTTTTCCTTCGTAGAATCCTTTCATTCCGTCTTTCTGTATCCGTTTTAAAGTTTCTGCAAGTTCCTTCTGAACCAGTAAATCTCCGGCTTTCCATTTTTCGTTTTTCACAAACGCTGTTGCTGTTGAATTGTGTTCCAGAAAACTTTCGCGCAGAGAATTGAGAAGATTCGCTTCTCGTTCGGTAATGGAAAATCCCTGTTCTGCCAAATCAATCGCTGGCTGAATGAGATCTTTCATCGGAAGTTTGCAATGCTTTAAAGTTTCATAAAAACCAGCGACAGAACCCGGAACTCCAACGGCTAACCGTCCGTTTTGCGACAGATTGGTATCTGCATTTCCTTTCGCATCGATGTACATGTCTTTGGAAGATTTTGCGGGAGCCGTTTCGCGGTAATCAATCGTGAATTTTTCACCGTTGTTTTTCACGCCAACCAAAAATCCGCCACCGCCGATATTTCCAGCTTGAGGATAAACCACAGCTAAAGCTAACTGCGTTGCAACCGCTGCGTCATAAGCATTTCCGCCCATTTTCAGAATTTTTGCGCCGGCTTCACTCGCCAAAGGATGCGCCGAAACCACAACGCCTTTGTTTTTCACACGGATTTCCTTCACCGTATTGAAACCGGTAAACTGCGCAGAAACAAAATTTACAAGCAGCAGAAAAAGTATTGTGTTGATTTTCAGTGGATTCATTATTGAGAAAAGTTTTGATTAATAATTTTTTTGATTGGCCATTTTCAGAACATTCAGATAAGCGGCTTTGGTAATGTTGATGAGTTTTTCCCAGTTCAGTTTTTCCGGTGTATCGCTCGGTTGATGATAATCCGGATGTCCGTCGGTATGATACCAAAGAATCGGAATTCCTGCCTGCGCAAAAGAACCGTTGTCACTTCCACCAACCGGATTTTCCCATGCGCGGTAATCGGGTTTTAGATTCAGACTGAATTTTTTGATATCCGAACGGAGCCACTGTTCAAAATCTTTGTTTTTAGCAGTGTAGAAAAAAACGACATGTTCCGGTTCGTCTTCTTTGTTGTTTCGGCCGATCATATCGAAGTTCAGGTAACTTTTGACATTTTTTATTTGAGGGAAATGATTCACGAAATATTTTGAACCTAAAAGTCCTTTTTCTTCACCGTCCCAAAATGCAAAAATTATGGTGCGAAAAGGTTTTTCCTTACTTTCCGAAATTGTTTTGGCAATTTGAAGAACCGCAGAAACTCCGGAAGCATTGTCATCGGCACCGTTGAAAATTCCGTCGTCCGCAATGTTTTCATCATTTCCCAGATGATCATAATGAGCTCCCACAATTACAAATTCATCAGTCAGTTTTCCGGGAATGACACTCAGAATATTGTTCATTTGAAGTGAACGGTACAGTTTTTCGGTTTTTACAGCGGAAACTGAATCTGCTGTTGAATGCCATCTCAAATTCTTTCCTGAAACCCGCTGAACAGCTTCAAACGGCTGTAAATAAAATTTTTCCAAAGGTTGGATTCCGGATTCTTTCAGTTTCGAAATAATGTATTCCGCTGCAACAGTTCCACCTTTGCTTCCGGCTTCACGTCCTTCAACGGCATCAGAAGCGAGAAATCCTATAATGGCTTCAGCGTTTCGGCGCGTTATTTTTTCAAGATCAGTTTTCTGACCCAATGAAAAAACAAAAAAACTTAGAAAAAACAGACTGAAAAACCGTGAAATCATATTCATTTGAAATTGAGAATCTAAAAGTACTAAAACTAATTGACTGCTTTTCAAAAAAGGACTGCTGAACTTGCTTACAAGCTTTCGGCTGAGTATAATTTTTATTATTTTTGTTCGCATAACTATAACAGAAAAAAATGAGTTCATCCACGGAAAAAATTCTTATTACCGGAGCTTTAGGACAAATCGGCACCGAACTTACCAACCGGCTTGTAGAAATACACGGAAAAGAAAATGTAATTGCATCGGGACTTGACCGGTTCGACAAAAACCTTACTCAGGCAGGATATTACGAAAGGATGGACGTTACCAATACGCAGTTGGTAAG
>JAEXBA010000047.1 GCA_023457935.1 Bacteroidota bacterium | reverse complement strand
CAAACACAAATAAAGCGCAGAGAAAAACTTTCAATTTTCAACTTTCAATTCTCAATTAATTACAGTATTTTTGTGCATCTAAAAAGTAAAAAAGAACGAATGAATTCCTACAAAAACCCGCTTGAAGAACGCTATTCAAGTGCGGAAATGCTTTATAACTTTTCGCCTGAAAACAAGTTCCGCAACTGGAGAAAGCTTTGGATTGCACTTGCTGAAATCGAAAAAGATTTAGGTCTTGAAATTTCCGATGAGCAGATTCAGGAACTGAAGGCTCAGGCTGAGAATATTGATTATGACAAAGCGGCAGAATACGAGAAAAAATTTCGTCACGATGTGATGGCTCATGTCCACGCCTACGGCGATGTGGCGCCTTCTGCAAAAGGAATTATTCATTTGGGCGCAACTTCTGCGTTTGTGGGCGACAATACTGATCTGATTCAAATGCGCGACGGTTTGCTGATTGTTCGCAAACAGTTGGTCAACGTCATCAAAAATCTGTCTGATTTTGCGCTTCAGTACAAAGATTTACCCACTTTAGGATTCACGCATTTTCAGCCGGCCCAATTAACGACTGTAGGGAAAAGAGCGACTTTGTGGCTTCAGTCTTTGCTTTTGGATTTTGAAGAACTCGAATTTTTTATTGAAACGTTAAGATTCCGCGGCGTAAAAGGAACAACCGGAACTGCGGCAAGTTTTCTGGAACTTTTCAACGGTGATTATTCCAAAGTAAAACATCTTGATAAGGAACTTTCCGCAAGATTCGGTTTTGAAAAAGTGTTCGGTGTTTCCGGACAGACTTACGACCGGAAAATTGATGCAAAAGTCTTGGCTTTGCTTTCCAATATTGCACAGTCTGCGCACAAATTCACCAACGATCTTCGCCTTTTGCAGAATCTGAAAGAAATAGAAGAACCGTTTGAAAAAAATCAGATCGGTTCATCAGCAATGGCCTACAAAAGAAATCCAATGCGTTCTGAAAGAATCGGTGCTTTGGCAAAATTCGTGATGTCGCTGCAGAATTCTTCCGCAATGGTTGCTGCAACGCAGTGGTTCGAAAGAACTCTGGACGACTCAGCAAACAAAAGACTGGCGATTCCACAGGCGTTTTTAGCAATCGACGCAATTTTGCTGATCTGGAACAACATTATGAACGGAATTGTGGTTTACGAAAACCGCATTCACAAACATATTATGGATGAGTTACCTTTTATGGCGACCGAATACATCATTATGGAAGAAGTGAAAGCCGGCGGCGACCGTCAGGAAATTCACGAAACCATCAGGGTTCATTCCATGGAAGCTTCCAAAAAAGTGAAAATGGAAGGCAAGGAAAACGATCTGATTGAAAGAATTATGAACGATTCTTCCCTGAAAATGGACAAATCAAAAATTGCTGAAGTACTCGATCCGAAGAATTTCATCGGTTTTGCACCGGTTCAGACAGAAGAGTTTATCAGAAACGAAGCACAGCCAATTCTGGATAAATATTCAGATTTAATCGGCCTTGAAGCAGACCTTAAAGTATAAATTTGTGCAGCTTTTTCGGCTGCATTTTTAATAATTTGAAATTGAATGTTTGAAATTTGAAATTCATATTTCCACAGGAAGTAATCTGAAATCTCAAATCTCGAATCTCAAATCTAAATCATGAACAGAAGAATTTTTGTAGAAAAGCGCGGAATTTTCGATGTTGAAAGTCCAAAAGTTTTTAATGAAATCAAAAATATCCTTCCCGAAGTGAAAGCGGTGAAGGTTTACAATATTTACGATATTTTCGGCCTGAATGAAGCTGATTTCGATAAAGTGGTGAACAATACTTTCGTGGATCCTGTTGTGGATATTCTGCACAGCGAAAATCCGGCAGAAAATCTTCATTTCGCAACGGAATTTCTTCCGGGACAGTACGATCAGCGCGCAGATTCAGCACAGCAGTGTATCGCACTTTTGACAGAAATAGAAAATTCAACCGTTCGCAGCGGAAAACTGATTGAAATTACCGGTGTTGATGAAGCTGATCTTCCTAAAATCAAAGATTTACTGATCAACAAAGTGGAATCTCAGGAGAAAAACCTTTCAAAACTTGAAATTCCTGCCGAAGAAACTCCGGATGCTGTAAAAACACACGACGGATTCATCGACTTTACAACTCAACAGCTCAACGATTTCTATAATAATCACGGTTTCGCATTCGGTTTTGATGATCTGGAATTCATTCAGAATTATTTTAAATCAGAAAAAAGGAATCCAACCGAAACGGAACTGAAAGTTCTTGATACGTATTGGAGCGACCATTGCCGTCATACGACTTTTGAAACGGAACTGACTGATATTCAGTTTGAAGGAAAGTTTAAAGAAACGCTGGAAAATATTTTCAACGATTATCTGGAGAAAAGAAAATTCCTCGGCCGCGAAGCAAAACCGATTTCACTGATGGATTTGGGAACGGTGGCCGCAAAGTATTTCCATAAAACCGGAAACCTTGAAAATCTCGTAGTTTCTGACGAAATTAATGCGTGCACAATTGAAATCGAAGCGGAATTCGACGGAAAAAAAGAACCGTGGTATCTGTTATTCAAAAACGAAACACACAATCACCCGACAGAAATTGAACCTTTTGGCGGCGCATCAACCTGTTTAGGCGGCGCAATCCGCGATCCTTTGTCCGGAAGAGCATTTGTGTTTCAGGCGATGCGTTTAACCGGCGCAGCAGATGTTCTGGAACCTATTTCTGAAACTTTGCCGGGAAAACTTCCGCAGAGAACGATTACGAAACAGGCTGCAAACGGCTATTCTTCGTACGGAAATCAGATCGGACTCGCGACAACGCACGTTTCCGAAATTTACGATGAAGGTTACAAAGCGAAGAGAATGGAAGTCGGATTTGTTGCCGGCGCGGTTCCAAAATCATGGGTTCGCCGTGAAAAACCTGCAAATGGTGACGTTGTAATTGTTTTAGGTGGCGCAACCGGAAGGGACGGAGTTGGCGGCGCGACAGGCAGTTCGAAAGAGCAGGACGAAACCTCTATTCACACGCTTTCCACGGAAGTTCAGAAAGGAAATGCCGTTGAAGAAAGGAAAATTCAGCGTCTGTTCAGAAATCCTGAAGTGACCAAACTTATTAAAAAATCCAACGATTTCGGTGCAGGCGGAGTTTCTGTAGCGATTGGGGAAATTGCTGAATCGCTGGAAATTAATCTGGACGTTCTGCCTTTGAAGTACGAAGGTCTGAACGGAACGGAACTCGCTATTTCTGAATCTCAGGAAAGGATGGCAGTGGTTATTGAGAAAAAAGACAGCGAAAAATTCATTGAATTCTGTGAAGCTGAAAACATTAAAGCCGTTGAAATTGCGAACGTTACGGACAGCGGAAGAATGCAGATGTTCTGGAACGGACAGAAAATTGTGGATTTATGCCGCGAATTTCTCGATACAAGCGGTTGCAGCAAATCGCAGAACGCAAAAATATCTCATTTACAGGAAGTTAAAACAGATAATGTAGAGTTCAACGAAGAAAATTTTCTTAAAACTTTAGCAGAAAAAAATGTAGCTTCCAAGAAAGGTTTGGTTGAAATGTTCGATTCAACCGTTGGTGCAACAACGGTTGCGCTTCCTTTTGGTGGCAAATATCAAACGACAGAAACGGAAGGTTCGGTTCAGACTTTACCTGTGCTGAATGCAGAAAATATTGAAACCGCTTCTTTTGCAAGCTGGGGTTTTGATGCCGAAATTTCAAAGCAGAATTCTTTGGTTGGCGCAAGTCTGGCTGTGGTGGAAAGCGTTGCGAAAATCGTTGCGATGGGCGGTGATTTCAGGAAAATCCGTTTGAGTTTTCAGGAATATTTCGAAAAACTCGGCAGCAACCCTGAAAAATGGGGAAAACCTTTGGCTTCTTTGCTCGGAGCTTACGATGCGCAGATGAATCTTGGTTTGGCTGCGATTGGTGGCAAGGATTCCATGAGCGGTACGTATCAGGATATCAACGTTCCACCGACACTGGTTTCGTTTGCCTGCGCGAACGGTGAAAAATCAAACACGGTTTCTCCGGAGTTCAAAAAAGCCGGAAATTTCATCTATCATTTCCGTCATCAGTTTCAGGAAAACGGACTTCCGGATTATGAAAACCTAAAAACAATTTTTGATTTTATTCACCAGGAAATCAAAGCTAAAAACATCGTTTCAGTTAAAACTGTTAAAGATGGAGGCGTTGCGGTTGCGCTTGCGAAGATGACTTTCGGAAACCGATTGGGTGCTGAAGTCTGTGTTGAAGAAAATCAGGTTCTGGAAAAAAATATTGGTGGTTTGATTATAGAATCAGTCAACGAAATTGACAATGTAAACCTTCAATTAATTGGTAAAGTAAATAATTTAGAAATTCTCAAAATCAATAATTTAGATTTAGATATCAAAAAATTACTTGATGTTAATTACGGAACTTTTGATGATCTGTTTCCAACGAAGGAACCCGAGAAAATTGTTGTGACTCTGGATGAAAATCTGAACGGAAGAGAGAAAAAATCCATTAACATCATTTCCCATAAAATTGGAAGTCCAAGAGTTTTTGCTCCGATTTTTCCGGGAACCAACTGCGAATACGAAACGCAGAATGCTTTCCGAAAAGAAGGTGCCCTAGTGAATTCTGCACCGCTGATTAATCTCAACCATGAACTGCTCGAAGAAAGCATTGAAAATTGGGTGAAAGAAATTAAACAGTCACAGATTTTGGTGTTTTCCGGTGGCTTTTCTGCGGGTGACGAACCGGACGGTTCTGCTAAATTTATTGTGAATGTTCTGAAGAATCAGAAGATGAAAGATGCTGTTCACGAATTGTTGTCACGAGACGGAATGATTCTCGGAATCTGTAACGGTTTTCAGGCGCTGGTAAAATCCGGATTGTTGCCTTATGGTGAAATCCGCGATCTGGATGAAAATTCACCAACTTTGGCGCACAACGCTATCGGAAGACATATTTCGCAAATGGTGGATGTAAAAGTCATCAACGATGATTCGCCCTGGCTGAAAGGAATGAAAGGAGAAGTGTATACGATTCCGATTTCTCACGGTGAAGGACGATTTATGGCTTCGGAGGAGGTTTTGGAAGATCTGTATAAAAAAGGTCAGATTGCAACGCAGTATATTGATACTGAAGGAAATATCGCTCACGGAATGCCTTTTAACCCCAATAATTCACTTTTTGGAATTGAGGGAATCACTTCGCAAAGCGGTAAAATTTTCGGCAGAATGGGGCATCCTGAACGTTTTACAGAAGGACTGTTCAAAAATATTCCGACGGCGAACTATCACAATATTTTCCGAAACGGAGTGGAATATTTCAAATAAGTGTTCTGATAGAGAAGGAAGGTAACACTTTCATTTTCTGAAGACTTTAAGAATTTTGCTGTTCTCTCTTGGAAAGTACCTGTTATTTTTCACCGCAATGATTAATTTTACATCCGGCGTATTTTAAGTTGCGATGCAAAGAGCGCAAAGTTTGAAATTGAAGGATTACAAGATCATTAACAGAATTTTGCAATCTTTGCCATTCATCTGAGGTGAATCTTCGTGCACTTAAAAAGCATTTAGGCAAAGAAGCTTAGCGAACTCTGCGTTAAAACAAAGTTTTTGCAACCGCCGGATTTTATATTGAGATTTTAATCGTGAGCGTTCCGATATGAGTCGTAAGTTCTGTTTTTCTAAAAAATGTATTTTGAATAAACCAAAATTCCAACAAAAACTGCTGCAATACTCAAAATCAGAACTGCACCCGCCGAAATATCTTTAATAAATTTCACACGTTCATCGTATTCCGGCTGAACGATATCGCAGATTTTTTCAATTGCCGTATTCAGAATTTCAGTGGAAAGCACGGAAAAACAGGTTAAAAGAACTATAGCCGCATCGGTTGGAGTAAGTTTCAGAAAAACGATTAATCCCAGATTGATGACCAAAGCCAGGATTTCAATCTGAAAATTTCTTTCGGAGCGCAGCATTAGGGAAATACCGCGGAAAGCGTTGAAAAAACTTTTATGAACAGGCGGTTTTCGCATTCCAAATTTTAACAAAGATATTCAAAAAATAATTTCATTTTCGGATGCTTAATTGTTGATAACTCGGCGTTTATTATTATACATTTTAAGTCCAATTCATTATATTTGTCAAAATAAATTTTTGTATGAAATTCATCGTTTCGAGTGGAGAATTGCAGAAAGCGCTGCAAACGGTTAGTGGAGTGATTTCAAGCTCACAGTCAAGACCCATACTGGAAAACTACCTTTTTGAATTAGAAGAAAATAACCTAAAAATAACTGCTTCCGACGGCGAAACCACTTTGGTAACTTCCGTGGAAGTAAAATCCGATGATACGGGAAAATTTGCTGTTCCTGCGAAAATTTTTCAGGATTTTGTAAAAACGTATGGCGAACAGCCGCTGACACTTTCTGTAAAAGATAACGCTGAAGGAACCGGTTCGCAACTGGAAATCCTGGACGAAAAAGACAACTTCGCTGTTGCTTTGGACAATGCAGAAGATTATCCTGAACTGCCTGAGTTTGATGCTGCACAAAGCGTAAAAATTCCTGCCGGAGTTCTTTCGGAGGCGTTAACAAACACACTTTTCGCGACTTCCAACGATTCGCTGAGACCGGTAATGACAGGCGTTCTGTTCCAGTTTAAGGAAGATGAAACCAACTTTGTTTCTACCGATTCTCACAGACTCGTGGTTTACAAAAGAAAAGACCTTATTTCCGAGCCGATGGAGTTCATTATGCCGAAAAAACCTTTGAGCATTTTCAAAAATATTCTGGCGAATTCCAACGATGATGTAACGATTGAGTTCAATGAAAATATGGCGAAATTCACGTTTGGAAACAACGTTTGGATCTGCCGTTTGATTGACGGAAAATACCCGAATTATTCTGCAGTAATTCCGAAAGAAAATCCTAATATCCTGACAATCAACAGGAATCTTTTGTTGAGTTCCATCAGAAGAGCGTCCATCATGTCGAACAAATCCACCAATCAGGTGCGTTTCAAGCTTTCCGGCAACATTCTTCACCTTCACGCTGAAGATACGGAATACGCCAACAAGGCCGACATGCAGATTCCGTGCGATTACAACGGCGACGATATCAACATCGGTTTCAGCTCAAAATTCCTTACAGAAATGCTGTCTGTCATCGGTTCCGATGATATTACGATGAAAATGTCGCAGCCCAACCGTCCGGGAATCATCGAGCCGGTTGACGGTCTTGAAGACGAAGAAAACCTGCTGATGCTTTCAATGCCGGTGATCGGAATGTAAATTTCAAACATAAAAATAGGATGAGATCTGAATTTTTCAGGTCTCATTTTTTTTTAGAAGCACGAAGGGTTTCGCGTTCTTAGAAGCTTCGGTCCGGCTTTCACTACTCGCTTTTTTGGCTGCTTCGGTTCCTCAGCCGCCAAAAAGAGCTCAGACAGGCCGTTCAATCCGGGCTATAAACACCATTTTTGCTTCTTACAAATCAGCATTTCAGGGTTTTTATTCTCTCAAAAAATCCCGATATTTGCAAATTACTCAGCTAAACAGATTCTGAAATCTGATGTCTGACATCTGAAATCTATAAAAATGAAAATATCAAATAACTGGCTTAAAGATCATATCAAAACCGACCTGAAATCCGAAAAAATCGGAGAATACCTTACCGATATCGGCCTGGAAGTGGAAGGAATTGAAAAATTCGAAAATATTAAAGGCGGACTGGAAGGAATCGTGGTTGGTAAAGTTCTGACCTGCGAAAAGCATCCGAATGCCGATAAATTAAGCAAGACGACGGTTGATCTAGGCAAAGGAAATGTTGTGGAAATTGTTTGCGGTGCGCCAAATGTTGCGGCCGGACAAACCGTTCCCGTTGCAACAGTAGGAACAAAAATCTATGCAAAAGACGGCTCGTTTTTCGAAATCAAAAAAGCCAAAATCCGCGGCGAAGTTTCCGAAGGAATGATCTGCGCTGAAGATGAACTTGGTTTAAGCGAGGATCACGGCGGAATCATGGTTCTGGACGACAGTAAATATGAAGTGGGAAAGAATTTCGCTGATTATTTCGAGATTGTGAGCGACGACGTGTATGAAATCGGGTTAACGCCAAACAGAACCGATGCAATGTCGCATTACGGCGTTGCAAGAGACCTGAATGCATTTATGATTTCCAACGGTTTGAAAGCGGAATTCCAGAAAGTGACTGCCAAACCGCTCCAGGAGGAAGGAAGTACAGACTTCAAGATCGAAGTGGAAGATTCGGAACTTTGTCCGAGATATGCAGGTGCCGTTATTGAAAACGTTAAGGTTGGTGAATCTCCCGAATGGCTGAAAAACCGCTTGAAAGCAATTGGCTTGAGTCCAATCAACAATG
>JAEXBA010000046.1 GCA_023457935.1 Bacteroidota bacterium | reverse complement strand
TTATAAATATTTGGGGGGGGGCCAAATCCGCCCCCCGAAACGCAGGAAGAATTTCTTCTTCCCGGAAACAAGTGATTAGTATTTTTAGAACAGCAGAACCTGCAAAAATCCGCCGATATTGTTCTCGTTATGCTTTGTTGGTCCGTAATATTCCATGTTCGCTCCAACTCCGAAAGTAAATTCTTTATACGTTAAACCTGCTCTTGCACGGATGTAACTTCTTGCGTGAAAATCGTCTTTCATCGCATGAACATAAGTTCCCTGAAGTCGGCTGTAAAATCTCCATGTATCATTGATGGCCGGTTTGTATTCTACGATTCCCAAAGTTTCAACAGCAGCGTTTTTGCTGAGATCAACTCTTGGCATCGCAATTAGAAGGAATTCTGGATTTGCGTAGGTGTAAATTAATGCTGCAGAAGGACGGATTCCGGTTGCAGGCGTCGTATGGAAACCAGCACCAACTTTGAGGCCTTTCACGATGTCTACTGTTGCTTTCGCCATAATCATGTGATCGTCAAGATTCAGCTGTCCCCAATCAGAATTTAAATCTACAACGCTGAAAAACCCAAGTTGCGGAACGCTTTTGATTTTCTTATCGGTAATCATCTGGAAAGAAACGCCGCGGCTTCCTACCAAAACTTCGGTGTTTGTTGGCGGATTATGGAATTCTGCAGGAGCTGTTTCCTGTGCGAAAGTCAGTGTTCCCATGGAAACGGTGAACGCTGCGATTAAAGCCTTAAATCTTAAGTTCATAATTGATGTATTAATTTTATTAATTTGTACCATTTGTCAGTAATCCATTTATTTAAAGGAAGTTCAGATTGTCAAATTTATCCTATATTAAATTTTGTTAATAGGACAAAACCTGAAATTGATAGGACTTTTATGTCGGAAAACAAAAAAACACGCATAAAGCGTGTTTTAATTTGGTATGTTTTGTAATAATTATCTCGACATTACTTTCTTCACTGCTTCTTTTACGGCAGCAGCATCGATTTTATATTTTTTCATGAGTTCTGCAGGCGTTGCAGATTCCCCGAAACTGTCATTCACCGCAACAAATTCCTGCGGAGTCGGTCTTTTTCTGGAAAGCATTCCGGCAACAGATTCTCCTAAACCGCCAAGATAATTGTGCTCTTCAGCAGTAACAATTTTTCCTGTTTTCTCAACTGATTTGAGAATGATTTCTTCATCCAACGGTTTGATGGTGTGAATGTTAATCACTTCACATGAAATTCCTTCTTTCTCCAGTTCGTCGGCAGCAACCAGAGATTCCCAAACCAAATGTCCCGTTGCAACAATGGTTACATCTTTTCCTTCCTGCAGCAGGATTCCCTTTCCGATTTCAAACGGCATATCTTCCGGCATGAAAACAGGAACTGTAGGACGCCCGAATCTTAAGTAAACCGGACCTTCATAATCAGCTATTGCAATGGTTGCCGCTTTTGTCTGATTGTAATCACAAGGATTGATCACCACCATTCCCGGAAGCATTTTCATCATTCCGATGTCTTCCAAAACCTGATGCGTTGCGCCGTCTTCACCTAAAGTTAAACCTGCATGAGAAGCACAGATTTTCACATTTTTATTGGAATAGGCAATCGACTGACGGATCTGGTCATAAACCCTTGAAGTTGAAAAGTTGGCAAAAGTCCCTGTAAATGGAATTTTTCCGTTGATAGAAAGTCCCGCTGCAACACCCATCATGTTCGCTTCAGCAATTCCAACCTGATAAAATCTTTCAGGCGCTTTTTCGATGAATTTTTCCATCTTCAAAGAACCAATCAGATCGGCGCAAAGTGCGACTACATTTGGATTTTTATCGGCAAGTTCTGCAAGTCCCGCTCCGAAACCGCTTCTTGTATCTTTTTTTTCTGTATAAGTAAATTTCATTGTTCAGTTTTGAAGAATTAATAATCTGCCGGTGCTTCCAGATAAAGCTGTTTGATTCCGAGTGCAAGCTGTTCGTCATTCGGTGCTTTTCCGTGCCAAGCATGGGTTCCCATCATATAATCAATTCCGAAGCCCATTTCAGTATGAAGAATAATCGCAATTGGTTTTCCCTGTCCGGTTTTCGTTTTGGCATGTTCCAGCATTGCGATTACCGCATCCAGATCGTTTCCGTTTTTCTCGTCCAGAACTTCCCAACCGAAAGCTTCCAGTTTTGCACGAAGATTTCCAAGCGACATTACATCATCCACATCGCCATCAATTTGTCGGTTGTTGTAATCAATGGTTGAAATCAGATTATCTATTTTGTGGTGGGCTGCAAACATCAGTGCTTCCCAAATCTGTCCTTCCTGAAGTTCTCCGTCACCGTGAAGTGTATAAACCAAGCTGTCATCACCGTCCAGTTTTTTTGCCAAAGCGGCTCCTGCTGCAACGGAAAGTCCCTGTCCAAGTGAACCTGAAGCAATTCTAACTCCCGGCAAACCTTCATGCGTGGTTGGATGTCCCTGAAGTCTGGAATCCAGCTTTCTGAAAGTTTTCAGTTCATCAACCGGAAAGAATCCGAATCTCGCCAAAGTGGAGTAGAACACGGGTGAAATGTGACCGTTGGAAAGGAAGAAAAGATCTTCATTTTTACCTTCCATGCTGAAAGGAAGTTTGTAATTCATCACTTTTCCGTAAAGTGCCGTGAAAAACTCGGTGCAGCCAAGACTTCCGCCCGGATGTCCGGAGTTCACTGCGTGAACCATGCGCAAAATATCCCTTCTGATCTGTGTTGTAAGAAATTTCAGCTCTTCAATACTTTTACTCATTATACTTGATTTATTTGCACGCGAATTTACAATTTTTTGAGCGTTTTCGGAAATGAAAAATCCGGCCATTTCGGACCGGATCTGGTTTTTTATTTTAAGCTGAATCAGCAACCTCCTTCATCATTGTAAACGCTTACTTCAACTACGGTGTTGTCTTTCATTCTGAAAGAAAGAACGGTATTGGCATCATTATCGGTAAGTGTGAAGAAACTTTCACTTTTGTTGGCTGTTCCGTCGTCATTCCACCCGGGATAAACGGAGAAGCTGGAGAAACCTCTGTATGCATCAATCAGCTGATCCTTTGTGGAACCTACGCCAAGCCCGCTTTTGGTGCGGAATTTCCGGCTGCTTGTCGCAATATTGGCAATGTGCCTCTTTCTTTCCTCATTTTCACTTTGATAGGTTTCGTATAAGGTTACCGAAACAATTTCTCCGTAATAATTAATGTGATTCGGAGCGTAATTTCTTTCGTCAACAAAAAGTTTTTTTCCGGCTATTTTATCGGCAGCTTCTGCGTTCATGTTAAGCGTGAAGGGCCCAATCCGAAGCGTTGAAATATCAAAATTGGTCTGCGCAAAAGAATAGATGCTGGACAGAAAAAGTAAAAGTGCAAAAGTTTTCGTTTTCATCCTGTTGTATTTTGGTTAAAATTAATAAAAAATCCGGCTGAATGGTGAGCCGGATTTCAATTTAATTTACAGCGGTCTGATGCTTGTCGCGAATCAGCCAAAGACCGATAAATGTGAGCAAACCGTTGATGATAATCAGTTCAACACCAATTCGGTAATCTGAATTCTGAGTGACCAGAAAGTTGATTAAATACGTTAAAGTTGGCGCTATAAGCGTTACAGCCAGAATAGTTCCTTTTTTTGAAATGTGATATTTGGTGAAAATTCCAAATGCAAACAAACCGAGAAGCGGACCGTAAGTATAACCGGCAACTTCCATAATAAGGTAAACAATGGATTTGTCGTTAATGGCTTTGAAAATCATGATCAGAACAAAGAAAATCACAGTAAAAGTAAGGTGAATTTTCATTCTCAGTCTTTTTTTCTGTTTTTCTGTTTTGGTATTGTCTTCATTCAGGTTTAATAAATCAACACAGTAAGAACTTGTAACTGCAGTTAATGCGCCGTCTGCGGATGGAAAAAGCGCTGAAATCAGTCCAATGATGAAAATCACAGCAATGAAAAGCGGAAAGTAACCCTGCAGTGAAAGCGCCGGAAACAAATCGTCGCCCATGATATTATTGATATTTCCTGCGGCATCCTTAAATCCAAAGACATTCGTGATATTTTCTTTACCGTTCACAACATCAACAATCTGGCTGTAAACTGCGCCGTTTTCCTGAGCAAAAAGATAAAGAAGTCCTCCTAGGAAAAGAAAAGCCAGATTCACAAAAAGCAAAGTCACTGCAAATGTGAGCATGTTCTTTTTGGAGTTTTTCAGGTTGTCTACAGAAATGTTTTTCTGCATCATTTCCTGATCAAGTCCGGTCATGGCAATTGTAATGAACATTCCGCCCAGAACGGTTTTCAGGAAAAATGTCTTTGAATTGACATCGGTATTGATTAAGTGTGTATACTGTTTGTCGGCAAGAATCTGATAGGCCTGTCCTGCTGATAGATCCAGGTGTGAGAGAATGTAAAAAATACATCCTACCAAACTGATAATCATGAAGGAAGTCTGTAAAGTATCGGTAATAACAATTGTTTTTACACCGCCTTCAAAAGTGTAGAGCAGAACCATCAGGAGAATCACCGCTGCTGTTACCCAAAACGGAACTCCCAGCGCCTGAAGAAGGAAAATCTGAAGAACATTGACGACCAAATAAAGTCTTGCTGTTGCCCCGATTGATCTTGAAATAATAAAGAAAAGCGAGCCGATTTTATGTGCTTCAACGTTGAATCTTTTACCTAGATACGTGTAAATGGAAGTGAGATTCATGCGGTAATAGAGCGGTAAAAGGATGAATGCGACAATGAAATAGCCGATAAAGAAACCGATCACCATCATGTAATATTCAAAACCGCCGAAAGGATAATCGCCGGAAGTCATTTTTCCGACTGTTCCCGGAACGGAGATGAAAGTAACTCCGCTCAGACTCGTTCCAATCATCCCAAACGCAACAAGCCACCATTTACTTTTTTTGTTTCCGATGAAAAACGACTGGTTGTCCGAATTCCGGCTCGTGATATAGGCAATCACCAAAAGACCTACGAAATACACGAAAACACAAATTAGCAAAACGCTTGCTGTACTCATTCCTTACATTTTAGATGAGCAAATATAGTTTTTTTGGAGAAATGAGGAAGCCGGAAAAGCCAAAACAAAACTTTATGACAGTAAGGAATTTATAGAAAGCTACACAACGCCGCGGCCGCTCTGTTCAATGAAATCACGGAGTTTCTTGCGGTTTCCTACCATCCACAAAATATCATTTTCTTTTATCATTTCGTTGGATTCCGGATTCAGTATGCGTCCGTCCTCGCGTTCAATCCCAACAACCTGACTCAGAAGATCTTCCCGGATGCCGGAATGGCGGATGTCTTTGCCCTGATATTTACAGGTTCTGTCAATAAGGATTTTTTTCAGTGCGATTTGGCTGGCGTCAGAATCTTCCAGTTCAGTTTCGCGTTCTTCAAAAGTAGTTTTAAAATTCTGAAACTGTTCATCCGTTCCCAAAATTCCAACTTTGTCATAGGGCAGAAGCCGGTTGCTTCTTCCGGGCATGCTGATCAGGTTTTCACCACGTTTGATATACACGACGTTGATTCCGAATTTCTCTTTCCATTTCAGTTCCTCAAGCCGGATTCCAATGTATTTCGCCAGTGGATCTACTTCCATCACAGCGATATGGGCGTCCCAGGCTTTCAGTTTTTCCTTCAGTTCCTGGTTTTTCTGCCGCAATTCAAGCGTAGTTTTATTTTTGAGTAGCTGTTCGTTTTCACGTTCGTTGAAATTGGAAAGAAACTGATCTTCAATACTTTGATAAATGCGCTGGATTCTTTTTGAAAAAAACCAAAGCAGGAACAGAACGACTGGAAGTGCAAAAATGATTGCATATTCTGTTGAGGTAAGCTGATCAATGAAAAGTCCGATGAGAAAGGCACCCAACAGAAAACGGACGATATTCAGTGCGATGGTTGCGGTATTGTTGGTTTCCACATTTTCCATCGATTTGGGTTTCTTTGTCAGAATTGCCCACAGGAACGGAGCCGAAACCACTACAGCCAGTAATATTGTGATGATATTCTGGTACAGTGGATCTGGAATATTATTGTTGATGAAAGGAATCAGTAAAAATCTGAAAAACAGAATAATACCAATCAGGATTATGGTGTTCAGAATGATAATCCGGATGTATTCTTTTGTGATTTCCTGCCATTTCGGGTTGGAATTCATTTTTTCGGTTTCGAGAGCGTAATTTTCAATGCGCTGAGACCATTTTTCTGGAAGACGCTTCATAATCCAGTCGTAGAAAGGATCCGCAGCTTTCATCATATATGGCGTTGTGAATGTTGTGATGGCCGAAACACCCACGGCAACCGGGAAAAGGAAATCGGAAATTACACCAAGTGAAAGTCCAAGCGTGGCGACGATGAACGCGAATTCGCCAATCTGCGCCATACTCATCCCAATTTGTATTGACTGTTTCAAAGGTTGTCCCGAAATCAAAGCGCCCAGTCCGCTGAAGAAAAACTTTCCGAAAATCGTCAGAAGTGTAATCGCAATAATAGGCCATGCATATTCCACCATGGCATTCGGATCAATCATCATTCCCACAGAAACGAAGAAAACGGTTCCGAAAAACTGCTTTAACGGCTGCGTGATGTGCTCCACTTTCTCTGCCATCGTCGTTTCAGCAATAATAGAGCCCATTACAAAAGCCCCAAGTTCTGCAGAAAAACCAACCTGAGTGGCCAAAATAACCATTCCAAAACAAAGTCCGACAGAAAAAATAAGCGTTGTTTCGGCATCCATCAGCTTTCGCGCGCGCTTGAGGAAACTCGGCAGAAGATAGATTCCCACCAGAAACCATAAAGCGAGGAAGAACACGAGTTTCAGTATGGTCAAAACGATTTCAGAACCCTGAAACTGCTGCGTTACCGCAACTGTGGACAGTAAGACCATCAGTAAAATCACGATGATATCTTCAACAATCAGTACTCCGAACACAATCTGCGCAAACTGTTTGGTTTTCAGATTGAGTTCATCAAAGGCCTTCAGAATAATGGTTGTGGAAGAACTTGCGAGCATTCCGCCCAGGAAAAGACTGTCCATTTTATTCCAGCCGAGAAGATAACCCATGAGATAACCGCCCAAACCGATGAAAATAATTTCGACAACAGCTGTTATTGATGCGCTGCCGCCGACACTCATAAGCTTCTTGAAACTGAATTCAAGACCGAGGCTGAAAAGCAGCATGATAACACCGATTTCCGCTAATGTTTCTACGTTTTCAGTATCGATAACAGTTGGAACCAGATTGAAATGCGGCCCTACCAAAAAGCCCGCGATAATATAACCCAAAACCAGCGGCTGCTTAATTTTCTTAAACAGAATGGTTACAAACGCACCTACCAGCAGAATAAGTGCAAGGTCTGTGATCAGTTCAGGCAAATGGGCCATACATCTTTATTTTAATGTTGAAAAATCAGGTTTGAACCGGAATTATGACAGAAAATCCGGATTTTAACAAAAATACGGTTTTTTAATCTCTATTTCAAATTAAAATACTGGCATCGCCCGAGAAAAAATCCACATCGAAAAGCTCGGCGTGGATTTTTTTCTTTTCTGACTTTGACAAAGAAATTAGCTCACAACATCCTGCCAATCCGAATTTTTCTGAATCGTAGCTTTCGCAAACGTACAAAGCGGAATAATTTTGACGCCTTTTTTTCTTGCAAAATTTATGGCGGCTTCAACAAGGTTTTTTCCTAATCCAAGTCCGTTGTACTGCGCGTCAACTTCGGTATGGTCGATTATGAATTTATCATCTCCGGCCCAAGTGTAGGTCATAAAACCGGCGGATTTTCCGTCCTGAAAAATTTCAAATTTTTTGTCGGTTTCGTTGTGTTGTATTTCTGTCATGATTGTTTAAAATTAGTGTTAATTTCTATATT
>JAEXBA010000045.1 GCA_023457935.1 Bacteroidota bacterium | reverse complement strand
AGACTTTATTTTTTAGAATCAGAAAAAGCAAACATTTGCGTGAAACTGTAAAATCAGTTTTTTTGATGGGTTGATGATTTTTTTAACGCAGAGGTGACAAAGAAGTTTTACTAAAAGCTGCTGATTTTAAGACCGCAAAGGGTGAAAGCTAAGTTCAATAGACTTTATTTTTTAGAATCAGAAAAAGCAAACATTTGCGTGAAACTGTAAAATCAGTTTTTTTGATGGGTTGATGATTTTTTTAACGCAGAGGTGACAAAGAAGTTTTATTAAAACCTGTTGATTTTAAGACCGAAAAGGATGAAATGTACTATTTGAAGTGATTGATATCAGGCTTTTTGCGGTTTTAAGAAGGGTGACTATGATAAGAATAACGGAAACGTGTAATAGCCCGGATCGCAGCATCTGTCTGAGCTCTTTTTTCTGGCGGCGGCGAGGCCGCCGCCGCCAGAAAAAAAGCGAGTGCGGAGAGCCGGACCGCATTGGAAACAGCAAACCAGCTTTGAAGCTCCTGAAAAATCCGTAAATTAGTAAGATTAAACTTCCGGAATGAATTCTGACAAACACAGCGACATCAAGATTTCCAAAAAGAAAATTCACTATCCAATTAACGGTGATCTGATGAATTATCTAACGGAATACGACCGTACAATCAACATTTCGGTAATGTATGAGGATTTACTTCGGTTTACCGATCATTTTCCGATTCTGGACAAAAACGGTAAGGAAACACTTTGGGAAGGCGTAATGTACGCTTATCATGAACAGGACGAGATTAACAGCGGTTTGCTGAAAATCTATCAGCGGCTGCGTTCCGACGGAAACGAGGAAGCCGCGGAACACCTCGTGGTGGACAGCATTGATTACTGCACGTTCGGGAATTCGCACCCTTTCCGGATTAAAATCAGGAATCAGTACAACGACATTCACGATTATTTTTATGTGAAAAAAGCCGATGCTTCTCGGATTTACGGTCTGGAACTGGAATATTTGCTTTCCCCTAACCGTGTTTATTTTCTGGTTCACGACAATACACTGATTGAGGAACATATTGCAGGAATTCCAGGTGATATTTTTCTGGAACGTTACGTGAACGAACACAGCAACAAAAAGCGTATTGCAAAAGAGTTTGTGAAGTTTAACGAGCGTTGTTTTCTAAGACTTTTGGGCGATCAGCGTTCGTATAATTTTGTGATTGAAATGACGCCGGATTTTGATGAAATTAAATACAGAATCCGGAGTATTGATTTCGACCAGCAAAGCTATGAAGGCAGCATGAATACCTATAAGCCGCAGTTTTTCCGCGAGAATTACGAGTATGTGAAATTTGTGGCTGATAATATTGAGCAGTCTTCAATAAAACAGTATCAACACGAGGAAAGATCGATTATGGCGAAAAGAATGCTGGTAGGTTCCAACCGTCTTAACAAGCTGATTGCCATTATGAAAAAGGACGAAATTGCACCCAAAGAAAAAACAATTCAGCTGCGTGAGGAAGTTCTCGCCTATCTGAAAGACAATGCGCTGAAAAACTGTGAAACAATGGGCGATATTGTGGAAGCGGTTCTGAATTTTACGCTTAGGAATTATGAAACTTCTGTGACGGGAAAATAGCTTTTGAATTACTGAGTTTCTACAATTTTTCTCCCACAGATTTCCGCAGATTTTTTTACAAGGACTTTGAATAACTGCATGCCTATCCATTTTCGGATAAACTCGGTGCACTCCGTGCAAAACTCTTGTGACTCTGTGTTATAATAAAAAAACATCCACAGAAATTCTGCAGATGTTTCAAATGATTAGTTAACTGGAAATTGTTTCTGAATTTTAAGCTTCAGCTTTTGCTTCTTCTTTCGTGCAACCAGCGGATTTTTTGCAGCAGTTTGAAGAAAACTGCGACTTGAATTTATCTTTCAGTTCCGCATATTTTTCATCATCCAGCTCACGGATTTTATCCGCCAGAGCGAACGGCGATTTTTCTTTGATGTCATACTCTTCGAAAATGCCTTTCATAAATTTTCTTCTTTCACACACTTTTTTTGCAGCCAATGCCACTCCAACTACTGCGAGCGCTCCTAAAGCACCTTTTAAAACTGAATTTTTCATTTTTTTAAATTTTAAATTTTACTACTTCTCTTTTTTAATAAAGACGGATCTTGATTGGTTTTACCTTACTATTTCGTAAAAAAATTTATGAATAATTTGCTGTTCCCGCGCTGATTGGACTATTATGCAGATATAAAACTTAAAAAACTAAAAAAAATGCAATAAAAATCGGTCTATAATCTGAGATCTGAATGAACTGAAAACAAAAAAAACGGGCGCAACCCGTTTAGTTTTTTTCCCTGTTAAAGAATCCGGTTCCATATTTTTTGCGCCAGATTTCTTTTAATTTTTCTTTCTCTTCATCCGTCATTCCGTCCGTTTTCCTTTCGCAGTGTCTTTCTTTAAAACGCCGGAACTTTCCGCCGCCGCCTCTGAATCCGCCAAACAGAATCTTACTCAGAACCAGAATTCCCATTGCCTGCCAGAAGGAAATGGCTTTCACACCAAGAATTTCAGGCAAAAGGAGGTTCCAGAGCCACATGACAATCAATGTTACCAAGGCCAGAACGAGTGGCGCGATGAGTATAAGAAGGTATTTTTTATTTTTCATTGTCTTGATATTTATGATTTCAGTTCATCATACAGATTCTGCAGTCTTTTCCGCAGATGTTTTACAGCGTATTGCTTTCGGCTGATGATGGTTTTAAGGTTTTCGCCGTGTTCATCGGCAATCTGCTGAAGCGTTTTATCGTTCAGCTCATTTTCCGTGAATACCAGCCGCTGTTTTTCAGGAAGTTCTTCCAAAGCCGAGAAAAGCTGCTTCCAAACCTCATCCTGAAACAGTTTCAGTTCAGAATCGGCGCTTTCGTCCAGCAGCAGAATATCTTTTATCGAAAAGCTGCCGTCTTCATCCTCGTACACAAAATCTTCGAGGTTTTCGGTGGTTTTTCTGCGGTACTTATCAATGATTTTATTTCCGGTTACGCGGTACAGCCAGCTTCCGACGTTCACAATTTCAGAAAGATTCGTCACATTGCTGAACTGATACCACACTTCCTGCAGAATGTCCTCGGCATCTTCCGCCGTGTTCACTTTGGGACGGATAAAAGACATCAGTTTTCCGCCGTAATTCTTTACGGTTTGTGAAATGATGCTCTGCTTTTCAGATTCAGCCATTATGGAAATTTCTGCTGTCATAACAGTTATGACGATTGCAAATGTAGTTTACTTTAAATTATTTTGTTTTTTTAGGAGCAGCAAGGTTTTTGCTTCTATTGAAATTCGGTCCGGCTTTCACTGCTCGCTTTTTTGGCGGCTTCGTTCCTCAGCCGCCAAAAAGAGCTCAGACAGACCGTTCAATCCGGGCTAGAAACTCAGGTAATTAATTCTTTCATAGTGTTTTCCGAACACTTTATTAAAAAACTACTAAGGAAATCTGAGCACTGCCTAATATTCTAAAGATAAATCCCGAAAAAGTAAGTCCACGCAATTAAAATAATCTGCATCGGCAAACGTTCTTTCCAGAAATAATTCATTCCCGGACCGGAAAAATCAGCTTTAAAAATATTGATATTCTGTTTTGAAGATTTAAAGTTCGCGGACAGAATGATGATGTAGAAAACAATCAGCAAAATTGCCGTAATTTCCCGCAGCGACGGAATTAACAGTCCGATTCCTGCAGCAATTTCCAGAAAACCTGTTAAGTAAACCAGAAACATTTTTGCAGGAAAAACATCAGGAATCATCATTGCCATTCCTTTCTGAAACTTAAAATGCGAAACTCCGGTAAATATGATGAACACCGCCATTGCAATATTTCCGGACAACAGAAAATTCCAGTCGCCCTGAAAAATTTTTGTTCCGATCAGTGCTATTGCAAACGCTCCGAAAAGTACCGAAAGAAGTTTCAAAATTTGCTGTTATTTTTCTGCAAGTTGCTTCACTTTTTCAAGGACTTTCGGGTAATTGCTGTTGAAAAAATCCACAAATTCATCCATTGCACTGACATTGATTTTGAGTTCTGCACCGTCTTCATTTTCAGTAAGCAAATACGTTTCGCGGGAATCGGTCCAGTTCTGATCATCGCGTTTTCCGCCATAAATCCAGCCTTTATGCTGCATCGTCATTTCCCGGTTCGGAATATTTTTCTCCACAAAGTTGAACATTCCGTTGTTGTTCGCATCGTACAAATCAACGTAAGTTCCTTCCGCAAAATTCCCTTCGTAGCGGGCGCCTTCATTCATTACAGACGACCATTCTTTATAGCTTTCCTGATTCCATAAAGTTTCCCATATTTTTTCTGCCGATGCCTTAATCTGCGTTTTATATTCTAAGTTTTTCATTTTTTGTTGATGTTTGTAGTTGTATTCAATAAAAATTGGGAAACGTAATTCGTAATTACTCATTCGTAATTCTAAGAATCGTACGCTGTTTCCAACTCTGCAATCACAATCTTTTTCATTCCCATCATGGCCTGCACTACTTTTTGCGCTTTTTCAGGATTATCAAAGTCGTTCATCAGCTGCAGCAAGCGTTTCGGAACAATCTGCCAACTTACGCCGAATTTGTCTTTCAGCCATCCGCACATTGATTCTGTTCCGCCATTTCCGGTTAAAGAATTCCATAAATGATCGGTTTCTTCCTGATTATCAGTCATTACCACAATTGAAATTCCTTCATTGAAATCGAATTTGTGATCGTAGGAATTATCCATGCAAAAAAACGTGTAACCGTCGAGTTCAAACTGCGCATGCTGAACATTTTCAGGAACTTCGTGGCTTTCATTTCCAACGCCTTCGCCGTATTTCAGAACACCGCCGATTTTGGAATTGGGAAAAATTTCGGTGTACAGTTCCATTGCTTCCATCGCTTTTCCGTTGTTTTCATGAATGTACATGAGCGTCGGAATAATCTTCTGATCGCCCTGCATTCCGAGATAAACCTGCCAAGTAACACCAAATTTATCACGAACCCAACCGTATTTTTTGCTCCACGGATATTCACCGAGTTCCATCAGAACAATTCCTCCGTCGGAAAGCGGTTTCCAGTATTTTTCGACTTCTTCTTCTGTTTCGCACAAAACCATGAAAGAAATTGAGGCATTTTTTTCGAATTGCGGACCGCCATTCAAAAGCATCAGTCGCTGTCCGAAAAGTTCAATATTCAAAACGACAGGAGAATCTACCGTAATTGTACCGCCGAAAACTTCACAGTAAAATTCTGCGGACTGTTTCGCGTCGCCGTTGTACCAAAGACAAGGGAAAATATCGTTGTTCATTTTATTATTTTCCCTAAAATTACTATTTTTCTGAAAAGAAAAAAACTGCCGTTCAGCAGTTTCATATGAAAAATGTAATTTTCATCACTTGTGTTTTTCTTTTACAAAAATATCAGTTTTTGAAGTAAATTTACACCCCCTAAAAAGGGGATTTTCAACTACCAGAAAACCGGTAGATCATAACCTTTCTGCATGAAAAGAACGGCTCTTCTTTTTTTTCTCATTTTTTTCCTCAACGCCGG
Source organism: Bacteroidota bacterium (assembly GCA_023457935.1). Taxonomy (GTDB): domain Bacteria; phylum Bacteroidota; class Bacteroidia; order Flavobacteriales; family Weeksellaceae; genus JAEXBA01. Next base: position 10,965 of record JAEXBA010000045.1, on the reverse strand, counting down.
AGCTCAGGACTCTGACAGATTTCTCGACAGCATGCAAACAGTAATCAGGAATGCCAAAACAGATTATAAACGTGCGCGCGTAATGCTTCAGCTTCCGGATTACTGGTCTTACCGCGACACAGCAAAGGCGTTTGAGCAGATCAGAATGGCGCAGAAATATGTGAAAGATGATGAATCACTGAAAGGATTAAGTCTGATTTATGAAGCCGGAATTGTTTACGATCTTGACATTGCAAAAAGCCAGAAACTGTACCTGAAAGCGGAAGAAATCCTCAAGAATATCCATACGGATCTGGTGTATGAAGACCGTTCCACACTTTGGCACAACTATGCTGCACTGGAAAAACTGAAAGGAAACGACAGGAATTTTATTGATATTATCATAAAAAAATGTATTCCGCTGGCCGAACTTGCCGGAAACAAAAATATAATCGCGGGCTACCAAACCGATATCGGACTGGGCCTAATTGATATTAAGGATTACAAAGGTTCTGAAAACTACCTTCTTTCCGCCATCCGTACGCTGGAATCAATCGGGGGAAGGCGGAGTTCCTCTTTTATGGACACACATCAATCTCGCCAATCTCTATCTCACTACAAAAGCATCAGCAAAAGCCAAAAAACATCTCGACATCGCCGGAAATCTTTTGAAAACCTATCCCGAAAACCAGTACGGATCGCTTTATTTTCTTTATCTCACACGGTATCTGAACTCTCAGAATCAGATGGATGCCGCACTGAATGCTTCCGATAAAGGAATTGCACTTGCCAAAAAGCTCAATATTACTTTTGATCTTCAGAGTCTTAATTTTGAGAAGTTCTACATTCTGAAAATGCAGAAAAAATACGAAGAAGCATACTCCTTAATAAAGGAAATAAAAGAAAATGTTCTTTACGACAATCACACAACAAAACAGGGCGTTCTGCGCGAAATCTCTCAGCTGGAAGGCGAAATGGGGGACTATAAAAATGCCTATCTCCATCTGAAAGAGTTCCAGAAAATTTCCGACAGTGTTTCCACCTACGAACACGAAAAAAACATTCAGGAACTTGAAACACGGTACAGAACTTCAGAAAAGGAAAAGCAACTTCTTCAGACACAGAACAGAATCAAAGTCCAGACTATTGTTTTTTCTGCAATTGCAGTACTTCTTCTTGCTGTTATCGGATTTGTTGTTTATGGGTTTTTTCAGAGAAAGAAGCGGTCTGCACAACAGCTTTCACTATTGAAACAGCAGAAAAAAACAGAAGTTGCCGAAGCGTTGCTGGAAGGAGAAGAACTGGAGCGAAGCCGTGTGGCAAAGGAACTTCACGACGGTTTAGGCGGAAGAATTACAGGCCTGAAACTAAAACTTGAAACCGCAAGCCAACATTCAGAAAATCCGGTTCTTGAAGAAGCAACCACTCAGCTGCAGACGGTTTTGAATGAACTGAGACAAACCTCAAGGAATCTTATGCCGGAAACGCTGCTGAAAAGCGGACTGGAAAACGGAATACACGAATTTCTGAAATCAATGCAGGGAGAAAACGTCAGTATCGCTTTCCAACACAGCAATCTTCATGAAATTACCTCGAAAAACCATCAGCTCAATATTTTCAGAATTGTACAGGAACTTGTTACCAATTCTGTACGGCATGGCAATGCTGCGAATATTCTTGTCCAGATTTCGAAACAGGGAAAGCAGCTGCTGATTGATGTTGAAGACGACGGCAAAGGATTCGATTACAAAAGCGTAAAAAGAAGTCTTGGTCTTGACAGTACTGAGATGAGAGTAAAATCGCTGAACGGAACCGTGAAGACAATTTCCGCACCGAATGAAGGAACCTGCATTTCCATAACCTGTGAACTATGACAACAATACAACTGCTTATTTGTGACGACCATCCGCTTATCTGTGAAGGACTTCGGAACTATTTCGGGACAAATAAAGAATATGAAGTAACCGGAACGGCTTCCACTTTGGCTGAACTGGAACTTTTACTCAAAGAAAAAACGGCTGATGTACTGATTCTTGACGTGAACCTTCCTGACGGTTCCGGAATGGAATTCTCCAAAGAAATTCACCTGCAGTATCCTGCTCTTAAAATTGTGATGCTTACCAACATCGACGATACGTATACGGTGAAGAAATCGTTTGAAAACGGTGCTTCAGGGTTTGTTCTGAAAAACGAATCCACATCCATTATTGAAAACGCGATAAAGGAAGTTCTTGCAGATTCGGTTTTCATGAGCGGCGAAGTTCAGAAAAGTCTGGTGAATAACATCACTCAAGCTGAACATAAAAGACCGGTAATCACAAGGCGTGAAAAGGAAGTTCTGAATCTGCTTTCAGCCGGATATTCCACTCCCGAAATCGCTGAAAAAATGTTTATCAGTACCGAAACTGTCGCAAGCCACAGAAAGAATCTGCTGCAGAAGTTTGATGTTGGAAAAACCGTTCTGATGATTCAGAAAGCAAGGGAAATGAAAATTATTTAGGTACGTTTTTCTGCGCTGCAGCGGTTTTAGGGTTATCGCTTAAGATTCATTCAAAGGAAACCAAAACAGGGTAACGTCTTCGTTTGTTTCACCGCCAATTTTTTTGTAGAATTTTATTGCGTGATCGTCTTCATTTTCGGCGTTCACAAAAACACCTTCAATTTGCAGTTTTTTACAGATTTCAAAAAGATGGCTCATCAGCGAAGTTCCGGTTCCTTTTCGCTGAAGATGATCAGCCACCGCCAAATCGAAAACGTAACATAGCAGATGTCCGTGAACTGATGGCAGAATATAAGCTGAAAGTCCGCCGATAAGCGTTCCGTTTTCTTCTGCGGCTATAAAAATGCTGTTTTCATTATCCAGAATTTTGGCGCAATATTCCAGTGAAGCAGATTCTGCAACTTCCATTTCAAAAACTTTTTTAAACAGTTGTGAAAGTTCCTGAACTTTTCTTTCATCACCGGATTTGAGCCTAAAAATCTCCATAATAAATTAATCCGCGTATTGAATCAACGAATTTTTAAAATGCAGATATTCTTCTCTGTACTTTTCAAGATCCGCTTCAGTGGCATATTTAACACCGAAAACTTTATTGGTATGACTCACATTTTCTGAAGTTTCTTCATAAGAACGGCGGTAACTTCCGTCGTTGGCTTCAACGGTCCAGCGTTTTACGAACAGTCCGTTTTTCTTTTCCTCTGAAGTTTCTTTGATTCTCTCACCTTCCACAACTTTAATGTCCGTCGGTTCTCCACTCCACTGCGGTGAAAAAACATAGAACTGAACTTTTCCGTCGGGCGAAGTGAAAACTGCGCTGTCGAAACCTTCAGAATTGGTATACGATTTCAGTGAATTTTCTGCTTTAAAAGTTGACGGATATTCAATATCAAACCACGCACCTTTGAATGTACTGTAGGAAACCGTCTTTTCAGTTGCTGAAACTGAGTTTATCGAATCGGAAGTCATTTCATTTCTTTTTGCTTCTGTAACTGAAGAATCCTGCCTATCTTCTGATTTTACAGATTCTTTTTTACAGGAAAAAGCCGTCAAAAAAAGCAAAGCGACTAAAAGTAGGTTAGTGATTTTCAGCATATTTATGGAAATTATTGAGAATACCGTACCAACCGTCGCGCTGCATTTCCCGTGAATTCTGTTTTTCAGGTTCGAAAGTTTCCACAATTTCGGTGGTACTGTCATCAACCTTATTGAAACGCACTTCCACTTCCCTGCCGTCATCCAGAACATAGCGTATGAGTACATTCGGAACAATTTCCTGAAAAGTACCGGTGTAATCAAAACCGAAACTTCCGTCTTTGGCTTCCATTCTGTAAACGAATTTACCGCCTTCACGGAAATCGCTTTCCGCTTTCGGGCAATGCCATGTTTCGTGGGCAAAATTCCATTTGGTGATGTGCTTGGGATCGGTAAAATATTCCCAGACTTTTTCAACCGGTTTTAAAATAGTGATATCGAGGATGATTGGTTCCATAATTCTGTAATTTAATTTCTAAAAATAGCAAATACAAGCCACAAAACATCACAAAAGGCGGTTAAAAAATGTTAACCGCCTTTAGTATTAATAAGAATCCACGCTTTTATGCTGTTTGCACTCCAAAAAGATAACCTACGAATGCTGAAAGAATCATTGCAATCGTTCCCCAAATGGTGATTCTTAATATTGCTTTCCCAATACCTGAACCACCTATTTTTGCTGAAACTGCGCCCAAAACAGCCAGAAAAACAATGGTAAAGCCGTAAAGCCAGTATTCCATTCCCGAAACTGTTGCGAACAGCGTCACCAATAGCGGAAGAATTCCACCTACGGTAAAAGCGGCGCCCGAAGCCAAAGCGGCCTGCAGCGGATTGGCCTGACTGATTTCGTTGATGCCCAGTTCATCGCGGACATGCGCAGACAAAGCATCTTTTTCGGTCAGTTCCTGAGCAACAAGCATTGCAGTTTCTTTTTTCAATCCGCGCCTTTCGTAGATTTGAGTCAGAATTTTAAATTCCTGTTCCGGCATTTCGCGAAGTTCAATTTTTTCACGTTCGATATCGGCTTTCTCAATATCGGTCTGCGAACTTACCGAAACGTATTCTCCTGCCGCCATTGAAAGCGCACCTGCAACCAATCCGGCAACTGTCGCCAAAAGAATCGGTTCCCGTGTTGCACTCGCTGCAGCAACACCAATTGCTAAACTCGAAATGGAAATAATTCCGTCGTTTGCGCCTAAAACTGCAGCTCTTAACCAGTTGCTCCGGTGGATATAATGGTTATCCATGTAATTGTCAATGGTCAGCTCTTTTTCCTTTGTATTGTGGGTTGCCATATTATTCTTCAACGTTTTTAAGCGCCATTAATAACTGATAAGCGCCTTTGGTTACAAATTTATGATTCACTTTGTTAACATCAAAACCGGTGAGTTCGGTGTAGCCATTTTCGGAATTTCCCAGAATTACAGGGAACATTTTGTAGGTCTTCGGTTTGATTTCCTCGAAAATATACTGTTTCCCTTCCCAGGTTACAATTCCGTCATCTGGAATGATGTATCCTGCCGCAGAATTGGTTTCGATATCGGCATTCATGAAGGTTCCGGGAATTAAAGTCGGATCGTTGTCAATAAGTTCGCAGTGAACCAGTACACTTCTGTCGGGCATAAAATCTTTCCCGATTAAAGCCACGCTTGCTGCATATTTTTTCTCAGGATTTTGGTTGGTGTACGTCATTACTTTCTGTCCGACTGTAATTTTTCCAAGATCTTTTTCAAAAACTTTCAGTGCTAAATGCGTTTTGTTTGAATTCACGACCTCAAAAAGCACTTCTGCAGGCGAAACATACTGTCCAACTGCAACATTTACCGTTGAAATATAACCGGAAATCGGTGAAGTAACCGCAACCGTTTTTCTGATATTTCCACCGCTTACAGATCCCGGATTGATTCCGTACGAACGCAGCCGTGAAGCCATTCCGTTCACAGCCGCATTTTGATTTTCTGCATCATTCTGTGCTTTCTGCATCTGTTTTCCGGAAGTCGCCTGATATTTATGCAGGTATTTCTGTCGTTCGTAATCTTTCTGCGCATAACCCAAATTAGATTTTGCCTGCAGATATTCCTGCTGAAGCTGCGCCAGTTCGGGGTTTTCCAGAACAGCAAGCGTCTGTCCTTTTGCTACATAATTTCCGGGCATAAAGCGCGAAACTTTCACAATTCCGCCTGTATTGCTTGAAACTCCGGCCAACGCCTGTGGCGGAACATCAATTTCGCCATGAAGCACGATTCTGTTTCCGATATCCTGATTGTTGAGCGTTGAGACCTGAATTCCGGCATTTTTGATCTGTGCGTCGTTCAGCGTAACTACATCTTGAGCGACAACCGTTCCCGTTTCTTCGGTCTGTGTTTCTTCCTTTTTGCTGCATGAAAAAAACAGCAGTCCGGAAAGCAGTATGATGAATGATTTTTTCATTTTTATTTGAGTTATGGGTTGCTGTTTATAGCATTAAGTTCGATCATTTTATCGTTCAGAAGTTTCTGAGCATCAATGTATTTGTTCTGAATTTCCAGCGACTGATTCACGAGAATGGAATATTCCAGATAGTTCATTTCGCCTTCCTTCAGTAAAAGATTTGCCGTAAACATGATGGTTTTGGCGTTTTCCAGACCTTTTGTGCGGTAATAATCCACTTCACTTTTCAGTTTCAGGTATTCGCCGTAATTTTTTGTATATTGGTTTTTCTGATTGCGCAAAGCCAGCTGATAATTGTTCTCTGCAATCTGCTGATTGATTTTCTGCCCTTCAATTAAAGATTTCTGAGCAGTGTTGAAAACCGGCAAACCAACGCCAACCGAACCACTCTGGAAACGGTGCGTTCCGTTATAATATTTGTCATCCGAACCGGTTCCTTTCATCGTCATCGAATTGATTCCCAGATTGATACTCGGAAGAAGTCTTGCTTTTTCGGCTTCAAGTTTGGCGTTTTCAATGTTTTTCTGCTGTTCAAACTGTTTCAGAACCAAGGAATTTCCTAAAAAAACAGTGCTGTCTGCAATGATATTTGGACTGAAGAAACTTCCCTTTTCATTCCGGTAAATTTCACCTTCATTAATCAGATAATTAAACTGATACAGCGCAATTTCACGGTCTTTACGAAGGTTCTGCAACTGAATTTCTGCCTGACTACGGTACGTTTCCGCCGTGGTTTTTTCCAGAATATTACTTTCGCCGCTTTTCAGACGGATTTTGGCGCGTTTGTAATAATTTGAATAAATACTGTCAGCTTTTTTCAGAATATTTTCCTTTTCATCAAGATAATTCAGATGATTGTAAATGAGTGAAATTTCCCTTTTCAACTGCCATTTCTGAACATCCAAAGACAGTTCTGCGCTTTTATGTTCTTCCAGCAAAACCTGTTTGTGGCTGCTGTAGAATTTCGGTAAACGCAGCGTTTGGTTTGCCCCGATTCTGTTGTCGACATAAGCTGAATTCATCTGCCCGATTTCAGCAGAAATGTTCAGCAGATCAATCACTCTGTAAGAATCTTTGATGCGATCCTGATAATCGATCCGAAGCTGCCCGTTTTTGAGATCAGGATTGTTCTGAAGTGCCTTTTCATAAGCCGTTTCCAACGAAACAGGCGTCTGCGAAAAAAGCATTCCACAGAAAAGCAGTTGTATAATTATTAAGAATTTCGTTTTCATTTTAATGGTCGTTTTCAAGTTCATCATCGCTGAGTTCCACGAGTTGGCGTTTGCGGCTTGGGAAATGTTTTTCAAACCAAATGTACATTACCGGCAAAAGGTAAAGCGTGAGGAAAGTTGCGAGCAAAAGTCCGCCGATTACTACCGTTGCCAAAGGTCTCTGAACTTCTGCGCCTTCTCCTGTGCTGATTGCCATTGGCAAAAATCCGAGTGAAGCCACAAAAGCCGTCATCAGAACAGGTCTGAGTCGTGTTTTTCCGCCGATTTTCACTACTTCACGCAAATCATCATGATACTGCCGCTGCCGGTTGAATTCTGCAATCAGAACGATGCCGTTCAATACTGCAACCCCGAAAAGCGCGATGAATCCTACCCCCGCAGAAATACTGAAATTCATTCCGCGAAGCCACAGCGAAAGAATTCCGCCAATGGCTGAAAGCGGAATGGCCGAGAAGATTAACAGTCCGTATTTAATAGAATTGAACGCGAAATACAGCATCAGTAAAATCAACAGTAAACTGATTGGAACTGCGATGCTTAAACGTACATTGGCCTGCTGAAGATTCTCGAAAGTACCGCCGTATTTAATGGAATAACCGGTCGGAAGTTTCAGTTTTGTGTCAACCTGTTCCTGAAGATCAGCTACGGTGGTCTGTATATCGCGGTTTCTCACATTGAAACCGACAATAATTCTCCGCATCGCATCTTCCCGCTGAATTTGGTTGATGCTTTCCTTCAGTTCAACTTTCGCTACAGAATTCAAAGGAATTTCCGCTCCGGTTGGTGTTGAAATCAAAAGATTGTTGACGTCTTCCACGTTTTTACGGTTTTCTCCGCTCAAGCGAACTACCAAATCGAATTTTTTCTCGCCTTCATACACGGAACCTGTTGCCTGTCCCGCAAATGCGGTATTCACAATGTTATTGACGTCGCTCACGTTCAGTCCGTACTGCGAAAGTGCATTCCGGTTATACGTAATCACAATCTGCGGCATTCCGGAAACCGGTTCCACATAAATATTCTGTGCGCCTTCAATATTTTTCGAGATTTCTCCCAATTTTGCAGCATAAACTTTCAGTGTATCCAGATTTTCACCGAAAATTTTACAGACAACATCCTGCCTTGCTCCCGTCATCAGTTCGTTAAAACGCATGTTCACCGGATATTGAAAAGAGTACGTTACACCGACGAGATTTTTCTTCAGTTCATCAGTCATTTTTTCGGCAAGCTCATCATAGGTTTTGGCTGAAGTCCATTCTGCGCGCGGTTTCAGGATAATCATCATATCGCTTGCATCAATCGGCATCGGATCGGTCGGAATTTCGCTGCTTCCGGTTTTTCCTACAATTTTTTCAATCTCAGGGAATTTTTTGAGCAGAATCTGCTGCGATTTCAGAACGGCTTCGGTTGAAGTTTTAAGATTGCTTCCCGGTAAAACTCTTGTATCCACCGCGAAATCACCTTCCGGAAGTGTCGGAATAAACTCGCCGCCCAATCTCGACATGATGAAAATAGAAATAAAAAACAGCCCGACAACACTGAAAAAGATGATATTCGGAACGCGAAGCACTGTATCAAGCGTTTTATGATACCAATTTTCAAGTTTTGCCATCATCCGGTCTGAAAAATTCTTTTTGTCGGTAATTTTTTTAGACAGAACCAAAGTCGACATCATCGGAATGTACGTCAGCGAAAGGATAAATGCTCCCAAAAGCGCGAAAATTACGGTTTGCGCCATTGGTTTGAACATTTTGCCTTCAACGCCCTGCAAAGTGAGAATCGGAAGGTAAACGATCAGAATAATGATCTGTCCGAACACCGCTGAATTCATCATTTTGCTTGCAGAAGTGTACACTTCATCATCCATTGTTGGCTGCGAAATTTTCGTGCCGTGAAGGAATTTGCTTCCGTGAAGACGGTGAAGAACGGCTTCAACGATAATCACGGCGCCGTCGACAATCAACCCGAAATCGAGTGCGCCCAAGCTCATGAGATTTCCGGAAACCCCGAAAATATTCATCATGATAATCGCAAAAAGCATTGAAAGCGGGATGACTGACGCTACCAAAAATCCTGCGCGGACATTGCCGAGGAACAGAACCAATACGAAAACCACAATCAAAGCGCCTTCAAGAAGGTTTTTTTCTACAGTTCCAATGGCGTTGTTCACCATTTTTGTACGGTCGAGGAAAGGATCAATTTTTACACCTTCAGGAAGTGTTTTCTGAATTTCGGCGATGCGGCTTTTTACTTTTTTGATGACTTCATTCGAGTTTTCACCTTTCATCATCATCACGACGGCTCCCGCAACTTCCCCTTCACCGTTATAGGTCATTGCGCCGTAACGGATTGCTTTTCCCAACTGAACGGTACCGATATTTTTAATCAGAATCGGAGAACCGTCGGGCAGATTTTTCACGACTGTGTTTTCGATGTCTTCAACACTTCCCATTAAACCTTCGGCGCGGATAAAGAGAACGCTTGGACCTTTATCGATATACGCTCCACCCGTGTTTTGGTTATTTTTTGCGAGCGCATCAAAAACTTCATTAATTGTGACGCCCATTGCTTTTAAAGTGGACGGATTTACAGCGACTTCATACTGTTTCAGTTCGCCGCCAAAACTCGCAACGTCTGCAACGCCTTCTGTACCAAGCAACTGTCGGCGGACAATCCAATCCTGAATCGTTCGCAGCTGCATCGGATTATAGCGGTGTTCATATCCTTTTTTTGGCCGGATTACATATTGGTAGATTTCACCGAGACCGGTGGAAATGGGTGCCATTGTAGGTGTTCCCAGATTCTGCGGAATATCTTTGGAAACCTGCTGAAGCCGTTCTGCAACCTGTTGCCTTGCCCAATGAAGGTCGACTTCTTCCTTGAAAACAATGGTGATGACGGACAGTCCGAAACGTGAAAAACTACGGATCTGCTTGATTCCAGCAATGTTGTTGTTGGCCTGTTCCAGCGGAAAAGTAATAAACCGTTCCACATCGGGCGCTCCCAAACTTGGCGAAACGGTGATGATCTGTACCTGATTGTCGGTAATATCAGGAACGGCATCTATAGGAAGTTTGGTGACTTCGTAAGTTCCGTAAACAATCAAACCGAGCGTCATCAGAATGATGATGAGTTTGTTTTTTATCGAAAACTCTATGATTTTATTGAGCATTTTCTTCGGGTTAAGTTTTGATAATTAAAATTACGACGGTGGAAAAATGCAAGTCAATTTCTGAAAGATGATTTTTGCCTAAGATGATAAAAGTCAACTGTTTAGAATCGTAGTAAAACTTTATATTTCAGAATAAAAGTTGCAGTGGGTTACTGTCGTTTTTTGGAAGACAGAACCGTCAAACATGTCCATACCTACAGAACGGACAAAATTTGAAACTTAAAAAGGTGCTGAATTAAATCTTGGGCGGTTGCCAGATTTTCTGAAAAACGGAAGCATAAAAACTTTCGGAATAAGCAAAATTATGCTGTTCCGAAATATCAAGAATTTCGTGTTCGAAATTAAATTCTATTTTTTTGGGCGGAAAAACCGGAGTATACGAAAACACAGAAAAATCGTGGGTTTTGAACGGCAGTTTCATGTCCTGCTTATAATCGGCGTCCTTCACCGGTTCATCCAGATAATGCATTTTGATGAAACTGAAAACGGTGGTGTTCTGATCCCGAAGTTGGTGCGAAATATAGTGTTCGATGAGATTGGGCAGCTTGAAAACCTGTCTGACTTCCGGAAACGAAAGCAGATAAACGCATAAAAGCAGATATGTGAAAAACTTTTTCACC